>MEMM01000132.1:0-21041 GCA_001767925.1 Alphaproteobacteria bacterium RIFCSPHIGHO2_12_FULL_63_12
CACCGCTTCGCCCGCCGCGTAGGATTTCGCCGCGGCGATGACCGCGCCTGCGGATTTCACCGTACAGGTCGAATAATCCTTGTCAGCCTCGACCGATCCGTCCTCGACGAGCTTGTCGACGAGTGCGCGCGGCAGATCGGAACACCAGAGCAAAGTGATCTTCATCGCGCCGTTATCGAGCTTTCCCCAATAATACATGAAGTCGTCGTCTTCGCCTTCCGTCATCTGGATCGCAAAGTCGCCGGCGCCAAGATCATGGAATCGGGCCTCGATGCGATCGTCTTCGACGGCAAGCGTATAAAGGCCGTCAGCGCCGACCTCGATCGTCATCGGGTTGCAGTCAGGGGCGCTCTCGGCCGACGATCCGGAGCAGGCGTCATAAGATCCCGCCGCCAACGGCGTTGACGCCGCGTTCGACGCGTCGAACAGGGGCGATTCAGAAACAAGGCATCCCGAGAGGAGAAAACCCGCCGCAATGGCGGCCGTCTTAACGAGGCCTTTCATCGGAAAGCCCTCCCTTCCTGAACCGCCCGCCGTCTTAGGACAGCAGGCCCTGATTGCCGAGCACGTAGATGAAGGCGAAGAGGAAGAGCCACACCACGTCGACGAAATGCCAATACCACGCCGCCGCCTCGAAGCCAAAATGGCGGTCCGGCGTGAACTGATGCGCCAGCGCCCGGAACAGGCAGACCGTCAGGAAAATGGTCCCGATAATGACGTGAAGGCCATGGAAGCCGGTCGCCATGAAAAACGCTGCGCCGTAAATGCCGCCGCCCGAAAACTTGAACATGCCTTCATTGAGCGCTTCGGAATATTCGATCGCCTGCAATGAGGTGAAGAAAACCCCGAGAATGATGGTGACGAGCAGTCCCTGAACCAGGCCCTTCTGGTCATTGTGCACGACGGCATGGTGCGCCCAGGTGACGGTTGTGCCCGATAATAGCAGGATCAGCGTGTTGATGAGCGGCAGGCCCCACGCGTTCAGCGGCTCGATGCCGACAGGCGGCCAGACATTGCCGGTGAAATGCTGACGGAAATCGTTTCCAAGAAACGCCGGATCGCCATTGAGATTGAGCATTTGCGCGCCATCCGCAAGGATGATCGCGTCGCGCGCGCCGGGAAATAGCGCCGCGCCGAAAAACGCCCAGAACCACGCCGCGAAAAACATCACTTCCGAGGCGATGAAGAGAATCATCCCGTAACGAAGGCCAAGACGAATAACGAGCGACGTGCTCTCGCCGTTGAGGCTTTCCTTGATGACATCGCGCCACCATCCGATCATGGTGAGAAGGATGCCGGAAAATCCGATCAGGAACAGCCAGTTGCCTTTCATCTGGAAAGGATAATTGCCGGCAGCGTCAGGCGCGCCGAAGGCGAGGCCGGGCTCGCCCGCCCCGGATTTCATCCACATCACGGCGCCGAACATCATCAGTGTCGCCATCGCCGAGCCGAAAATCGGCCACGGGCTCGGATTGACGAGATGGTAGTCGTGCTTGACCTCGGCTCCAGACATCGAAACAGCCCTCGTAGCCGGGCGTCCTCGCGGCGAAGTGTCAGCGGTTCGCCGTCCGAAAACGCCCAAATGAAAGTTCGCGAGCTTCTTGCCGGAAAACCGCGAAACACTTTTCCGGAAACGCGCGGGTTTGGCGTCGTCTATAGCCCTCTACGGCCCGGCTTTCCAAGCCCCGTCTGCGACGCCCCGCTGCGACAATCCCGCCTATTCGACCCCCTTGACCGCCGCGCCTCCCCCGTCATCCCAAGGGAAAAAGGTATAAGCGAGGGTGATCGTCTGCACGTCGTCAAGATTGGGGTCGGATGCGATCTCAGGATCGACGAAATAGGTGACCGGCATCGAGGCGGTCTCGCCCGGCTTCAGCGTCTGCTCGGTGAAGCAAAAGCATTCGATCTTCTTGAAATAGATGCCGGCCTTGGCCGGCTGGACATTGAAGGTCGCACGTCCGGTCACCGCCCGATCGGTCAGGTTGCGGGCGCTGAAAAAGGCAAGCCCGGTTTCGCCGACATGCAGGACCTGATCGACCTGTTCCGGCTTGAACGTCCAGTCGAGGCCTTCATTGACGGTTGCGTCAAACCGGACGGTGATCTTGCGCTCAAGGACGCGGTCAGCGGCTTTCTCGGCGCGCTGCGTCGTGCCGTCAAAACCGGTTATCTGACAAAATGCGCGATAGGCCGGAACCGCAGCGAATGACAGGCCGACCATCAGCGCGACGACGCCGGCCGCAATCGAGGCCGTCCGGCGATTTTTTGAACCGGCCGCGCCCGCCATCACGGCGTCCCATCGATATTGCCGCTGATTTTCAGGATGGTGACCAGAAAGACGACAATGATAAAGGCGGTCAAGCCGAGCGCGATGGCGACATTGCGCTGGCTGCGCTGTTTCTTTTCTTCGGGCGACAAGTCAATCTCAGGCATAAAGCGCAAACAAATCCTCGGCGAGCAGCGCGGCAAATAGCGCAAACAGATAGAGAATAGAAAAGGCGAACAGCTGCTTGGGCGCCTCTTTCGATTTCGGCGGCGATTTCAACACGCGCCACGCCAGCATCAAGAAGCCGGCGCCGAACGCGGACGATGTCGCCAGATATAATACGTCGCCGAGGCCCGTCGCATAGGGGGCGACGCCGGCGACCGCCAGCATGATTGAATAGCTGAAAATCTGCCTCTTCGTCGAGCTTTCGCCTGCGACATTCGGCATCATCGGAACGCCCGCGCGCGCATAATCTCCTTCGCGATAGAGCGCGAGCGCCCAGAAATGCGGCGGGGTCCAGAGAAAAATAATCAGAAACAGGATCCAGGCGTCGAGGGGCGCCGAGCCAGATGCGGCGGCCCAGGCCACCACGGGCGGCAGCGCGCCGGCCGCGCCGCCGATGACGATATTCTGCGGAGTCGAGCGCTTCAGCCACATCGAATAAATGACGACGTAGAAAAAGATCGTGAAAGCAAGAAGCCCAGCGGCGACATAATTCGACGCCAGCGCCAATAGCGCGACCGAAAGGGCGCTGAGCAAAAGCCCAAATCCGGCGGCTTCCGATTTCGGCACCAGCCCCTGCGGAATGGGGCGACTGACCGTCCGCGCCATCACGGCGTCGATATCGGCGTCCCACCACATGTTGAGCGCCCCCGACGCGCCGGCCCCGACCGCAATCGCGAGCAGCGACGCCGCCGCCAAGCCCGGTTGAATGGAGGCGCCGCCGGCGACCGCCGCGACCATGCCGACAAGCGCGGTAAAGATGACGAGCGACATCACCCGCGGCTTCAGCAGCGCGAAATAGTCTTTCGGCCCGGCGAAAGCAGATCTCGTGGGGATGTCGGTCATCGCCAGCGCTTATGCCCGAACGCCTGGCGCGGTTCAAATGCAAAGCGCCAAACCGCGGGGGCGGCGATTTGACCGCGCTACCCGCGTTGGGAGATTCGTCCGATCAACCCCGATTGAGCGCCGCCTTTACGCCGAATACGAGGAAAATCAGCAGCATGAAGGCGATGAAATAGGCAAGCAGCGTCCCCGCCGACAGATCGTAAAACTGGCCGATGCTGGCGTTGATCTGACTGGCCGCCCGCCCGCCGGTCTGACTGGCGACGGAGCCGCCATCCGAGGCCACCGGTCCGCGCATCACACCCCGGACAAAACCGCCGAAGGCGAATAAGACCAGAGACAGGAGCGTCATCGATCCGATCTGCGTGCCGCGCTGCATGACAAAAGCCGCGATAATGACCGAACCGGCGGCGATCACGATGCTGATGATATCGCCGCCCATGAAGGTCGACTTGAAGATGTTGATCACGTCGTTGAGAATTGTTCCGAGCATGTCGCCCCTCTCCTTTGCTGCTCAAACAAACAGCTGCCTGAAGCTGTCCTGCGGTGAAATTTAACCATATTCATCCGGCGCGGCCAGAACCAAAATATCCCGCATTGCAGCACGAAAAACCCCGGCGGTCGCCCGCCGGGGTTGTCGGATTTGCTTGTTTCGTTGCGCCTAGTGGAAGGCGTGGGCGCCGCCCTTGTCGAAGCGCGGCAGCTCGTTGAATTGGTGGAACGGCGGCGGCGAAGGCAACGTCCATTCAAGCGTCGTTGCGCCCTCGCCCCACGGATTGGACGCCGCTTTTTTCCGGTAAACGAAGAAGGCGTCGAACATGCAAATCGCAAAAACGATCATGCCGACAAGCGTCACCGCGTAACCGATCGACGACACCATGTTCCAGTGCGCGTAAGCTTCCGGATAATCGATGTAGCGGCGCGGCATCCCCTGCAGACCGAGGAAATGCTGCGGGAAGAACACCAGATTGACGCCGACAAACATGAACACAAAGTGCAGATTGCCGAGCCATTCACGGTACATTTTCCCGGTCATTTTCGGGAACCAGTAATACCACGCCGCGAAAATCGACCATACGGCGCCGAGCGACATCGTGTAATGGAAGTGCGCGACGACGTAATAGGTGTCGTGCATGTAGTGATCGATGCCGGCATTGGCGAGGACGACGCCAGTGACCCCGCCGAGCGTAAAGAGGAAGATGAATCCGATCGCCCAGATCATCGGGGTGCGGAATTCGATCGAGCCGCCCCACATCGTTGCGATCCACGAGAAGATCTTGATCCCGGTCGGCACCGCGATGACCATCGTCGCGGCGACGAAATAGGCTTTCATGTTCACCGTGAGGCCGACCGTATACATGTGGTGCGCCCAGACGATGAAGCCGACAAATCCGATCGCAACCATCGCGTAGGCCATGCCGAGATAACCGAAGATCGGCTTTTTCGAGAAGGTCGAGACGATGTGCGAAATAACGCCGAAGCCCGGCAGGATCAGAATGTAAACTTCCGGGTGGCCGAAAAACCAGAAGAGGTGCTGGAACAGCAGCGGGTCGCCGCCTTCAGCCGGATTGAAGAAGGCCGTGTTGAAGTTGCGATCCGTCAGCAGCATCGTGATCGCGCCGGCGAGAACCGGCAGCGACAGGACGAGCAGGAACGCCGTCACCAGCACCGACCAGGCGAAGAGCGGCATCTTGTGCAAGGTCATGCCCGGCGCGCGCATGTTGAAGATGGTGGTGATGAAGTTGATGGCGCCAAGGATCGACGAGGCCCCCGCGAGGTGAATCGAGAGGATCAGCAGATCCATCGCCGGCCCCGGATGGCCCGTGTTCGACGAGAGCGGCGGATAGAGGACCCAGCCGCCGGCGAAGCCCAAATATTGACCATAACCCGGCGCGAACATCGACATCGTCGCGAGGATACCGGCAGCGACATAGAGCCAGAACGAGATGTTGTTCATCCGCGGAAAAGCCATGTCCGGCGCGCCGATCATGATCGGCACGAACCAGTTGCCGAAGCCGCCGATCAGCGCCGGCATCACCATGAAGAAGATCATGATGAGCCCGTGATAGGTGATGAGAACGTTGTAGAAGTTCTCGGCCTCGGCCTCGCTGCCCGAGGCGACGAAGGCGGTCAGGATCTGGATGCCGGGCTCGGCGAGTTCGGCGCGCATCAGACCGGAAAGGGCGCCGCCGAAAATGCCGGCGCAGATCGCGAAGATCAGATAGAGCGTCCCGATGTCCTTGTGGTTCGTCGAGAACAGCCAGCGGGCAAGGCCCTTGGGCGTGTGATCATGCGAATGGTCGTGCGAATGACCATGGGCGTGATCGTGACCGGCATGCGAGTGATCGTGAGCCATGTGAATTCCTGTCCCTGCCCTTGATTATTGCGCTGCGCTGACGGCTGAAGCTGCGTCGGCGAGTTTTGACTCCGGTTCAACCGACGCGATCGCGCCGAACATCGGCTCCATGCCGGACTCAACCCGCTTGGCGTTGACCCAGGCCTCAAACGCCGGGCGCGACACGACTTCGACCGTTATCGGCATCGCCGAGTGACGAACGCCGCAAATCTCCGAACACTGACCGTAATAGACGCCTTCCTTGTCGGCCTTGAACCAGGTCTCGTTGAGGCGGCCCGGAACCGCGTCGATCTTGATCGCCATATTGGGAAGCGCCCAGGCGTGAATGACGTCGCGCGCAGTCGTCACCACGCGGATCGTCTCGCCGACCGGCACAACGACATGATTGTCGGTTTCGAAGCGGTAAAGCTCCGGCGTCGTCGCCTCTTTCGGCGTCATGCTCGCGGTGAACTCGAAATCGCCGAAGTCAGGATAGGAGTATGTCCAGCCCCACTGAAAGCCGATCGCTTTCAACGTCATCGTCGGCGCAAGGGCGATTTCCCGATTGTCGCCGGCGCCGACAAGGCTGCGGCCCATGCGCACGACAAGACGGTCGCCCGCTTTAGGCGTTTGGGCGAGTTTGACCGACACCTTGGGGGAGCCAAGGCCCTCGAGTTGGTAATCCTTGCCGGGCGTCAGCCCGACGCCGCCGGAAGCGTTGCCGAGAAAAACCTGCACATGGCGGTCGGCGGCGACCATCCGGCTCGCCGGAAAATCATTGTCAAAGGTGAACACATTGGTCGCACCGTCAGCGTCAGCGACGATCTGCTTGCCGTCCGGAATGACGTCTTCCTTGAAGAGCAATTCGAACGAGGGAAGCGCGATGGCGATGAGGATGATGATGGGAACGCCGGTCCAGATAATCTCCACGAGCGTATTGTGGCTGAATTTGCGCGGAACGGGATTGGCCTTCGAATTATATCGCGCCATCACCCACAACAGCAGCGCCAACACGATCAGGCTGATGACGGTGATGATCGGCATCAAGATCAGGTTGTGGAAAAAGTGCACCTCTTCCGCGAGCTTGGAAGCCGCCGGCAGCATCGCAATATCTCCGTCGACCGGGCGATAACCGGTCTCCGCCGCCGCGGCCCCGAATAACGCCATCGCCGCCGTCAGCCCGGCGATCGCCCGTCCCGCATTCAATTTCATCATGAGGCCCTCAAGATTCGTTGCCGAACGGCCGCGCGCCGCCCGCCGTTCCGGTCGCAGGGCTTGGCGCCGCCGACAGGAAAGGTCAATGGTTGGGGAAGGCTTATAGGCGGTTCCGGCGCTCTGCGTCACCCGCGTAGAGCGAGGAAAAAACGTCGCAGCAAGCGCGCCCGGCGCCATTGCCTAAGGGCTTGGCCGCGCTTAGGTCTTCGATATGACCCAATCTCTGTTTTTCAAGCAGTCGGGCCTCGATCAGGCGCGCACCCAGTCGATCATTGATGACGCGTTGAAAGGGGCCGATGACGGCGAGCTGTTTCTTGAATATTCGCAGTCCGAAGCCTTCGTCTTTGACGACAACCGGCTGAAAACCGCGAGCTACAATGTCGATCAGGGGTTCGGGCTGCGGGCTGTCGTCGGCGAATCAACCGGTTACGCCCATGCCTCGGACCTCTCCGAGGAGGCGTTGAAGCGCGCCGCGGGCGCGATCCAGGCGGTCAAGACCGGTCGCGGCGGGTTGCTCGCGGCTGGCCCCGCGCGGACCAATATCAAGCTCTATCCCGATGACAATCCGCTCGACGCCCTTCCCTTCGAGGCGAAGGCGAAACTCCTTGCCGATATCAACGACTATGCGCGCGCAAAGGACAACCGCGTCCGGCAGGTCTCCGCCACTTTATCAGGCGAATGGGCGGCCGTCGAAATCGTTCGTCCCGGCGGCGAAATCATCCGCGATATCAGGCCGCTTGTGCGCCTCAATGTCTCTGTCACCGCCGGCGACGGCGACCGCCAGGAATCAGGCTCTTACGGCGCTGGCGGGCGCGAGGGTTACGCCCGGTTTATCGCGCCCGAGGCGTGGCGCGCCTATGTCGACGAGGCGCTGCGGCAGGCGCTCGTCAACCTGACGGCGGAGCCCGCGCCGGCGGGAGAGATGGAAGTGGTCCTCGGCTCCGGCTGGACCGGCGTTCTCCTTCATGAAGCGGTCGGTCATGGCCTTGAAGGCGACTTCAACCGCAAGAAAACATCAGCCTTCGCCGGCAAGCTTGGCGAGCGGGTCGCAGCGCCGGGGGTCACCGTCATCGATGACGGGACGATCGACGGCAGGCGCGGATCGCTGACGATCGACGACGAGGGTACGCCGACCTCGCGCACCGTCTTGATCGAAGACGGCATCCTCAAGGGCTATATGCAAGACCGCCTGAACGCGCGGCTGATGGGCGTGCCGGTCACCGGCAACGGACGGCGCGAAAGTTTCGCGCACCAGCCGATGCCGCGCATGACCAATACGTTCATGCTCGCGGGCGACAAGCACCCGGATGAAATTATCCGTTCGGTGAAGGACGGCGTTTACGCGGTCAATTTTTCCGGCGGCCAGGTCGACATCACTTCCGGCAAATTCGTCTTCAACTGCACCGAGGCGTATCGCGTGAAGAACGGCAAAGTCGGCGCGCCGTTGAAGAACGCCGCGCTGATTGGCGATGGACCGTCGGTGCTGACGCGCGTCTCGATGATTGGAAACGATTTCGCGCTTGATCCCGGCATCGGCGTTTGCGGCAAGGCGGGACAGGGCGTTCCGGTCGGCGTCGGCCAGCCGACTATCAAGATCGACCGTTTGACCGTCGGCGGCTCTGGCGGCTGACAGTCAGTCAGCGATCGGAGTCGAAGACCTCCTTCGCATCCATTACAACGTATACGAACTTGTCGGAGCGCGGCAGGCGCGAGGCGCTAACCATCGGGGGCGCAAACAAGATGAGGAAAATCACCCGCCGCCTGGACTCGGTTACGCAAATCCAGACAGGACACGCCCGATCGAAACGCCGCCTGGTTCACGGCTTTGTCATCGCCATCCGAATTCCGATAATGAAGGCGAACGCGGATTGCGCCGCATAAATGATCATCGCGCCGGCGACATGCATATCCAGCGCTCCTGCCGCCAACAGAGCCGCGGGCGCGGCGCCCGCCGCGATGCCGGCGACGCCGACCGCGCGGGCGCCGCGCCGCACCAGTCCAATCCCCCATAGAACGTAGGCGGCGGAAATCGCGTACACCGCCTCATAGGCGAGCGCCTGATTAAGCTCCCAGGCGAATCCGAGCACATCCTTTGACGCGCCGCGCGCCATCAGCGCCGGCGCCGCAAAGCCGTTGATCGTCGCGGCGAGCAAATTGCCGAACATGCCGGCCGCATAGGCGACAAGGCCGGCCGAAACTGAGAGCCGCGCCAGACCTTCGCCCGACCCAAATCGGAAAAAGCCGACGATATTGATGAGGATAAGTCCCATCAGTGCGCCATGCACCCCATTGACGAGGCGCATGTCGCCTCCCCCGGTCGGATGGTGCGCCATGACGACCACCGAAAGAACCGAGGCGGCCGCCATCAGCCACCCTGCAAAGCGGTCGTTGTGCTTCGCTATTATATTATCGGCGTTCATGACGGCTCCGTTCGAATTCGATGCTTGACGAAGCGCCGAGACTAGATTGGCGCGCTCCGGCGGGGTACGGACTTTTCCAGGAAAAAGTTCGGCGGACGGGTCTTCATGACACACGACCTGACGGGCGCGCGCTCGCTCATCATCAACGCGTTCAGCCGGCTCGTGCTGGCGAAGCGACGTCTCAAGCCGCGCATTACGGATGTTCTGGCCGAAGCCGGCGTCGCCCGCTCGACATTTTACCAGCATTTCGAGGGGCGCGACTCGCTGCTCATCGAAGCGATGCGCGGTCCGTTAGGCGTGATCGCGGACGCCGCGGCGGGAAAGGTCGATGAAGAACGGCTTTGCGCCATACTGGATCATTTTCGCGAAAACCGGCGCGGCGCGATCGAGTTGCTGGATGGGCCGCTTCGGGCGCGGGTCACGCGCGCGCTTGCCGAGGCGATCGGCGTTCGGCTTGATGAAGCGACACGCGAGCCCTCATTCGATCTTCATCTCGCCGACATGCTGATCGGTTTCATGCGCCTGTGGCTGACGGGAGAAACGCGCCAGACCTCGCGCGAACTGGCGCGGGCGATGTTGCGCAGCGCCGCCGCCCAAAGAACCGCGATGATCGAACCCCAAACCCTTTAGGCGCTCGTTGTCGAACCAGGTATTTTTCGCCGTCCTCGTCGCCGCCTTCATGCATGCGGCGTGGAACGCGATCATCAAGGATCGCGGCGACCGGTTTTTTTCGATTTCGACGCTGGGCGTCGCACAAGGCGTGATCTCACTCGCGCTGCTTCCCTTTGTCGGCGTGCCGGAAGGCGCGACATGGGCGTGGATCTTCGCGTCAGCGATGATGCACACCGGATACAAGCTGTTTTTGATCAGGGCTTATACCGCCGGCGATCTCGGCCAGGTTTACCCGCTGGCGCGCGGATCTGCGCCGCTGTTGTCGTCGCTATTCGCGCTTTTCCTGCTTCATGAAACGCTCGGACCCTTTGTCTGGGCCGGCGTCGTCACGCTTTGCGCCGGAATCGCCTTGATGTCGTTCAAAGGCGGCTCCATCGGCGCGCTCGATGCGAAGGCGGTATTCTGGGCGCTTGGAACTTCGCTGTTCATCACGGGATACACCATTGTCGACGCCGTCGGCGCGCGCGGAGCCTCCTCCGCCGCAACTTACATCGTCTGGATGTTCGTCTTCGACGGCCTTGCGATCGCGCTTGTCTATGCGGCGGTAAGGCGGGGCCGCGTCGTCGCCGTCATGCGCGAACTGCCGTTTGGCGTCTTGACCGCGCTTTTGTCCCTCGGCGCATATTGGATCATCATCTGGGCGATGACCAGAGCGCCGATCGGCGCCGTCGCGGCGCTTCGCGAATCCAGCATCCTTTTTGCGCTTCTGATTTCGGTCTTTGTCCTGCGCGAACGGGCGTCGCCCTGGCGCATCGCCTCCGCCGTGACGATTCTCGCCGGCGTCGTGCTGATGCGCGCGGGCTAGAAACGCCCCGCGAATTTCGCCTCGAACACCGCATGTTCCGCCGCGCCCTTCCCGTTCCGGACCCAGCATTTGCGCCGGTCGTTGCAGAATATGCCGCATCATCACCCTTTCCGGAGAAGCCCTGCGCTTTTTTGCGAGGCGCAGCGTCGCATACCGCGCCGTAACGACGTTACACCCGCGCCAGCCGGCGCCATCGAACCGGACCGGCGCGTTTTCTCTTCTCTACCTGTCAAAGAGCCGTGCGCCTCATCCATGTTCGAATCGGATGGAAGCCCACGCGGCCTGATTGAGGGGGGGGCGACGCGCGGCGTTCAAGCGCCGCTTTTCTTGTATTTTCAGCAGTAATTTCGCGCGACGGGGGAAACGGCGGAAGGCGGCGGCGCGCCTGTTCCTAGTTCGCCTGAATTTCCGGTGCGCGCGGCGACGAACGGCGCAGGATCGGCGTCACGTCCTTGACGTCATAGACGAACGTATCGGAACGCATGAGCCACGACCGTTCGTCATCAATGAGCGATATGTCGTCGCCGGATATCTTCGAGAGGATAATGCGCCAGTTGTTGATCGGCGTCTCTTCGAGGTGGGGCGGGTCGTAGGCGTCGGCGTCCCAGTAGATCGCGTTGATGATGCCGAATTTCTCGCGGACTTCGCCGTCGGTGAAATCATGCATTGTCATCAACCCGTTCTGCATTAGCCGCTTTGGATAGGGCCCTTCGTCCGCCTGGATGACGAAGACGAGGCCGCGTTCGTCGTCGGCCTCTTTGGCGGCGTCAAATATTTCCAGCAGCCGCTTGTTCAGATAGACGACATAGCCCGCATAAGCGCTCTGGTATTCCGGCCAGCTTGTTCCGACGGATGGGTAATATACGTGTTTGCGGCATTTGCCGGTCTCGTCCATCGTCACAGGCGGATGGGGAATGGTGAGGTGCGCGAAGAGATACAAGGGTTTGCTCGTTCTGGCGCGCGCCTCCGCGATATAATCAAGCTGGTTCTTGATCCGGCTGCACTCGACGCGCTCGGCCGACGCTCCATCCGTGGCGATCATCGCGATCGGCGTCAGCCTGAGGATCGCTTTTTCGAACCCGGACATCTTCGACCAGAGCGTATCGACGCCATAGAAGTTCGCGTCAGCATGCGGATTTTGCGCATTCGGCCCCCACCAGCTGCCCAGATGATGATATTCATAGCCGGCGCCACGAAGAATGCGCTGGACGGCATTATCTCGAATGAGCTGTTGAAGCGGTCGCCGCTCCCACGCGTCGGCGCCCATCCTTGCATTGAGCGGCGCCAGATCAGCCATATTCAGGGCTGAGGCGAGCGATGTAAAAGTCTTGGCGTAATTCGATCGCCCGTCGCGCGCGACGTAAAAGCCGCGGCGTTCAAGATCGGCATAGAACGCGCCATTGTCCTGATTGAATTGCCGCTTCAGCGTCTCTTCCGAGCCGTACCGGTCCGGGACGATATAGATGATGTCAGGAAGGTCGGCGCGGCTGAAAACGGGAGCCGGAATTCCGGACGAGATCTCGCCGGCGACGGACTGGCCTCGCCCAGCGGATCGGAACATCGATGTGATTGCGTCCGGCGACATGGCGACGACGATCGCGCCGACGACGATGAAAATTCCCTTGGAGACTTTTGACGGATCAACGCGGCAAAAACCGATCGTCGCCGCGGCGACGATCGCGAGCATGCCCGCAACCGACAGGTAAATCATCGCCGGGCCATGCAGGCCGTAGAATCCCGCAACGTTCATGAAGACGGGAAATTTGAAGAATGCAAACAACGCGATCGGAAAAGCATATGCGACGTATCGCAGAGCGCCGCCGATAGCGAATAATGTCGCCGGAATGAGGATCGCCGCAAATAGGCCGACGGCGAGCGGACGAAGAACATCCGCGCGCGGGACCTCGCCGGGATTATCGATGATGACGCCGAAGATGGCGATTGATGCGACGATAGCGGACGACGCGAGCGTCAACAGCTCAGGACTGCTCCAGCACCTGCCGGGAAGCGCCCGCATCACGCGCCTTTCCTGTCGAAGGCGATCAACGTGCGACCCGCTCGCGTCACCGCCCTCTCGCCAGCAAGCCGGGCGCGACGGCCGACAATGCTTTTGAATTTCTCGAGCGTATAGTCGGGAAAAATATCCTTACGGAGCGTCAGGAGCCGCGGATGCTCGACGATCCTCGCGGCGGCGGCGTTGGACACCGTCCGGAAGAAGCGTCCGTTTTCGCGATAGACGCGCCCCGCCGGATCGCGAAACGACGCCGGATCGGCGCTCAACGGTCCTGTCTCGCCGGTTCGATTTCGGTCGCGACATCCGGCGCCGCGCGCCCCGACGCACCGGAAATGAACGCGACGACTTTGACCCAATAGGCGCGAAGGATGAACAGGCCGCCCGCGACGCCGCCGATGATCCCTTGCAGGATCAGGCTGCCGGCGCCCGGGTCGATATAGGCGCGGGCGGGATCAGACCAGGCGGCGAAAATGATCGCCGCGACAATGCCGGAATTCATCAATCTGATCATGATCCGCCTCCATTCCCCCGTGGCGGGGTTCAGTCGGCAGGGTAGAATTCATAAAGTATACATTTGGTTAATCGCCATATTATTTAGCGCCGTCGATGTATTCACAAAGTCATCATCGTCGTCACGCCGCCGCGCGCCAGATTTGGTTGGAGATGATGACGCCGACGGTTGTCGACAGCACGATCAGATAGATCAATCCCGCGAACAGGCCGGAATAGATGGTCTTCACCCAGCCGCGTCCATAGGCGCGTTTCAGGGCCGCGATGAAATAGACCCCAAAGATCGTCATCGCCGCCGCAAACGTGCCCTGCGCGCCAAAATGAGCGAAGATGATCGCCGTTCCGATGATCGCAAAACCCGTCGCATGCGAATAAAGCGACAGGACAAGGTGATCGAACAACAAGGCGTCCTTGCCGCGAATGAACAAGCCCAAAATCAGCGCGAGCACCGGCGCCATGAAAAACATGACGCGGGGAAGCCATGCATTGATGCTTGCATTGAAGGCGGTCGGATTTGCAACCATCTGGTCGACCCCGGAAAGGACGCGGTCGAAGCCTCCTAAAATAACCTTCTCGTCGATTTCGCCTGCTGCGGGGGGCGTGGCTCCGGAATTGTCATTGACGGCGATCTCGCTTTTCGCCGCGCTTGAAACGCTTTCAGCGCATGCCCGCCACTTTGCCTCATCAAACGAGACGTCCTGCGGCCGCACGAAAAATCTTGTTCTCAGATTGATATCGCAATCGACCTTGGCGCCGTCAATTGCGACCGCATTTTGGCTGGCTTTCGCTTCTTCCAGCGCCGCGCGCGCTTCCGCTCCTGCCTCGGCTAGCGCTTTTTCATAATTTGCGTTTTCCGACGCTATCTGTTCCGGCGTTTTCGCGGTCACGTCGATCGCGACAAACATCGTACCCGTAAGGCCGAAGGTCAGAAAAAACAGGAAGCTGACAAACAGGAACATCCGGACCGGCGGCGTGTACCGCGAGCGCCTGCCATGGCTGTAACTCGCCGGAACCTTACCGGGCGAGATCGCCATCAGTCCAAGCGTGCGCCACATGCGCGAATCGAACGCGAAGGTGTCTTTCAGAAAATCGCGGGCGAGCACCAGCGACGAGCGCCGCATGTCGTCATTTCTCTGGCCGCAGGTTGAGCAATAAGGCCCGGTGATCGCCGCCGCGCAGGAAAGACAGGCGGCGGCGGCTGTCGCGGTTGCAGCGCCAACGACATCTACCGGCGCAATCTCTATCGCACCGCCCTCGTCGCCCGGATCGATGACCGATGTATCGCTTGCCATGTTTGCCGCCCTCCGCGCGGCCAATATACCCCGCGCTTCAGGGGAACCAAACACCCTTGGATCATGGATCGGCGACATGATAGATGCGAGGGACCCGCCATGCCAGAATTCGTCACCCGCTTTGCGCCGTCCCCGACCGGCTATCTGCATCTGGGTCACGCCTATTCGGCTATGTGTGCGTTCGACGCCGCTGAGCGCGCGGGCGGGCGATTCCTCCTGCGTATCGAGGACATCGATCGGGGGCGCTGCCGGCCAGAATTCGAGGAAGCGATTTATGAAGACCTCGCTTGGCTCGGACTTGAATGGGAAACCCCGGTGCGCCGGCAGTCGGATCATTTCGCCGATTACGGCGACGCGCTGCAAAGACTGATCGACAAGGGCGCCGTCTATCGCTGCTTCAAGACGCGCAAGGAAATCCTCGACGAGATCGCCCGCGCGCCGCACCTTCTCGCCGACGGGCCTGACGGCCCGGTCTTTGTCGGCGCGCGGCTTGACCCCGAAGAAGAGCGATCGCTGCTCGCGGAAGGCGCGCCATTCGCGTGGCGCCTTTCGATGGCGGCGGCGCGGAACATTCCAGGCGTCGTTTTCGGCGATCTCTCCTTCATCGAGGAATCTCTCGGAGGGGACGCCAGGCGCATGATACGCGCCGATCCCGGAATGTTCGGCGACGCGGTCATCGCCCGCAAGGACGCCGGAACAAGCTATCACCTTGCGTCCGTCTGCGACGACGCCTTGCAGGGCGTGACGCATGTTGTTCGCGGCGAGGACCTGCGCGCCGCGGCGCACCTTCATGCGCTCCTGCAGGCGCTTTTAGGCCTTCCGTCGCCCATCTATCGCCATCATGCGCTGATCTCCGGCGATGACGGCAAGCGCCTCGCCAAGCGCGACCATGCGCGGACGTTGCGATCGATCCGCGCCGGCGGCGCAACGGCGGACGATGTTCGCCGCCGGCTCGGCTTTACTGCGTAAGCATCGCCTGATCGGACGCGACCCTGTAGCGACCCGTCATCGGCCAGGAAAAGAGGACATCTTCGAGCTTTGGTCCCGCGCCGATATTGTGCACGACCATCGGCCAGCCGGAGGCGCCGATCCGGTCCGTCACGACGCCGATATGCGGAAGAAATCCGGTGTCCCCGCGCAGGTTCCACGCGACAATGTCGCCCGGCCGGTAGTCTTTGGGGTCGAGGCTGGCGGGCAGTCGCCACCCTTTTCGCGTCATGTAGATTTCGAGATTGGGCACGCGCCGGTGATCGATATTCCTGTCCGGACGCGTCAGCCCCCAAAAATGCGGATAGGCGGAAAAATTCGCCGCCATGTCTTCGTGCACAAGCTGCTGCAGGTCGAGACGCTCCGTCCGCAACGCACGCACCACGACATCGGCGCAAACGCCGCGATCCGACGCGACATCGCCCATGGGATAAGCGAGCCGCTGATAGGATGGATCGTAAATGACGCGCCCGTGCGTCTGCTCGATCGCGGCCGCCGACAGGCGCGGCCCAAAGTCCGCCGACCCGGCGAAGACCGGCGAGGCGGCAAGGAGGCAGAAGATGGCGACGCCAATTTTCACGGGGAGCAGGCTCGGCGACAAGTTTGGCGGGTTTAGGGCCGCGGTTTGGCGACGATCGGACGCTGCAACGCGACAGGGCGCGTGAAATTCCCCGGCGGCGCATTATATTGGGATGAGAAGGAGACGCCCCATGCTTCGCGACCATCCGATCGCCGAAAACGACGCCCTCGATCCGGTGTCGTTCGTTCTCAATATCCTCTGGCTGGTCGCCGGCGGCGCCATCGCCGCCCTCGGCTGGTTTGTCGCCGCCTTGATCATGGCAGTGACGATCATCGGCATTCCCTTCGCGCGCGCCGCCTTCGACAACGGCGTTTATACGCTGTGGCCGTTCGGCGTTCGCGCCGTCGATCGCGACCGGTTCTACGGCGAGGACATCGGCACGGGCCCGCTCGGCTTTCTCGGCAATATCGTCTGGTTCATCTTCGCCGGCTGGTGGCTGGCGCTCGGCCATTTCTTCGCCGCGCTGGCGCTCGGGATCACCATTATCGGCCTGCCTTTCGCATGGGCGCATTTCAAGCTCGCCGGTTTTGCGCTGTGGCCGATCGGCCGCGCGGTCGTCAGGAGCGACATCCGCCGCCGCTATTATTACTGAGCCCGGCGGCTGACAGCGATGCGGGCGCGCGGATAATCTTCCGCGATGGCCGACATCCCGCTGACCCGCATCAACGCCGCGCCGGAAAAGGCCGCCGCCATCCGAGCCGCCGTGCGCGCGGTCGGTTTTCCCGAAAGCAGCCGCCGCCGCCTCGCCTCGCAAAAAGATGCGGCGGCGTTTCATGCGCTGGTCGCCGACCCGCTTGTCTCGGGGCCGATCTATACGCTGCCCAAACTGGTCACCGTCGAAGCGACGCGCCAATTCATTGCGCGCCACATCGAGGAACAGGCGCGCGGCGAGGGCCTTCTCCTGCTTGAATTCGATGAAGCGGGCGCCCTTGCCGCCTATCACGACATTCAGATCTGGCCGGAATACGCGGCGGCCGAACTCGGCGGCGCGATCCGGCCGGACCGGCAAAATGCGGGGGCCGGCGGCGCCGGCGCCGCGGCGGCGTTCGGATGGCTCTTCGAGGCGATCGGCGTCGATCTTATTTGCGAGACGGCGGCGCTCGACAATATCCGCACAAGGAAGCTTCTCGAACGGATCGGGTTCCGCCTGCTCGGCGAAATCGAAAGCAGAACGCCCGGCGGCGGCGCGCGGCCGTCGCTGTATTTCGAAATGACGCGCGCCGAATGGAATGCCCGTCAGCCCTCGACGATCGACTGAAAACCGCCGAAGATCATGCGCTTTCCGTCGAAGGGAACCTTGTCGGGCGTCATCGAGCTGTTCGCCATCATTTCGTCCATCGCCTTTTTCATGCCGATGTCGCGCACCGCTTTCGAGGGCCATTCGATCCAGGAAAAAACCACGGATTCGCTCGCCTCGCGTTTCACCGCCATTGAAAACGAGGTGAGCTTTCCTTCGGGGACGTCGTCGCCCCAGCACTCGACGACGCGAAGCGCGCCATGCTTCCTGAAATACGGCGCGGCTTCTTCCGCCATCGCGCGATACTCTTCCTTTTTGGCGTTCGGCACGGCGATCAGATAACCATCGACATAAGGCATTTTCTTCCTCCTATCCTTTTGCGGCGTGTTCAATTGCGGCGAGATCGATCTTCGACATCTGCATGACGGCGCTCATCACCCGCGCCGCGCGCGCCGGGTCCGCCATCGCTTCATCAAGCATCGACGGGATGATTTGCCATGAAAGGCCGAAGCGGTCCTTCAGCCAGCCGCAGCGGCTTGGCGCGCCTCCATTCGCGGTCAGCGCCGACCACAGGCGGTCGATCTCGGCTTGCGTATCGCAAAGCGCGACGAGCGAGGCCGCTTCGGTCAGTTTGAAATGCGGCCCGCCGTTCAGGGCGGCGAGCGAGGCGCCGTCGAGTTCAAACCGCGTCAGCATCGCGGTCCCCTTCGGCATCAGCGCGCCGTCGCCATAGCGGGTGACGCTGACAATGCGCGAACACGGAAACAGCGACACATAGAAATTCGCCGCCGCCTCGCCGTCATCGTCAAACCAGAGACATGTCGAAATGCGCGATTTGACCGTCATGATTTGCCTCTTTCTTTTTCCGTCCGACCGAAAGCGGCGAGCTGCGCGGCGAGCGCGCGCGTGAAGGCGGGTCGCGCGAGGCATCGTTCGACATAATCGCAAAGCGATGAAGGCATCGATAAGAGCCCGGTGTGTTGCGCTTCGCGCAGCACGGTCGCCATGGCGATATCGGCGACGCTGAACCTGCCTGTCAGATAATCCTTGCCGCCGAGCGCGTCGGCAAGGCGTTCAAGCCGGCTCTCGACGAAGGCCGCGAGACTAGGCCGGCGCAGCTTCGCCCATTCCTCCTCGATCGAGAATTTCAACAGCAGGACTTCAAGCGTATAGGGCTCGATGCTGCTGAGCGCCGCGAAAAGCCAGCACACCGTATCGGCGCGCGTCTGTCCCGCTTTCGGCAGCAGCCGGTCGTCCTTCTCGCCAAGATAAAGCAGGATGGCGCCGCTCTCGAACAGGCGAAGATCGCCATCCTTCAACGCCGGAACCTGTCCGAAGGGCTGCTCGCTGTAATACCAGCCAGGGCGCTCCAAAACCGGAATGAGGCGCTCGCGATAATCTAGTCCCGCCTCTTCGCACGCCCAGCGCGGCCGGAGATCTCGAACAAATCCCCGCGCGAAATCCGGGACCCAGTCGAACGCGGTGATTTCAATTGGCGCCGTCGGGAGGACGCTCATGACGGCGCGCCTTCGGCCGGAATGTCCGCCTCGACCAGCTTGCCGAGAAGGATGAGCGATTCCTGCCAGCCAAGATAACACGCCTCCGGCGGGATGAGATCGGGTATGCCCGATTGCGCTATCGAGATTTCCGCGCCTTGCGGCGTATCGCGCAGCTTTATCTCGGTGCGCATTTCTCCGGCAAGATGCGGATCGTCGAAGACATCCGTATAGAGAATGTGCGTGCCGGGCGTCAGCTCCAGATATTCCCCGCCGAAGGAATGAGACGCGCCCGTTGCAAAATTCGTGAAGCTCATTCGGAATTTTCCGCCGACTTTCGCATCCATCTGATGAACGTCGCAGGTAAAGCCGTTCGGCGGCAGCCATTTCGCGATGGCGTTCTTGTCGAGAAACGCGCGGTAAACCCGCTCGGCCGGCGCGCGCAAAACCCTGTGCAGCCTGATCGTGTTCGGCATTTTCTTTCCTTCCCTGTTCAATGCCCGCTCTGTTCAAGTTGTTTGGCGCATCATCTAGCGGCCCGGTATCGGCAACACCTCCATGATTTCGACGCCGTCGCCGGGGAAGATCGTGAAATGCGGATGGCCTTCGAATTTCTTCGCCGCCGCTTCATGCGACGGCGCCGTGAAGACGACAAAACCGGCCATCGAATTCGAGATGTCCTTGATCCCCTGCTTCGACGTCTCTTTCGTCCTGCCGAGCGGGCCGCCCGGGAAGACGAGATCGTCGGCGTTTTTCGCCATCCAGGCGCCCCACGCCTCGATTCCCGATTTTTCCCTGGCGCGTCGCTCAGCGTCAGGCAGATCGTCCCATCCGGATTTTTTCCGCGACGCGGCGTTGCCGGTGAATATGGCGAGATAGGTTTTCATCGATTTTTCTCCCTGTTGAAAAAATCGCTTCCGCTCAATCGAGATGCGCGGCGAGCGCCTCAAGTTGCAACGCCGCCGCTTTCCAGCCCTCGACAAAGCCCATGTCGAGATGCTTTTTCGTGTCTTCCTGCGTCGCGTGGCGCGCGCCCCAGATCATCCGCGTCTTGCCGTCCGGCGCGTCGGACAATTCAAGATAGCCGGCCATGAAATGCTTTTCCGCCGGCGTGAAACCTTCCGTATACCCATCGGTGAAAACGAGCTTTCGGCCCGTTTCAATCTCTATAAGGCAGCCGACATTCTCGAACCGCTCGCCGTTCGGTCCGGCGAAGACGCTGTTGAAACGGCCGCCCGGTTCATAAACAGCGTCGATGCTGTCGACTCTCCAGGGTTTTGGGCAATACCATTCCTTCAATAGCGCCGGCTCGCGCCAGCAGCGCCAGACCGCCGCGCGCGCGGCGTCCAAAGTAGCATCGAGACGCAAATCTTTCGGCGCGACTTCGCCGGCATGATGAACGATCATGGTCGCCGTCCCTCCCTTCCCTTGCAAGTGAACAACAATTCAACATAGCGCTTCAGATGATCGATCATGTCGATCGCCACGCCGGCATCGTTCTTCGCCTTGGCGAGGATGAAGGCGCCCTGGATCGTCGCCTGCGTGTAGAGCGCGAGGCTTTCCGCCGTCACGCCGTTGACGTGATATTTTTCGATCGCCGCCTGAATGTCTTCTTCCAGCGTTTGCGCGTGCCCGGAAATCGACCGCCAGCAGGCGCCCCGAATGTCGGGCGCCGTCTCATAGGCTTCCTGCACCATCGTGCCGACGAGGCAGGTGAACTCCGCGATCTCGCCGCGCACGAGGTCTTTCCTGAAGTCGATATAGGCAAGGATGCGCGCCAGCGGATCGGCGTGGTCGTGATAGGGCGCCGACGCGAACAGCGACGCGGTCGTCTGCGACCAGTGATCGGCGGCGGCGGCGGCGAGCGCGTCCTTCGATTTGAAATGGTGGAAAAAGGCGCCCTTGGTGACGCCGGCGCGCGCGCACAGCTCGTCGACCGAGGTCGCGGCGTATCCCCTCTCCCGGATCGTTCCGAAGGCGGCGTCGAGCAATTTGGCGCGGGCGTTGGGTTTCATGGCTTATAAATACCGACCGGTTGGTATGTTGTCAAGTCGATCGGGTGCGGCCCCGCCTCCTCCGCGGAACGAATTCCCGGCAGCACGCTGTTGAAAGAAGGGAGAGGTGCGCGGGACGCGAACCATCCGTTCTAT
>MEMM01000132.1:21069-39737 GCA_001767925.1 Alphaproteobacteria bacterium RIFCSPHIGHO2_12_FULL_63_12
TTGAAAGAAGGGAGAGGTGCGCGGGACGCGAACCATCCGTTCTATATTTTATGTGGGACGCTTCGCGTCCCGCGCATCGCAGAGGCCGCGCCTTTGAAGGGCGCCATCCGTCTACTGCGGCGACTTGTCGAAGAACCTCTCCCGGCCGCCCCCGCATCCGGCGCGAACGCCGTTCGAGTAGAGCCCGGGCCTGAGGGTCGGCCGCGCCGTCCTGCATCCGTCACGCCGCAGGATGGGCGCCGCGCGCCGCGCCGGGTCCGATTGAGGAACGGTGAGCTCAACGCCTCTCCTGACCCAGCGCGAGCATGATAAGGCCCCCGCGGGGGGAGGGGGATAAGTAGGGGGATAACTTGGTCCGATTCAGTCAAGCCATTGATTCCACGTTGAAATAAATATCCTAAAAAGCTGCGTCGCGCCCGCGCGACGCAACCGTCGGTTCACGCGGAAAATTTTCGCGGCGGACATGACGCGCGCCGCCGCGCAGCCGCCGGCGGGGGTTCCGTATGCGGACGGTCAACTTATGGGGAAGCGCGGTGAGCGGTGAGCGCTAATAATGTTCACCGTCATCCCGTGCGCCCCGACCGCGAAGGCGGTCATCAAAACACAGCATGCAATGCTGCTGCGCAGACACGGGATCGCGTGAGGCGAGAGAGGATCGCTCCCTTCTCCCGCGATCCCGGACCAGCGGCGCACCACTTCGTGCTGCGCCGCATCCGGGATGACGTCGACAGCTGAGATTTCGCTGCGTGGAGAGCTGAATGAACTGTTCACCGAATGGCGCGCGAACCCGGCGCCTGTGTTGCTTCATGCGAAGGCGGGCGGGGGAGCAGCCTTCATTCGTCGTCGCTCAAACCGCCTTCACCCGAAGCGTTGCGCCGTCGACGCGGACGATCTCGACCTCCGCGCCCTTGGCGTAGTCCGCGCCGTCCTCGCTGGCGGCGGCCCAGACCGAATCGCCAAAGCGCACGCGCCCCTCGCCCGAGGAGAAGGCTTCCTCGACCTTGACGCGCTTGCCGATTTTCTGCTGGCCGCGCTCGTTCAACGTCAAATGGTCTTTCTGGCTCTTGTGCAGCCATGGCTTCACCTTAGGCGTCGCGAACACCGTCAACACCACGGTGACGACAGCGAAGACCAGAAGCTGCGTGCGCCAGTGACCATCGAGCGGCCAAAGGTCGAGAAGGCCGGCGACCGTCGCCGCCGCCGCGGGCCAGAGGAAATAGGTGGTGCCCGTCGATATTTCGACAATCAGCAACACGACCGCGAGTACGAACCAGTACCAGAACGGCATCGACGCCAGAAACTCAACCATCGGGTCCTCCCTATCGCGCGGCCGGAACCGAACCGCCGCCGCCGCGCTTTTCAAACGCGTCGCGCGCCAGCGCCCCGACGCCGGCGATGGTGCCAACCAGCGCCGACATGTCGGCCGGCACGATGACGGTTCTTTGCTGGGGCGACTCGGCGAGCTTTTCGAACGCCGCCACATATTTCTGCGCGACGAAGTAATTGATGGCGTTGACGTCGCCATTGGCGATGGCGTCGGAGACGACCGCGGTCGCCTTGGCTTCGGCTTCCGCCGCGCGCTCGCGCGCTTCCGCGTCGCGGAAAGCCGCTTCCCGGCGGCCTTCGGCCTGAAGGATCGCCGATTGTTTGAGGCCTTCCGCTTTGAGGATCGCCGACTGCTTTTCGCCCTCCGCTGTGAGGATTTCCGCGCGCTTCAGGCGCTCGGCCTTCATCTGGCGCGCCATCGCCTCGGTGATGTCGGCGGGCGGCGACAGATCCTTGATTTCAACGCGGGTCACCTTGACGCCCCAGGGCTGCGTCGCCGCGTCGATGACGCGCAAGAGCCTCTCATTGATGTCGTCGCGGTTCGACAACACCTGATCGAGATCGAGCGATCCGATCACGGTGCGGATATTCGTCATCGACAGGTTGGCGATCGCGATATTGAGATTGGTGACTTCATAGGCCGCCATCGCCGCATCCATGATCTGGATAAAAGCGATCGCGTCGGTCGAGACCGTCGCATTGTCGCGGGTGATGACTTCCTGCGGCGGGATGTCGAGGACCTGCTCCATCATGTTGATGCGGCGCCCGACGCGGTCGACGAAAGGCGTCAGCAGATGCAGGCCCGGCTTGATCGTTTTGACGTAACGCCCGAAGCGCTCGACCGTGAACTGATAGCCCTGCGGGACGATCTTGACCGTCGACCACAGGATGAAAATCGACAGCGCGGCCAGCGCAACCGTGAACAGTCCGAACGCCTCCATGGACGCCTCTCCCTTCCGTCTGCCTTTGTTAGATCGGTATCCGAATTCGCCGGCGCTAGACTTGAAAATCCGGCCTCGCGACCAGCAGGTTGGTTAATGGCGAAAAAGACACGCCGCCCCCGAAATCCGGCCGATTCGCTGCCGATTCATAGCCGATGTCCCCTACCCCGCCGATAAATCAGCGGTTAACATCACGCCCATGGGACGATGGGGATCGGGACTTCGGGGGCGGATCGGCGGCGCTGGCCTGGCGGCGCTGGCGCTGGCGTCGACGGCGGGCGCTGAACCGGCGCCCCATCCCGTCAATAAAGGCGACGCCTGGCGCATCGTGAAGACCGAATGGAGCGCGAGCGACGAGCTCGCCTTTTCGGAATTCGTGCAGGCGGTCGGCCGCTCAACCTGCACCACGCTCGAATCCTGCCTCGCCAATTCCGCCAACATATATCACGTCGACGACGATCCGGAGTTCACCGGCGATTGCGCCGACATGGCCTATACGCTGCGCGCCTATTTCGCCTGGAAAAACGGCCTGCCGTTTTCCTATCAGAGCGCGATGCGCACGGCCGACGGCAAACCCGAGGACCTTCGCTATTCCTCCAACGGCAACATCATCGCGGCGCGCCGCGATGCGGTCGGCGAAAAGCCGGTGTCGGCGAAATCCTTCATCGGCCGCATCGGCGGCGAGGTTTCGACCGCGATGTTCCGCACCCATCCGGACAATGGCCAAGGCGCGCTCTTTGACGACTTCTATCCGGTGAAGATCGGCCGCGACGCGGTGCGCCCCGGCGTTCTCGCCTATGACATCTATGGCCATGTCGGCATCATCTACGACATTTTGGACGACGGCCGCATTCTCGTCATCGCGTCGCACCCCGACCGCTCGGTGACGCGCACCACCTACGGATCGAATTTCCTGCGCTCGAAACCCGACCTCGGCGCCGGATTGAAAGGCTGGCGGCCGATCCGGCTCGACGGCGCAAAGAGGCTCGCGGACGGATCGTTCGCCGGCGGAAAAATCCGGGGCGCGAAGAACGCCGACATCCCCGCTTATTCGATGGAGCAATTCATCGGCAATCGCCCCGACCCGAACGGCGACTGGCGGTATGGCGATTTCGTCGTCAAGGGACGCACGGTCAATTATTACGACTATATCCGAAGAACGCTCGCCTCGCCGGATTTCGCCTATGATCCGGTCGAGGAGCTGAAATACGGCATGCAGACGCTGTGCGGCGCAGTGCGCGACCGAAAGGTCGCGGTCGAGCGCGCGGTGTCGGCGGGATTTCCGCTGCAGCCGCACCCGCCCCGCCTGCCGCCGAATATTTACGGCACCTATGGCCCGTGGGAGGGCTATTCGACGCCGTCGCGCGACGCGCGCCTGAAAGTCGCGTTCATTGATCTCAAACGCACGATCGCCGAGCTGGTCGCGCACTTCAACGGCGGCGACAACGATGTTCGTTATGAGGGCGACAACCTTCCGCGCGATCTGTGGGAGGCCTATCAGCTTGAAAAGGAGGCCTGCACCTTCACCTATTGGCGCTCCGACGACAGCCGCATCCGGATGAATCTCGGCCATGTGCAGGACCGGCTCTGGGACCTCTCCTTCGATCCTTACCACTGCCCCGAGCGCCGCTGGGGCGCGAACGGCGCCGAGCTTACGACGTGTACGGACGATGAGCCGAAGACCCGCTGGTACGAGGCGCAGCGCTGGCTGCGCTATCAGGCCGAGCGCACCTATGACGTCCGCATGGACTTCACCGCCGACGAGCTGAAGCCGCCCTCGGCCGCCAGGCCCGAAGACGGCGGCATCGGCGCCGAAGCGCCGGCGGACGCGGATCTGCGCGCCTATCTCGCGTCGCTCAACTCCTTCCCGCTGGCCTCGGTCGGGGAAAAACCCGAGATCACCCTCGTCGCCGGCTCGCCGGTCGAGCCGGAGCCGCAACTGCCCGCCTGGCACTCGAAAATCCTCAACGGCTGGACGAAGCCGAATTAGCCGCCATCGTCCGTTCACCTCACCGCCGGCATTCCCGCGAAACAAAGGGTTATCCATGAAACTGGCTTCGCTATTCGCCGCGCTTTTGGCGCTTGGGTTTTTCGCCGCGCCGGCCGCCGCCGCGGCGCCGACCGATCAGCGCGGCAAGGACGTGCCGACCAAGGTTGAATATTATTACCGGGTGAAATGGGGTTCGCTCAAAAAGTTCATCGCGCTGTATGAGAAGAACCATGCGCCGCTTCTTCATGAGGTTCAAAAAGACGGCTTCATTCTCGACATCAAAACGGAATATCCGTTCACCCACCTCGCTGCCGGACCGCGTTGGGACATGCGCGTCACCATTGTCTATCGAGACGCCGCCGCCGCCATCAACGATCCCGAATGGGAGAGCCGCTGGGTCGAAGCCAAAAACCGGCTTTACAAGGATTTGAAAAAATTCGAGGCGGAGGAAGCCGAGAGGTTTTCGCTCCTCGAGGAGCATTGGGACGTGGTCATTTCCGACTATCCCGGCTAATGAGGACAGCAGACAGAGCGGGAAGCGCCGCGCCGCGGCTCCGCGACTGTCGCCGTTCGCAACATCGGATATCCGCCCATGGACAAGCTCGTTTATTTCCTGATCCCGGTCGGCCTCGCCGCCACGCTGATCATTCTCGGCGTCGGCATCTATTCGCTGGCGAAAGGCGGGGCCTTCGCCAAGGAACACTCCAACAAGCTGATGCGGATGCGCGTCATGGCGCAGGGCGTCACCATCATCTTGATGTTGATCTTCCTCGCGCTCATCGGACGGGGGCCGGGACAGTGAGCCGGCGGCTATAAAACCCCCTGTTCTGGAACGATTTTCTAATCCTTTCGCTGCGGCGCCATAAGGCGTTGAAAGCCCCGCGCCCCGCCGCTAAGGTCGCGCCGGTTTCGGGGGCCGCCGCGTCCCTTTTCTGCTCCATTTCAAGGTGAGGATCCGCCGATGAAAGTCCTCGTGCCGGTCAAGCGCGTCATCGATTACAATGTGAAAGTCCGGGTCAAATCCGACCAGACGGGCGTCGACCTCGCCAATGTGAAGATGTCGATGAACCCGTTCGACGAAATCGCCGTCGAGGAGGCGGTGCGCCTGCTCGAAGCCAAGACCGCGACGGAAGTCGTCGCCGTCTCGATCGGACCGGAAAAAGCGCAAGACCAGCTCCGTCAGGCCCTCGCCATGGGCGCCGATCGCGCCATCCTCATCAAGACCGACGACGAGGTCGAGCCGTTGTCGGTCGCCAAGCTGTTGAAGGCCGTGTGCGAGGCGGAAAAGCCCGAACTGGTCATCATGGGCAAGCAGGCGATCGACGACGATTCGAACCAGACCGGCCAGATGCTGGCCGCGCTGATGGGCTGGCCGCAGGGGACGTTCGCCTCGAAGGTCGTCAAGGGCGACGGCAAGGTGAGCGTGACCCGCGAAGTTGACGGCGGCCTTCAGACCGTCTCCCTGTCGCTTCCCGCCGTCATCACCACGGATTTGCGCCTCAACGAGCCGCGCTACGCCTCGCTGCCGAACATCATGAAGGCGAAGAAGAAGCCGCTCGACGTGAAGACGCCCGCCGATTTCGGCGTCGACATCAAGCCGCGCCTCAAGGTCGTGAAAGTGACGGAGCCCGCGAAACGCTCCGCCGGCGTCAAGGTCGACAGCGTCGCGACCCTCATCGACAAGCTCAAAAATGAAGCGGGAGTGCTCTGATGGCCGTTCTTGTCATCGCCGACCACAATAACAACGCGCTCGCCGACAGCGTCGCCAAATGCGTGACCGCCGCCTCCAAGCTCGGCGGCGATATCGATATTCTGGTCGCGGGGTCCGGCGCCGACGCCGCCGCGGCGGAAGCGTCGAAAATCGCCGGCGTGCGCAAGGTTCTGCACGCCGACGACGCCGCCTACGCCCGACTCGTCGCGGAACCGATGGCGAAGCTGATCGTCTCCCTCGCGGGCGGCTATGACGCGCTGGTCGCGCCGGCGACGGCGAACGGCAAGAACATCATGCCGCGCGTCGCCGCGCTGCTCGACGTGATGCAGATCTCGGATGCGATCGAGATCGTCAGCGCCGACACTTTCGTGCGCCCGATCTACGCGGGCAACGCCATCGCGACCGTCACCTCGACCGACGCGAAGAAAGTGGTCACCGTCCGCACCGCGACCTTCAAGGCGGCGGAGATGACCGGCGCGGCGCCGATCGAGAAAATCGCCGGCGCGGGCGACCCCGGCGTTTCCACCTTTGTCGGCGAGGAGCTGACGAAATCCGACCGCCCGGAGCTTACCGCCGCCAAGATCATCATCTCGGGCGGGCGGGCGCTCGGCAGCCACGAGAATTTCGAAAAGCTGATCTATCCGATCGCCGACAAGCTCGGCGCCGCCGTCGGCGCGTCGCGCGCCGCGGTCGACGCCGGCTACATGCCGAATGATTATCAGGTCGGCCAGACCGGCAAGGTCGTCGCGCCGCAGCTCTATATCGCGGTCGGCATCTCCGGCGCGATCCAGCATCTCGCCGGCATGAAAGATTCCAAAGTCATCGTCGCCATCAACAAGGACGAGGAAGCGCCGATCTTCCAGATCGCCGATTACGGCCTCGTCGGCGATTTGTTCAAGGTGCTGCCGGAGCTTGAAGCCGCGCTTTGATCGTTGGGTAATTTGCAGATCGGAAAACCCCGCTTCGGCGGGGTTTTTTTGCGCCCGCAAGAACCGGGTCGATCCCGCCGCCGCGATCATCCGATGATTGACCCGCACTCAAGAAATGGCGGCGTTATGGGATTCATCATCAAGGGGCTCGATCCGGCGGAGTTTCGTCCGCTGTTCGGACTTTCCGACGCGGCGCTCGCCGCGCGCGGCGTCATCCGCCGGACCGCCGATAAAACGCCGGGATTTCCCTGCCGCATCACGCTCGAAGACGCCGAGCCCGGCGAGACGGTGCTGCTGTTGAATTACGAAAGCCACCGGGCCGCGACGCCGTACCGCTCTTCCTATGCGATCTATGTTCGCGAAAGGGCGCCGAAGTCGCAAACTTTCATCGACGAGATTCCGCCGGTGATGGCGCATCGGCCGATCGCGCTGAGGATTTTCGACGCGCGCGGCATGCTGATCGGCGCCGATCTCGGCCGCACCGGCGCGGAGACGAAAGCGAAAATCGAGGAGATTTTCGCCGATCCGGCCGCTGCCTATATCCATGCGCATAATGCGATGCATGGCTGCTTCGCCGCGGAAATCCGCCCTGGATCATCGGGCGCGAATTCAAGGTCGCACCCGATGATCTAACTGTTTGTTTGTCGCGGCGTTCTGGCGAAAAACCGGTTCCCACTTTTTCGCCCGCCGCTGTCGGTGAGCGTTTTGCGCCGCCGCATTCGGGGTGCTACGGTCCGCGCCCCAGTCGGGCGCGCATCGGGCGCGCCGTTGTAGCTATGGAGAGAATTATGGCCGTCGCACGCGTGTCGGAAATCATCTGCGGATCGCCGAAAAGCTTCAAGGACGCCATCGAAAGCGGCATTGAGCGCGCTAACAAGACGCTGAAAAACATCGAAGGCGCGTGGGTCAAGGACCAGTCGCTCGTCCTCGACAACGGCAAGATCAAGGAATACCGCGTCGTGCTGAAGGTGACCTTTATTCTCGACGATACGATGTAGGCGGATCAAATCCCCGACAATCAAAAAGGGCGGCCGACCGGCCGCCCTTTTTTTAATCGTCGTTACGTCGCGTCTATTGGCCGCCCTCGGGCTGGGCCGGAGTCGCCGCGGCGGGCTGCGTCGTCGCCGCCGCTTCGCCAGCGCCCTTGCAGCTTGAGCGCAGCGGCACGGGACCGGCGTCAACCACTGCTTTCAGCTGCGCTTCGAGCTGCGGGCAATTGGCGCCGCCCTGCAGACGGCAGACCTGTACCGCCGTCTTCAAGCGGCCGATCTGATCCTGGCGCGCTTCTTCGGCCTGTTTTTGTTCAAGGATGTCCTGATCGCGGTTGGTCCTGGTGATCGCGTCGATATATTTCACCCAATCCGACGCCTGCTTTGAGGATTTCGGATAACGCTGCGCGCTGACAAAGGCTTCGCGCGCCTTGGCGCGCTTGCCGCAATCATCGGGGCCCGCCTGGCTGAACCGCGCGGTGCCGATCAGCATCCACGCGTCGCCGACTTGTCCCGCGTCGAGGCCGCCCTTGTTGATTGCGCGGGCGAGCGCCGCTTCCGATTTCGCGTATTGCTCGTCGGCGAGCAGAACCTGCCCGAGGCGGTAATAAAGTTCGCCCTTGTCGGAAGATTTCGCCGCCGCTTCCAGCACCGGAATGGCGCGCTTGTGTTCCCGCGCCTGGCTCCAGAGCTGTGACAGGAGCTGCAGGTTCTTGGTGGTGCGCGCGATCGTCCCCGCCTCCATTTCGCGCTCCATCAGTCTGGCGCCGCGATAGGGGTTGTCGAAGAACGAGTAATAATTGACCAGCGTAATAAGCTCGGATTCCTTGGTCAGGAGACCGGCGCGATAGGCGACTTCCAGAACCGAAAACGCGTCCTGGTCCTTGCCGGTGGTCGAATAAAATCCCGACAACTGAACCCAGTAAGAGCGCTCATTGGGCCAGTTGTTGATCATCTTTTCGAGAAGCGGGCCGCGCTTCGTGTTCTCGTTCAACTCCGAATAGATGAGGTTCAAAAGATCGTAGTCGGATTTTTTCGGCTCCGTGCGCGCCGCGATCGTCTGTTCGGCAGGCCCCACCGCCGCGCGCCAGTTCGGCGGGGTGATCTGCGTATAGGCGGCGGCGAGAAGATAATAGGCGTTGGCGTCGACCGGCTCGCCGGCCGCTCTCGCCGACGAAATCCACGTATTCAGTCCCTGAATAGCCGCCTGATAATTCTCAAGCTGGAATTGCAGCTGCGCGATATAATACCGGAGCTGGTTATTGCCTTTGGCGTCGAGGCCATTGGCGTCGAGCGCCGTCTGGAAGTCTTTCAGCGCCCCTGTGTAATCTTCAAGCTGGACCTTCACCGACGCCCGATATTGATAGGTCGTCGACTTGTCGTACGCCTTCATGTTCGGCTTCGACGCGATCAGCTGGTTCAGCTTGTCGAGCGCCGCGCGGGTTTGCGGCGGCTGCGCGTTGAGGAGTTCGAAAACGACGTTCAGTTCTTTCGCGACCGCGAGGTCGAGCTGCTGCGAGCGTTTGCGCTCGCCGCCTTCTTCGCCCGAGCCGCTTCCGCCTTCCTGCGCGAGGGCCGCGCCGGAAAAAGCGGCGGTCGCGCCGACAAAAGCCCCCGACGCAATTGCGCCCGAAAGCAGCAAGCCGGCGATCTGTTTTCTCAGTTTCATCATCATGCCGCCTTAAACAATCCCAATCCGAAACCCACGCGCCGGCAACTGGCGCTCAATTCTCAGCCAGCTCGAAGGTGATCGCGGTCTGAACGCCGCGCCGCCATTCAGCCTTGTTCTCCACGATCTTCGGCTGGTATTTCCAGCGTTCAACCGACTTCGTCGCCGCGCTGTTGAGGCAGGAGTTCGTTGAGTCGACCACGCGGATATTGGTCGTCGTTCCATCCGGCGTCACGTCGAATTCAACGAACACGGTTTCCTTCGCGCCCGCGCGCGACATGCAGCGCTCGGGATATTGCGGCGGAATGCGCACCAAAGGCTGCGCGTCGCGGTCAGGGTTGAAGCCCGTGCCGATGCTCAAATTGGTGTTGAGAACCGGGACCTGCGCGCGGACGCCATCGAGCGAGGGCCTGTTCGAGGCGTCGACCACGGAGGGCGGCGGCGGCGGCGGCGTGTCGAGCGTCGGCCGCTTGAATTCCTTGTTGCTGGAGAGGTTGGTGTCTTCAAGCTGCTGCGTGATATTGATGTTGAGCGCCGCGCGCTCGTCGCCGAGCTGGGCGTCCTGCTTGATCATCCAGGCCATCGCCATGAACAGCAAGGCGGTGACGATCGCCGCCCCGGGAATTCCCAAGATCAATCTGATTGCCGATCCCATGAATGGCTCCCTTTAGCTCTTTTCTTCGGTCGACACCGCAATGTCGTTGATGCCGGCATTGCGAATCTGGTTGACGACTTCGACAAGATATCGCGACTGCGCCCGGCGATCGACCTGAACGACCGCGGTGCCTTTCGGATTTTCCTGTTTCAATTGTTCGACGGCGGTGCGCACGGCATCGAGCTCGACTTGGTCCTTGTCGATCCAGATTTTGTTTTCGGCGTCGATCGCCACGAGGATCGAGGCGAATTTGCGCTCTTTCGCCGTGACAGCTTCCGGCCGGTCGATGTCGGCGCCCGGCTCTTTCACGAAGGTCGACGTGACGATGAAGAAGATCAGCATGATGAACACGATGTCCATCAGCGGCGTGACGTTGATTTCCTCGTCCGCCGAGCCTCCGCCGATCGTATGCCGTTTTCTCGCCATGACTCAATTCCGCTTGTTGGACGCGCCGCCTCAGAGGCTGCGCGCGCCGGCGCGCGCCGGCGGCTATTGATCTTTCTGCAACGCCAGCGACACCGCCGTTGCGTTGCCGGCATAGGCCTGGTCCATCACCGTCACAGCGACGCCGGATTCGGAATCGGGCGACGCGCTGACGAGGACGACGCCCTTGGGCTCGCGCGCCATGAATTCCTCAACGACCGGTTTGGTCGACAGGGGGTCGATGATGCGCACATTGTTGACGCGGACGAAGCCGTCTTTCTGGAGCGACAGCAGCAACGCCGGCGGCGGCACGGTCGTGTCGTCGGGCGGCGTGTCTTCCGGCGTCTTCACGTCGATGCCTTTTTCGCGGGTGAAGGTCGCGGTGACGATGAAGAAGATCAGCATGATGAACACGATGTCCATCAGCGGCGTGACGTTTACTTCCGCGTCGCCGCCGGTCGCTCTGGTGTGTGCCGTTCTGCGCATCGCTTATCCAACCTTCAGTTCGTCAGAGAGCTTCGCCGTCGCTTTTTGGGCAAACCGGTCGAACCAATAGGTGAACATGACGCCCGACACCGACGTGAACAGCCCCGCCATGGTCGGCAGCGTTGCGCGGCTGATGCCTTCGGCCATCAGGCGCGCATTCGACGATCCGGTCACCGCCATCACGTCGAACACGTAGACCATGCCCGTCACGGTGCCGAGAAGACCGAGAAGCGGCGTCACCGACACCAGGGTCTTGATGATGTCGTTGAAGCGTTCCGATTCCATACGCGCGTCGGAGATCAGGCGATCGCGATAGGCGCCGGCCCACCAGGATTTGTGGTCCGACCGCGCCGCCCAGGCGCGCTTGGCCCGGCTCGCGACGGATTGATGCGCGGTGGTCCAGTAAAGCCCCCGTTCGATGATCAGTCCCCACAAAAAGAAGGTGAGGATCATGATCACGAACAGGACCGGGCCGCCGCTCATCACGAATGCCTGAATGGATTCGTAGGCGTTGTTGACGAAACCCATTTTCAGTCCCTTCGCTTTGTTGCCTGCGGCCTAGCGGCGGCCGTCGGCGTGTTCAGCGATAATGCCCGCCGCCTGCTCTTCGAGCATCTGCGTGATCCGGTTCGCCGCGCCCGACGCGAAAGCGTAGAGAATGACGAGCGGGATCGACACGACGAGACCGATAACGGTCGTCATCAGGGCGATCGAGATACCGGAGGCCATGATCTGCGGGTCGCCGGCGCCGAACAGCGTGATCGACTGGAAGGTGATGACCATCCCGACGACGGTGCCGAGCAGACCGAGCAGCGGCGCGATCGAGGACACGATCTTCACGAGGTTGAGACCGCTTTCGAGTTTCGGGATCTCTTTCAGGATCGCGTCGTCGAGCGCGGCGGCGACCGCTTCGGTGTCGTTCTTGTTCTGAACGCCTTCATAAGCGAGGAGAACGCGGCCCAGCGGATTGGACTTCGACGCTTTCGGACGGCGCATCTGCGCTTTGACCGTGCCCGCCGTCGACGACAGCGTGAACCAGCGGAACACGCCCCAGACGAAAGCGAGAACGCCGATCAGGATCGTCAAATAACCGATCTGGCCGCCCTGATCGACCCGCTCGCGGAAGTTCGGCGTCTCGACGATGAGGCCGAGAAGCGTGCCGAGCGAGGGATCGATGAAGCCGCGCACGAAGCCGTCGCCCTTGGCGTTCTCGACCGCCTTGGCGGCGCCAAGCACCGCGCCAGCCGGCTGGCGCGACAGAAACGCGAGCTGGCTCTGCGCCGGCTTGTAGGTGAGATAACGCCCGTCCGCGAAAGCGACGAACGGTCCGATGCGGGTGATTTCACGCTGCTCGGCGCTGCCGTCGGCTTTGGCGACATCGGCGGTGAAGGTCGAGACCTTCGACTGCTCGGTGACCTGCTGAACCAGCGTTTCCCAGAGATAACGAAGCTGGGTTTCGGTCGGCAGCGTGTCGGTCTGCGCGACTTCCGACAGTTCCGCGGAGCGGCCCGGGAATTCGGCGGAAATCAGCGATTTGTCGATCTGGGCGGTCAAGTCGGCCGCCGCGGAGCGCGCCGCGCCGAACAGCTCCTGGAATTCGCCCTGCTTGTCCGCGAGTTCCTGGTCGAGCTTGTCGATCGCGTCCTGATTGGCGGCCATCGCCGCTTCAAGACGGGTCGCTTCGGCTTCCGCCGCGGCGACTTGCCCGCGGACGCGGCCGAGCTCGGCCTGCTGATTATTCCGTTCACGAACAAAGCGCTCTTCGCGCTGCTTGTTCTCGGCGCTTGATTCGCCGCGTTCCTTGCGGACCGCCTGGAGAACCTGATCGAGCGTCAACTGGCGGGCCGCCGGTTGCGCGGGAGCTGCTGTCTGGGCCGACACCGGCATGGTGAGCGCGGCAGCCGCAACGCCGACGACGAGCGAGACGCCTGCGAGTTTGAGGAGTTTCATGGGTTTGTTCCTTTGAAATTCGTCGTTGCGTTACTGGGCTGCGGCGGCTTTGACCGGCGCCTTGACCGGAACCGGCAGGAGGCCCGGCGCGGTCTGCTCTTTGGCCATCCGAAGGCCGAGGCGAACGTCGGGCAGATAGGACTTGTTGAGATCGACCCATCCCTTCTGGTCCTTGTCCCAGATCTTGAGGGTCGAGTCGTCGGCGGTCTTGAACATCAGCGCGATGCGGCCGACGCGCAGGAACTCGCCGGTCCGCAGCGTGCCGTTGTCGTCGATCGTGCCTTCCGTGGCGCCGATCGTGCGGCCATATTCGTTTTCGATCTGATAGGCTTCGACGATGAGGCTGTAGCGCTGCGCCGCCGAGATGCTGGGGTCGCCCATCACCTTGTTGAGGCGCGCGACGCGCTCCTGGCGCTCTTGAAGATTGAACGGGATGTCCGCTTCAACGATTTCGCCGAGCGTCGCCAGCATGTCTTCCATCAGGGGCTGCATGGCGCGCTGCAGGCCGGACACGTTCTGGATATCGAGCGCAAGACGCTCCAGCTGGCGCTGCTGGGCGACGATGTTGCGGTTCAAGGAGGCGTTATACCGCGTCGCCGCTTCGAGCTGTTTCAGATTGGCGCGGTAATCATTGACGGCCGCGGTCGTCTGATCGTCCAGCTGTTCGATGCGCTGCTGCGACGCCTTCGCTTCCTTCGCCGTCGCTTCGCTTTCATTCAGCGCCGACGAAAACTGCGCGAATGCGGGCGCGCTGAACGCGACGACCATCGCCGCAGCTGACCCAAGAACCAGAGCTCTCTTCTTCATTGCCTCACCTAACGGGTTGCTTCGGCTTCAAATTGTTGACCGGCTCGCCTGCGAGCCGATGATTTCACTGCAAGGGAAAAAGCAGGGGCGCGTTTGTCCGCCGAAAGACAAATTCCGCATAATACCCCAACAAGAACCCCTTCGACTCGCATGATTGGATGAAACGCCCGGTATTTGCAATGACGAAATCAGCATCAACTGCAAATGCCATCTTCCCTCCGACAAACGCTGGCTGCGGATTGACGACGCCTGCGCGCCGGTCCCCACGATCCGCAACCCCGTTAGCTTGTAACAAGCAGCGTTTCATTGCGCAATACGCTCGATATCGCGAATCGTCCGCACGATTCTCGCGCGACAGTCGCAATCTTGCGCCGGATGTTTCCCATGAATTTCGGAGAATGCGCCGATGATGCGCAAACCGCGCGCGAAATATTATGCGTTTTTCATGTTGGCGAAGAGTTGGCGGAGAATTGGCGGCCCGACGCCTCGGGTAAACCGCCGAGTTTACAAGGGTTTCCGGACAGACGGATGGCTGGGGCGCTAGGATTCGAACCTAGGAATGGCGGTACCAAAAACCGCTGCCTTACCACTTGGCGACGCCCCAAGAGGCCCGGCCTGATAGCGCCGGTGGAGACGGAAATCAACGGCGATTCCAAGGGCCTCGCGCCGACCGGGCGATCACGCGCCGGCCGGCGCAAATGCTTCATTGCATTGCCAAAAGCTCGCCGCTATAGGGGCGCCACCGTCGGAGTGTAGCTCAGCCTGGTAGAGCACTAGCTTCGGGAGCTAGGGGCCGGAGGTTCGAATCCTCTCACTCCGACCAGATATTGTCCCGATCGAATTCGAACCTCCAAAATACGAAGGATTCGCGCACCCGCAGGGCGCGTGGGGCGCGAATTCCGCCACGTCGACCAGGTATAATCCCGCAGGAGCAGTCCTGATGAATGTGAACGGCTTTCTTCGTCTGCTGGCGGTCTGCGCCGCGATCTTCCTGAGCGGCTGTCAAACCGCGGCGCCCACAGCGGCCGATATTGTCGCGGCGGAGCGCGCCTTCGCCGCCGACGGATATGCGCGCGGCGTCAAGCTGTCGTTCCTTGCTTATTCGTCGCCCGACGCGGTTGTCTTCGCCCCGGCGCCGGTCAACGCGCATGAAAATTTGAACGCGGCGCCGGATCAGGATCAAAGCCCGGCGCGCGGGCGCCTTGTCTGGTGGCCGCTTTATGCGGGGATTTCAGCTTCCGGCGATCTCGGATTCACCACCGGCCCCTATGCGATCGGCGAAGACCGCCGCGGCCATTATTTCACCATCTGGAAAAAACAGCCGGGCGGCGACTGGAAATGGGCGCTTGACGCCGGCGTCGGCGCCGACGCCTCGGGCGAAGCGCCGCAAGGCTCGCCCGTCGCCTATCTCGCGCCGAGCCGCGAGAGATCCGCCTCGCCCGAGGCGGCGATGGCTGAAGTCGGCGCGATTGAAACGCAGATCGCGGCGGCGGCGCGCGGCGGCGTTCAATCCGCCTACGAACCATATCTCGACGCGGACTCGCGCCTCCATTCGAGCGGCCCGCCGCCGGCGAAGGACGGCGCAGCGCGCGCCGCAGTTTTCGCCGCGCGGCCGCAATATATCGCCTTCGCGGCGCTCGGCGGCGGCGCCTCGGACGCCGGAGATCTCGTCTGGACCTATGGCGAGGGACGCTGGCGCGAAAATGACGCGGAGCGTACGGGCTATTACGTCCGCCTCTGGCAAAAGCGCGGGAACGGCTGGCGGCTTGCGTTCGACGAATTCCTGCCGCCGCCCGCGAATTAGCGCCAAGAGCGGCTGGCGCTGGCGCGAACGCTTCCCTAGACTGGCCGCATGATGAACCGCAACCGCGCCCTTTTCATTTTCGCCGCCCTCGCCCTTGGCGCCTGCGGCAAGCCCCATCCGAAATCACCCGACGCCGATCCAGCGATCGCCGCCGACGCCGTCTATTTCGGGGGGCCGATCTATACCGGCGTCGCCGCATCGCCCGTCGTCGAGGCCGTCGCGGTCAAGGAAGGCCGCATCATCGCCGCCGGCGCAAAAGCCGGCATTGACGCGTCGATTGGTCCGGACACGGATATTATCGATCTCAAGGGCGCCGCCCTCTATCCGGGTTTTGTGGACAGCCATGCCCACCTCCTCGGCATCGGCATGCGCGAGCTGACGCTCAATCTCGAAGGCGTCGCCTCGGTTGAGGAGCTTGTCGATATCGCCGCTTCGGCGGCGCAGGAAGCTGAAGCGGACGCGGTGATCTATGGCCGCGGCTGGATCGAGACCGGCTGGCCGGAGGGGCGGTTTCCGAGCCGCCAGGACCTCGATCAGGCGAGCGCCTTGATCCCGATCGTCTTCGAACGCGCGGATGGTCACGCCCTGGTCGCCAATTCCGCCGCCATTTCAAAAGCCGGCGTGACCCGCGAGACCAAAGACCCGGACGGCGGCCGGATTGAAAAAGACGCCGCGGGCGAGCCGACAGGCATGTTCATCGACAACGCGATGGACCTCATCAACAAACTGATCGCCGCGCCGTCCGAGGCGAAGAAGCGGGAAGCCTATGAGGTTGGCGGCGATGTTTACGCCGCCTATGGCTGGACCGGCTTGCACAATGTTTCCGTCGACCCGGCGGACCTCTCGATCATGGAGGAAGAATCCGCGGCCGGAAAACTCAATATCCGCGTTTACAACGCCATCGAACGATCCGGCTATGAGGCGCTCGCGGCGCAATCCCCGCGCGTCAACAATTCCGGCCGCATCCTAACCCGCGCGATCAAGCTCTACGCCGACGGCGCGCTCGGCAGCCGCGGCGCGGCGCTCTCCGAGCCCTATTCCGACCGGCCGGACACCAGCGGCTTGATGCTGACCTCGCATGACGAGATCGAGCCCTTCCTCCAGCAGGCGCTGCGCGACGGCGTGCAGATCGCGACCCATGCGATCGGCGATCGCGGCAACAAGCTGGTGCTCGACTGGTACGAGGAAGCGTTCAACGCCGTGCCGCCCGAAGAGCGCAAGGTCGCCAATCCGCGCTGGCGGATCGAGCACGCGCAAATTCTGCATGACGAGGACATTCCGCGCTTTGCAAAACTCGGCGTCATCGCCTCGATGGAGCCTTCCCACGCGATCGGCGATTTTTATTTCGCGCCGGCGCGCCTCGGCGACGCGCGGCTCGACGGCGCCTACGCCTGGCGCAGCCTTCTTGATTCCGGCGCGATCATCGCCGGCGGCTCCGACGCGCCGGTCGAGCGCGGCGACCCGCTGATCGAGTTCTACGCGGCGGTCGCGCGAAAAGACCTCGAAGGAAAATCCGGCCCCGACTGGCGCCCCGGTGAAAAGGTCACGCGCGCCGAAGCGCTCGCGATGTTCACGTCGTCCGCCGCCTTCGCCTCGTTTCAGGAAGCAGACCTCGGCACCATCGAGGCCGGCAAGAAGGCGGACTTCACAATCTTTTCAAAAGACATCATGACCGTTCCGGAAGCGGAGATCCTGACCGCGAAACCGGTGATGACCGTGGTCGACGGGGACGTCGTGTTTCGCGCCGGCGTCGAAGACTAGGCCGCGCCCAGCGATCAGGGAAACCACGACATGATGCGGTCGGCCCTCGCGCCCTTATTCCTTTTATGCGCCGCCTGCGCGCATCCGGCGCCAGCGCCCGCGCCCGCACCGATAGTCGCGCCGCGCAGCGCGAATGATATTTTCCTCGATGGCCTGATCGGCGATTGGGAGATGACCGGCGCGGTGATGGGCGACCCGGTTCGCTATCGCGCTGATGGCGCCCGCACGCTTGAGGGCGCGTGGGTCGAGTTTCACATGATCGACGCGGCGACGCCGCCGCAATATGAGGCGCGGGTTTTCATCGGGGCGGATGAAAGCGCGCAGGATTATGTCGCGCACTGGCTGGACGGGTTTGGCGCCGGCGGCGCCCGCGTCGCGGCGCTGGGCGCGCGAACGGATAATCAATTGCGGCTGGAGTTCCCCTATGCGCAGGGAAAATTCCGCAATCTCTGGGAGCGGCGCGACAAGGATAGTTGGACGCTCACCATCGACGCCGAAAACGCCGGCGGCTCATGGTCGGAATTTGCGCATTATTCAATCGAGCGGCGGTAGACGGCATTTTGAGCGTGAAACAGTAAATCGGCGCCGGTCTGTCCTTCGTGACGCGATGCTACGCATCGCTCCTCAGGACGAAGGAAGTTTAGCGGATTTCTTCACCCTGAGGAGCCGCGAATCGGCGTCACGAAGGGCTACAGGATTCAGTCTATTTGCATCACGTTCCAGGCGAATGACGGTGGTCACGTCGCGAACAGCTGCGCCATGTCCTCAAAACATTTGAACTCCAGCGCGTTGCCTGCGGGATCGCGGATGAAGAACGTCCCCTGCTCGCCCGGCTCGCCCTTGAAGCGGATATTCGGCTCGATGATGAAATCGGCGCCGGCTTTTTGCAGGCGATCGCCGAGCGCGCGCCAGTCTTTGGGCGCGATCACGACGCCGAAATGGCGCGCCGGCACGTCATGACCGTCGACGACATTGGTGCGCGCCGCCGCGCAGTCGGCGGGCGAGAGATGCGCGACCAGCTGATGGCCGAAAAAATCATAGTCGATCCACTTGTCGGAGCGCCGCCCATGCGGGCAGCCGAGGAGACCGTGATAGAATTGGTCGGCGGCGGCGAGATCGTCGACCGGAATGGCGAGATGAAAGGGCGGCGAATAGGTCACGGGTCTGATCCTCTTGGTGTCGGCGGGCGCCATCCCTATAAATCAAGCTGACGCCTTTGTCCGGAGC
>MEMM01000132.1:39806-87404 GCA_001767925.1 Alphaproteobacteria bacterium RIFCSPHIGHO2_12_FULL_63_12
GCCCCTCTCTCGCCGCCGCCGAAAAAGAAAAAAAGGAGTCCGTCGTGACCGGTCGCTTCATCCCGCTCGCCGACGATTATCTGGTATCGCCGCAGATCGGCCCCGACGAAATCGCCGCGGCCAAGGCGCTCGGCGTCACCTTGATCATCAATAACCGCCCCGACGGGGAGGAACTCGGCCAGCCAAGGGGCGCCGACATCGAAGCGGCGGCCAAAGCGGCGGGGCTTTCCTATGCGGCGATCCCGGTCCGGGGCATGGCGATCGGACCCGCCGAGATCACCGCCCTCGCCGAGGCATTGTCGGCGCAAGAGGGAAAGGTTCTCGCCTTTTGCCGGTCGGGGACGCGCTCGACCGTGCTGCGCGCCTATCTGCGGGCGCGCGACGGCGCTTCCGCCGACGAGATTATCGAGGAAGCTGCCGACGCCGGCTACAACATCGCCGGGCAGAAAGGCGCGCTGATCGCCCTTGGAGCGCGCCGGTAAACGCGGCCGCTAATAATGAACGATGATGCGGGCGCTGGTTGACGCCGCCGGAATGACGATCGTCTCGGTCAAGGTGACGCCGCAGGTCAGTTCGGCGATGTCGCGCCCCGCAAGGTCGGTCGCGCGGGTTTCCTGCCCCTCGCCGCAATCGAGGAAGCTTCCGCGTTCCTTTTCAACGACATAGAGCCAGTTCGGCGGCGCAATGACATAGGCCTGGTCGGTGATCCCGCCATGGCCTTCGCCGAGCGCGATCCCGCCGGCCGAGCGCTCGCCGGCGAGCGCCGGACCTGCCGCCGCGGCCGCCAGAGCAAAGGCGCCGAGGCAGGCTTTAACGATTTGTTTACGACTGGCACACATGGCGCCGGCGTCGCAAAGGCCGGGCCGGGCCGGGCCGGGTTGGGCCGGGTTGGATGGGGCCGCCCCGGCCAGCGGTCTGATCGCGAAGACTTTATTTCCTTGTCAGCGCCGGAAAAGCCATGTTGAAGATCGGCGGGCGGACAACAAACGAATTCTGGGTGCGGGCCGGGCATGGCTTTTTTCTCTGATTTTGAGATCAGCGGCGGCGGCATCGTCGCCAAGGAGACCGGCGCGCATATTCGCTGGTCCCCTGAATTCGCCCGCGACGCGCTTCGCATCGCCTCTTTCATCGGCCTCGTTCAGGGGGTCAGGGCGTCGCGCGCCGTCAAGGGGCGCGAGCCGCGGGCGTCGATCTGCTTTTATCCGAAAAAGCCCCGCTCCTATTACGCGATCTGGCCGGTCTGCCAGCTCGCCGACGTGAAGATCGTCGACGATCCGGCGGACGCCGATTTGCATTTCTATTTCGAAGACCGCGAATTCCGGACCGCGCCGCTCGCCGCGCCGTCGAACCGGCCGGCCTTCAATATCGGCTGCCACGACATCAGGAAAAGCGTTGTCAGCCGGATTTTCGAAGAGGTCTTCGGCTACACGCTGATGGTCGATCCGCATACGCATAAAGGTCTTGCGGTCGAGAAGTCGGAACTCAACGGCAAGCATGACGGCCGTATCGTCTCCTGCCCGATCGATGCGCCGCGCCATGACCGCGTCTATCAGCGCCTCGTCGACAATACATTCAATGGCCGCGAATTCATCGACATCAGGACGCCGGTCGTCGGCGGCAAGGCGCCGTTCGTTTATCTGAAGCGCCGGACGCGGGACTTGCGATTTTCCAACGACAATCACCGCGTCGATCTGGCGCCGGTCGATGCGATGCTTTCCAAGGACGAGCTTTCGAAAATCGCCGACTTCACGCACGCGATCGGCCTCGATTTCGGCGGCCTCGACGTGCTGCGCGACCGCGAGGACGGGCGCATCTACATCGTCGACGCCAACAAGACCGACATGGGCCCGCCCTCCGCGTTGTCCGCGCAGGACAAGCTGAAAGCGATGCGCGGCATCGCCGACGCCTTCGCGAGCCTTGTCGACGAGCGGATGAAAGCCTGAGCTTGGCGGCCATTCCCTTCGTCAAGGAAATCGATTTCAGCTATGGGCGCGCCGACCGGCTGTCGCCGCTGATCCGCCGCGTCATCTGCAACAATCCCGGACCCTTCACCTACACGGGAAGCGGGACCTATCTCGTCGGGCGCGACGGCGGCGAGATCGCGGTGATCGACCCCGGTCCCGCGAACGAGGCGCATCTCGACGCATTGGTAAGGGCGATCGGCGGCGCGCGGGTCAGCCATGTTCTGATCACCCATACCCATTCCGACCATTGCGGCGGCGCGCGCGCTTTCGCTGGGCGGGTCGGCGCGCCGATCTTCGGCGCGGGGGCGCATCCGGTCGCCGACAAAAAGCTCGACGCGCCGGCGCTCGACGAAGGCGCCGATTACGCTTTCGCCCCGGACAAGATCCTGCGCGACGGCGACGTCATCACCGGCGACGGCTGGACGATCGGGGCGGTCGCAACGCCCGGTCATCTCTCCAACCATCTTTGCTTTGCGCTTTCGGGGGAGGGCGCGCTGTTCACCGGCGATCACATCATGGGCTGGGCGACGACGGTGATCGCGCCGCCGGACGGCGACATGGCCGACTATTTCGACAGCCTAGACAAGCTGCTGGCGCGCGACGACGTCATTTACTATCCGACGCATGGCGCGCCCATCGAAAACCCCAAGCCCTTTGTCCGCGCCATCCGGACGCACCGGCGCATCCGCGACGGGCAGATTCTCGATCAGCTGAAAAAAGGCCGTACCCGGATCAAAGAGATCACCGAAATCATCTACGCCGATATCGACAAGCGCCTGCACGGCGCGGCGGCGCTCAATGTCTATGCGCATCTCATTCGTCTGGTGAAGACCGGCGCCGTTGCGTGCGACGGCGCGCCGGGGATGAAAAGCGCCTATCGCCCGAACGAATAGGCGGCGCAACGTCAAATTCCATCTATTCATTGAATACCTTCGTCACCTTCGCGAGCGCTTCGAGTTCTTCGGCGCAATAACCGCGGTCCGCGATTGAGCACCGTTCGAGGAGCGCTTCTGCGGCGGCAATATTATCCTGTGTTTCAGTCAGGCGCAGGAGGGACATCAATGCAAGCGACTTCATCGCGTAGACGTCGCCAAGCGCCGCCGCCTTTTCGAGCCATAATCGCGCAAGTTCGATGTTCCGCTCAACCCCTTGATAGCAATACATGAGGCTGGCCCCGATTTCATTCATGGCGGCGGCGCTTCCTTGCGACGCGGCGACCTGAAACAAGCGCATCAAAATTTTTTGCCGCCTTTCTTCCGAAATTTCGCCACCCAGATCGTCCGCATTGTCAAATGCATATTGAGCGAGAGCATCGCCCTGGAATTTGTCCGTGATCGCCTCGGCTATCGCCTGATCTTCAGCCGAGAGACTCCAGACCGAGTCGATCGGCTGCAAATCGTCCTTTTCGCAAGTCGCGGAGTTTCCTCGATCAACCCACGCCGCCAATGTTTTAAGCGCGCTCTCATAGGAGAGCACGGGAGGCGCGATTTCACTCGCGTTGTCGGCGACAGAGCATTCCGTAGCTGCCTGAACCATGCATTCGAGTTTGCGCCCCATTGGTGCGCGATCCAGATGCGTGAACGTCAACGCCATCTCAACTCCATCGGTATAAATCACTCTTTGGAAGCAGAGCATGATGCCAATGCGATCCTTGATCCAGATTCGACAGGGTCGGCGCTTTCCGGCGTCGACCACGAAACCGGTCGGGCTGTATTCGTCGAAACCGCCAGACGCCAACGGGCTCCCGTATAATTCATTAAGTTTTCGATCGAGAATCAACGCGTGCAAAATCCTTTGCAGCCGGACAAGTATCGGATCATCGGGAAGCACGCGATGCTGGAAGTGATATTCGATTTCAACAGGCAAGGAATCAGCGCTTAAATTGACGCTGACGCCGCCGCGCGCAAGCGACGCAGGGAGCATTTCTCTTTTGATGTAAACGTTCGAATATTTACCATTGACGCAATGCGCCACTGAAGCGTCGACATAGACAGCCGGAATGACGGCAGCGAGTTTCTTCACCAACTCCTCGCAACCCGGCCGACTCCAATTTCCCCGGCTAACGGCGTCACGATCAAAATCATTCCAGGAAATTCCGAGCGGCCGCTCAATGCTGAGTTCGTCGGATGAGATCGGGTGTTCCAACTCTCCACATGCGCAAAGCATGGTCAGCGGCGCGATCGTCGCGGCCCGTACAGCATGGGCGATTTTAAGACAAAATTGGGACATGGCCTCTCCCCCGAAACCATTTAATTGCGGCTTTATATCGCAATCCTGAATTGACGAATGCAATCCCCTGCACCCAGGACAAAAAACGCGTCCGGCAGCAGTAAGCGTCCATCAGGACAGGCGATGCGTCGAATAATCGGGGGGCGTAGGGCGGTTGACACGTCCCCCCTCACGGATAAAGCCGCTCGGTCACCCACCCCGCGCCGGCGCGGCGGAATTGCAGCCGGTCGTGCAGGCGGAACGGGCGATTGACCCAGAATTCGATTTCGGACGGCGTCAATCGAAAGCCCGACCAGTGTTGGGGGCGCGCGATCTCGCCCAGCCCGAAACGCGCCGCCTCGCGGGCGACCGCCTTTTCGAGCGCGAACCGGCTTTCGAGCGGCCGCGACTGCGCCGAGGCCCAGGCGCCGATCTGCGAGCCGCGGGCGCGCGTCGCGAAATAGGCGTCGGCTTCCGCGTCGGAGACCGGCGCGACGGTTCCACGGAAGCGGACGACGCGGCGGATCGACTTCCAGTGAAAACACAGCGCCGCCTTCGGATTGGCGGCAAGCTCGCGCCCCTTGGCGCTTTCAAGATTGGTGAAAAAGGTGAGGCCCGCCGCGTCGATATCCTTCAAAAGCACCATGCGGACATTGGGAAGGCCGTCCTTGTCGACGGTCGCCAGCGCCATGGCGTTGGCGTCGTTCGGCTCCTTCTTTTTGGCGAGCTCGAACCATTCGCCGAAAAGGGCCAGCGGGTCCTCGCGGGTGAAGACCTCCCCCTGATCCTCGTCGACCTTATAGGCCTCGGCGGAGGGGCTCGGCGGGATGATCGATTTTCGGCTCATTCGGGCGGTCCCCGCATTTTCCAATCGGCGACGGATCGTTCTATAGGATCATCCGCCTGATTCATAACCGGTTGGATCGTTTTCAGGGTAGGGCGCGGGGCGCGGGAATGTCGCATAACAGTTTCGGCCATCTTTTCCGCGTGACGACCTGGGGCGAAAGCCACGGGCCGGCGATCGGCTGCGTCATCGACGGCTGTCCGCCCGGCATTGCGCTCACCGCCGCCGAGATTCAGGCGGCGCTCGATTTGAGGAAGCCCGGAACCTCGAAATTCGTCACCCAGCGGCGCGAGCCGGACGAAGTGAAAATTCTCTCCGGCGTTTTCGAAGACGACCGCACCGGCGGCCTCAGAACCACCGGGACGCCGATCAGCCTGTTGATCGAGAATGTCGATCAGCGATCGAAAGACTATTCCGACATCCGCGACACCTACCGGCCGGGTCACGCCGATTTCACCTATGACGCCAAATACGGCTTTCGCGATTATCGCGGCGGCGGGCGCTCGTCGGCGCGCGAGACCGCCTGCCGGGTCGCGGCGGGCGCCGTCGCCCGGAAAGTCCTCGATCACCTTTATGGCGGCGTCGTCATTCGCGGCTGCCTCGTGCAGATGGGAAAAATCCATATCGACCGCGCGCGCTTCGACTGGGACGAGACGGCGCGCAACCCGTTCTGGTCGCCCGACGCGGTCGCCGCCGAAGAGTTCGAGCTGGCGCTGGAGAAGGCGCGCAAGGCCGGCTCCTCGCTCGGCGCCGTTATCGAGATCGTCGCGTCCGGCGCGCCGGCGGGGCTCGGCGCGCCGGTTTACGGAAAGCTCGACGCGGATCTTGCCGCCGCGATGATGTCGATCAACGCGGTCAAGGGCGTCGAGATCGGCGCCGGCATGGCGGCGGCGGCGCTCACCGGCGAAGAGAACGCCGACGAAATCCGGTTGAAAAGAAAGAAGCCGCATTTCCTGTCGAACAACGCCGGGGGAATTCTCGGCGGGATTTCAACCGGCCAGGACATCGTCGCGCGTTTCGCCGTGAAGCCGACTTCGTCGATCCTGTCGCCGCGAAAGACCATCACGCGCGACGGCAAGGAAGCCGAAATTTCAACCAAAGGCCGCCACGATCCTTGCGTCGGGATCAGAGCCGTGCCAGTCGGCGTCGCGATGATGGCGGCGACGCTCGCGGACCATGCGCTGCGTCACCGCGCCCAATGCGGAAGTTGAGTATGAAGCGCGCGTTTGCATTCCTCGCCGGTTTCATCGCGATCATCGCGGCGGTCTTCATGCTGGTGAGAACGCCAGATGCCGACCGCGACGAAATGATCGCGAAATATGGCGGCCCGAAAGCGATGTTCGCCGAAGGCGCCGGCGGCATGCGCGTTCACTGGCGCGACGAAGGCTGCCGCGACTGTCCGGCGATCATCCTCCTGCACGGGTCGAATGCGAGCCTTCAGACATGGGAGCCGCTGGTTCAGCAGCTGAACGGCGAATACCGCATCATCACCTATGATCAGCCGGGCCACGGCCTCACCGGCGCGCATCCGCGCGACGATTATTCGGCGGCCGGCATGTTCGAGGCGCTGAACGCCGTCGCCGGCGCCGCGCGGCTCGATCATTTCTATCTCGGCGGCAATTCGATGGGCGGCTGGATCGCCTGGCGCTATGCGCTCGCTTATCCCGAACGCGTCGACGGGCTCATTCTCATCGACGCGGGCGGCGCACCCCTGCGCGACGGGGAAACGCCGCCGCCGCTCAATCTCGGCTTTCGCCTGATGCGCAATCCGTTGCTGCGTCCGCTGGTCGAACAGATCACGCCGCGCGACATTGTCGCGAAGTCGGTTTTGGAGACGGTCGCCGTCAAGTCGATCGTCGATGACGCGATGATCGACCGCTATTGGGAGCTGAACCGCTTTCCCGGCAATCGCCGCGCCTCGGCGATCCGCGCCACGACCGATCGCGAAGAGGCGTTCGCGGACCGGCTCACCGAAATCACCGCGCCGACGCTGATCGTCTGGGGCGCGCAAGACCGCCTCATCTATCCGACGGCGGCGGAAACTTTCGCCGAGCGCATTCCCGATACCGATGTCGTGATCTTCGACGGCGTCGGCCATGTGCCGATGGAAGAAGCGCCCGAAGCGACGGCCAACGCGATCCGCCGCTTCCTCGAAGCGCAACAGCCAGAAGCCGTCGACACCTTGAAGCTCGAACAGCCGCAATAAAGCGAGAGGCGAAATACCGTTGCATCACTCTCTCTTCATCGAGAGAGGCTGATCCGACATGCGCTTTGGACAGCTCCTTTCCTCCCCCGCTTGCGGGGGAGGTGGCCCGAAGGGCCGGAGGGGGGTCGTCAAAAGCGGCGGCGCTCGCGGACGGAGCGCGCCCTTTGCGTCATACCAATTTGTGCTGAGAAGAACCGGTATCGAAGCCGTCACTCCGGGGCGATGCGCAGCATCGAACCCGGAGTCTACGTGGATTCCGGGTTCGCGACTTCGCCGCGCCCCGGAATGACACCTGATTTGACTGTCGACCGGTGAAGGCTGGAATGAATCGGATGAATCGCGGATTGGCGTCAGGCTTTCGCGAACGCTGTCACTTTCGTCAGAAAGGCTAAACGCTCGTCGCGCTTTTCAAACCCCGCCGCGGCGAATTCCCCGGCGAGATCGAGACGGCAATAGCTATCGTAATACGGCTCGTGAAAGCCGCGCGGGAAATTTTCAAGCAGCGTGTCGAGTCCCGGCTCGTCGCCATACTGGATGGTGTCGACCAGCAGAAAGATCCCGCCGGGCTTTAGAAGGCGCGCGGCTTCGCGCGCCGTCTCGAGGCGAATTTTCGGCGGCAATTCATGGAAGAGATAAACCGCCGTGATGATGTCGAAAGACGCGTCGCCAAGCCCGCTCGCTTCCGCCTTCGCGCGGATGAAGCGGACATGGCGGAATTTCGACAGTGTCGTTTGCGCCTTGCCGAGATAAGCGGGCGACAGATCGAGCGCGCTCGCCTTGATCCCCGGCCAGTTGTCGAGGACGGTTTCGAGAAAACCGCCCGCTCCGCAGCCAAGATCAAGGAGCTCGATCGACGCCGGATCGCGCCCCGCAAGCGCGCGGCGAATGAACGGCAGCGCCTGACGGCGCATCGCGGCCGCCGCGCCCGTGAACAGCGTTTCCACTTGCATGTCGTAACGGTCGGCCGATTGCGCCGACAACCAGCCGTCGGTCTGAAAATGGAAATTCTGCAAATAATAGCGCGGATATTTCCCGGCGGTCTCTTCGTTCATGACTTCCGAATGGCCGTTGGCGTATTTGCGCCGCGCCACGTTCTCGGTGTCGCGCAGGTAATCCCGCGACCGCGTCAACAGCCTTGAAAGCGAGGGCGGGCGGCGCAATTCGAGCGGCATCTTGTAGGCGCCGGATTTGATATGGCTCCAGTCGGCGCGGAAAAGTTCGCGAAACGACTGCTTCAGCCGCTCACGGTCGAGCGGCGCGAACGCGTCCGCGGCGGGCGCCTCCCCCGGCCGGGCGATCGGGCCCATTTTGCGGCGGCCGGCGAGATAATGTCCGGTGAACCAGGCGACGCGCGCCAACTGCGACGCGCCGTAGAACGCATGTTTCGCGCCGGTTGTCGCAGATGTTGCAAGCGACATCGCTTATTTCCTCTTGAACACGCCGACGATTTCAACGTGGGGCGAATAGACGAACTGGTCAACCGGCGTCGCCTGCGTCAGCTTGTATCCGCCGCTGGCGAGAATCGCCGCGTCGCGCGCGAAGGTCGCGGGATTGCAGGAGACGCCGATGACGGTTTTAACGCCGCTCCCGGCGATTTGCAGGGCTTGTTCGGCCGCGCCGGCGCGCGGCGGATCGAATACGACCGCGTCAAAACCGTTCAGCGCTTTCGCCATAATGGGCCGCTCGAAGAGGTCCCGCACCTCCGTCGCGACGGGGTTGACGGCGAGACCCGCCGCTTGCGCGCCGGCGGCGGCTTTGGCGAGCGCATCGATCGAGGCGCGGTCGCCATCGACGGCGAACACCGTCGCGGTTCGCGCCAGCGGCAGCGCGAACGTTCCGCAGCCTGAAAATAGATCGGCGATCTTTTTGGCGCCGCGCGCCGCCGCCGCGACCTGTGCGATCAGCGCGACTTCACCTTCCCTGCTCGCCTGCAGGAACCCGCCCGGCGGCGGCGTCACCGGGACGCCGCCAAGATGAATAACGGGGGGCGCGAACAGCGCGAGCACGCCGCCGTTCATCGACAGCCGGACAGCGTTCGCGGCGCGGGCGGCCGCCATCAGATCGGAAAGAGCCGCGCCGCGCGGCTCCTCGATTTTTCCGGAGATCGCGATGTCGAGGCCGTTGTCGCAGCAGGTGACCGCAAGATCGAAGGCGCGCGCGTCGATTTTCGCCGCCAGTGCGCGGAGCGCGGCAAGGCGCGACGAGAGTTCATCGCGCAATATCAGGCAACCGTCGACGCGGGCGATCCGCGCGGACCGCCGCGCGTTAAAGCCGAGCTGAATGTCACCGCCTCGCTTCTCCACCGCGAAGACCGCGCGGCGGCGGGACGCGGCGGGCGTCTCGATCGTGTCGCCGACAGGGACGTCGCTGAAGCCTTCCCGCGCCAGCGCCTCGATCACGCGCCGCCTTTTCCACGCGCGATAATAATCCGGCGACACGTGCTGCAAGGCGCAGCCGCCGCAGTCGCCATAATGACGACAGGGCGCATCAATGCGGCCTTCGCCTTTTTCCAGCAGCGCGACCAGCGTCCCCCGGTCGCCGCTGAGATCGATTTCAGCAAGATCCCCCGGCGCCGTCAGCGGCGTGAAGACGCGCCGGCCATCGACGCTCGCAACGCCGTCGCCGCCGGCGCCGATATCGTCGATCCGCACCGTCGCGCGCCGCGCCGGCGGCGCCTTATTTTCCCTGTGCCGATGGATTCGCGCCAATCAGAAATTCCTTGCCGCCGCTGTCCGTGAATATGACCAGCGAGCCTTGAATTCGTTATGGCGCCCTCGCAGCTAGAGCGCTAGAAGGCGTTCATGGCGTCAACTTTTGATCTCATCTTGAAGAACGGAACCGTCGTCAATCAGGACGGCGAGGCGAAGCGCGATGTCGGCGTCCTTGCCGGGCGCATCGCCGAGATCGGCGACTTGTCGCGCGCCTCGGCGGGCGAGACGATCGATTGCGCCGGCCTGCACGTGTTGCCGGGCGTCATCGACACCCAGGTCCATTTCCGCGAGCCAGGACCGACGCACAAGGAAGACCTCGAATCGGGGAGCCGCTCGGCGGTTCTGGGCGGCGTCACCGCCGTCTTTGAAATGCCGAACACCAATCCGCTGACGACGACGGCGGCGGCGCTCGAAGACAAGCTCGCGCGCGCGCATCACCGGATGTTCTGCGACCACGCCTTTTATGTCGGCGCCACGCATCAAAACCCGAAAGACCTCGCCGAGCTTGAACGCCTCAAAGGCGTTTGCGGCGTCAAGATTTTCATGGGCGCATCGACCGGCGATCTTTTGGTCGAGGATGACGCGGGCGTCCTCGACGTGTTGCGTCACGGATCGCGGCGCGTCGCGGTCCATTCCGAAGACGAGTTCATGCTGCGCGACAACAAGAAGTTCGCGCGCGAGGGCGACTGGACCTCGCACACCGATGTGAGAACGGCGGCGGCTGCGGTCTCGTCGACGATCCGCCTGTTGCGGCTGGCGCGTGAGGCGCGGCGGCGCATTCACGTTTTGCATGTGTCGACGGCGGATGAGGTTCCGCTCCTCGCCGCCGCGAAAGATATCGCAACGGCGGAAGTGACGCCGCAGCATCTGACTCTCGCCGCGCCCGAATGTTATCGCGACCTCAAAGGCCTCGCGCAGATGAACCCGCCGCTGCGCGACGCGGGCCACCGCGACGGGCTGTGGGCCGGTCTTCAGCAAGGCGTCTTCGACGTCATCGGCTCCGATCACGCGCCGCATACGCTGGAAGAAAAGGCCAGGCCCTATCCCGCCTCGCCCTCCGGCATGCCGGGCGTGCAGACGCTCGTCCCCGTCATGCTCAATCACGTCGCGCAAGGCCGGCTCAGCCTCGCGCGCTTTGTCGATCTCGTCTGTCACGGCCCGAACCGGATTTTCGCGCTCGCCGGCAAGGGACGCCTCGCCGCCGGTTACGACGCCGATTTCACCGTCGTCGACCTCAAGCGGCGGGAGACGATCACCCATCAATGGTCGGCGTCGCGCGTCGGCTGGACGCCGTTCGACGGCATGAACGTTCAGGGATGGCCGGTGATGACGATCATCCGCGGCCGGACGGTGATGCGGGAAAACGAAATCATCGGCGCGGCGATCGGCGAGCCCTTGCGGTTCCAGGATACGCTCTGAGAGTCCAGCCGAAAATTCTACTATCGCTGGCTGCAAATGGCGTTTTTCTGCGCTCCGGCGCTCACGTGCCGCTGCGGTTCCAGGATACGCTCTAGCGGCCGCTACTGGACTTCGTCGCCGCGAACGACATTGACGCTGTCGTCGTCCACGCCGCGCTCTTCTTCATAGAGCGACGCCGTCAGGTTCGACACCAGCGCCTCGCCGGTCAGCGCGCGCGCCGCCGCATAATCCTCCGCGTCGCGGTCGCAATAGGCGTAGCGCGATTGCGCCGACGCATAGCCGTCATTGAACGAGCCGACCATCTCGTCGCGCAGGTCGAATGACGGCTGTTCGAGATCGATGAGGCGTTTCATCCGGTCGCGCCAGATGTCGCCTTCGCGATCCGGCTCGCACAGGCGCCGGATATGATGCAGCTCGCCGAAGATCCCCGCCAGGCCGGTCAGCGCGGCGCGGCGCGATTCATAATCGTCCTGCGCGGCGGCCGGCAGCGCGGAGATCATCGTCAGAACAAGGAGGATTTTCTTCAGCATCAACGTCGCTTGCCCGCCGAATCGGGCGTTTGAACGGCGATATTGCGGAGTTTTTCCGCACGCGCAATGGCGGCGCGGGTCTCGTCCCAGGAAACCCGGGACAGCGCCTCGTCGAGCGCCGCGAACTCCGCCGCCGCCGCATCGTCGCCCGCCGCCGGCTCGCCCGCCACCCATTCCGCCCAATAATCGACCATGACGACATGGCGGTTGAAGTCGGGATCGGCGCCGGCGGGGATCGCCTCGAAGACGCCGATCAGCCCGCCGAGGCGGATCGAGACGCCGGTTTCCTCCATGACTTCGCGGATGGCCGCATCTTCGAGCCGTTCGCCATGGTGAAGGCCGCCGCCGGGAATCGACCAGCGCCCCTTGAAGGGCGGTTTCCCGCGCTTGATGAGGAGAACCTCGCGTCCCCTGAAGACGACCGCACCGACGCCGACCGATATTTGTTGTTCGCCCATAAGCGCGCTTATAACCGCTTTTATCATGTGCGGAAGATTTTTGCTTGTCTCGCCGCCTCACATCGTGCGCGATCTGCTCGATGTCGAGACCCGTGAGAATTTCCCGGCGCGCTACAACATCGCGCCGACGCAGCCGATCGCGATCGTGAAGATCGGCGAGCGGCGCGCGCGAGAATTCGCGCTCGTCCGCTGGGGCTTCATTCCCTCATGGGCGAAGAAGGATTATTTCGAAAAGGTCGGGACCAAGCCGCTGATCAACGCCCGCGGCGAGACCGTCGCCGACAAGCCGACTTTCCGGAGCGCTTTCAAGCGCCGCCGCTGCCTCATCCCCGCCGACGGTTTTTACGAGTGGCGCACCGAGAAGGGCGCGCGCCAGCCATACCTCCTCAAACCATCCGCAGGCGGTCTTTTCGCTTTCGGCGGCCTCTGGGAGACGGCGGTCGACCCCGACGGCGGCGAGATCGACACCGCCGCGATCATCACGACGGCGGCCGGGCCCGACATCGCGCCGCTGCACAATCGCGAGCCCATTGTGATCGCGCGCGAGAATTTCGAAAAATGGCTCGATATCGACGAACGCGAAACCGCGGCCGCAACCGCGCTGATCGCCGCGCAGCCAAAGGGCTTCTGGGCGATTCATCAAGTGTCGAAGGCGGTCAACAATGCGCGCAATGAAGGCGAAGACCTCGCCCGCGAGATCGGGCAACGCGAGATGTTTTAGCGCGGGGGTTTTTCGCGCCGACCCTCAGGATTTTTTCAGCGGCGGCTGCGGGCGCGTGAACAGCCAGTCGGCGGCGCTCGAACCCTGCGCGCGGAATTTGTAGCCGTCGGCGTCGCTCTTCCTCAGCGCCGCCGGATCGTCGATGCGATTTGCAATCGCCCAGCGCGCCATCGACCCGCGCGCGCGTTTTGCGAAAAATTGCAGGGCGCGCAGCTTGCCGTCCTTTTCATCCTTGAAGGTCGGCGTGATCACTTCCGTGTCTAGGGCGTTGCGATCGACCGCCGTGAAATATTCGATCGACGCGAGATTGACGACGACGGGATTTTTGCGGCCCTTCAGCGTCTTGTTGATCTCTTTCGCGATCCGGTCGCCCCAGAACTCATAAAGGTTTTTGCCGCGCGGATTTTTCAGCGCCGATCCCATTTCAAGGCGGTAGGGCTCGATGAGATCGAGCGGGCGCAGCAGGCCGTAGAGGCCCGAGAGGATTCGAAGATGATCCTGCGCGAAAGCGAAATCCGCGGGCGTCATGGTTTTCGCGTTGAGCCCCAGATAAACCTCGCCGTTAAAGGCGAGCGCCGCCGCCTTTTGCGCATTTGATTTTCCGTCGCCGCGAAACGCCTGAAACCGCTCATGGTTGAGCGCGGCGAGCTTGTCGGAAATCGACATCATTTTTTTGAGCCGCGCCGGCGGAAGCTCTTTGGCGACGGCGGCGATCTCGCGCGCGTCCTTCAAAAACGTCGGCCTTGTCCCCTCAGGGGCGCCAGGGGCCGGGTCGAAATTCATGTTCTTGGCGGGGGAAAGCAGAATCAGCATGCGGGCGAGTTCGCATCATCCCGGTTCAAAATCAACCGTCCGACGCGAGCGGCGCGACGCCCGGCACGCCATGCTTGCGCCGTTCGTCGACGAATTTCTCCTCACTGAACGGCCCCTTCACGGCGCGCGCCGGATCGGCGCGCGGGCCGTCGAAATCGCGGACGATATAATAATAGTCGCGCTCGTCCGGCGCGCCGACTTTGCGCACGGCGGCGGCGATGAAATCATCGTCCCAGCCAAGCTCGACAACCGGCGCCGCGATGCGCTGATCGCAGCCGCCGGTGAATTTTTGATAGCAGATCAATTTGCCGGTCTCGACCATGACAACGTCGCCGACCAGCATATAGGGACCGTCGATCCGCACGCCGCCGAGCGGCGGCGCCGGCCGGTCGCAACCGACGAGCGCCGCGATGATCGCAAGCGCAAATCCCGCCCTGACGCCAAGTGTCATTCGCCCCTCCCCTTGGAAGACCGCCCGATCGTAGCAGCCGGGCGCGGCTAAATCATCTTCCCCGGATTCATGATCCCCTGCGGGTCGAGCGCCCGCTTGATCGCCCGCATCATGGCGATTTCGGCGGGCTGCTTGCGCCGCGCGATGTCGTCGCGGCGCGCAAGGCCGACGCCGTGCTCGGCGGAAATCGATCCGCGATGGCGATCGATGGCGTCATATACCGCCTGCTCGATGCGGTCTTCCGCCTGTTCGAACGCCGCGCGGTCGCCGCCCTCGGGCTGCAGGAGATCGTAGTGAATATTGCCGTCGCCCAGATGCCCGAAGGCGATGACGCGCGCGCCGGGATGAATCTTTTCGACCGCCTCGCCAGCGTCTTTCAGGAACGCCGGCACCGAGGCGACCGGCACCGAGACGTCGAATTTCGCCTGCGCGCCCTCGGGGCGCATCGCCACCGAGATGACGTGCCGCAAATGCCAGAACGCCGCCGCCTGCGCTTCATTTTCCGCGATCGTCGCATCGAGAATGAGGCCGGCCTCGAACGCATCGGCGAGTATCGCTTCAACATCGGCGCGCAAGGCGCCTTCGCGCCCCGACGAAAACTCGGCGAGAACATACCAGGGAAAGGGTTTGTCCAGCGGATCGCGCGCGCCAGGAATGTGCTTGTAGACAAGCCCGATTGAAAATCGCGACATCAGCTCAAAGCTCGTCACATTGCCGCCGCTCGCGATCTGGGCGCGCGTCAGCATAGAGAGCGCGTCATCTGGCGAGGCGAGCGCGACAAACGCCGTCACCCGCTCGCGCGGCCGCGGAAAAAGTTTCAACGCGGCGCCGGTGACGACGCCGAGCGTCCCCTCGCCGCCGACGAAAAGCTGTTTCAGGTCATAGCCGGTATTGTCCTTGCGCAGACTTTTAAGCCCATTCCAGATTTCGCCGTCCGGCAAAACAACTTCAAGGCCGAGCACGAGATCGCGCATGTTGCCGTAGCGCAGCACATTGACCCCGCCGGCATTGGTCGAGATGACGCCGCCGATCTGGCAGGTGCCTTCCGATCCGATCGACAGGGGAAACAGGCGATCGATCGCCGCCGCCGCCTGCTGCGCTTCGGCGAGCGTGACGCCGGCGTCGACCGTCAACGTCATGCCCTCGGCCGACGCCGCGCGGATCTTTCTCATCCGCCGCAGGGAGATCAAAATCTCGCCGTTCTGCGGCATCTGTCCGCCGACGAGGCCGGTGTTGCCGCCCTGCGGCGTGATCGCAACTTTCGCGCGCGCGCAGGTCCTGACGATTCGGGAGACTTCTTCCGCGCTCGCCGGTGCGACGACGAGCGAGGCTTTGCCCGGCCACCATCCGCGCAGCTCATGCACCAGCGGCTCGGCGTCGGCGCCGTCGATGACGCCTTTGGGACCGACGATCGCCCGGATGTCGCTGATCACGGTTTCGGGTGCGGTCATGGTTTTCCTAAAGGGTGAAACGGCGGGGCAATCTTTGATCTCAGGACGCCGCCGTCAAGGCGGCGCGTCGTCCCGCTTCGCCTTTGGCGCGTTTTCAGCTAAAAGCGCCGCCGGCGCGTTGGACAACAGGCAACTCAAAAAGGGCAATTCGATGAAAATGGACACCCGCAGCTTGATGCTCGCGTTAATGGCGTCCGCCGCCGCACTCGCGGCGTGCGCGAAAAAAGCCGAGGCGCCGGCCGCGCCCGCCGAGGCCGCGCCAACAGCGCCCGCCGAAGAAGCGCCGACGGCGCCGGCGGCCGATTACGCCGCCGTCGCCGCAGCAGCTGTCGCCGACCCGGCGCGCTCGGCCGACGACCGCAAGGACGATGAACGCCGCAAACCGGCGACGGCGCTCGAATTTTTCGAGGTCGCGCCCGGCATGAGCGTTTTTGAAATCGAGGCGGGCGGCGGCTGGTACACCGAACTCCTGTCGCGCGCCGTCGGGCCGCAAGGCTCGGTCGTCATGCAGAACCCTGAAGGCTTCCTCTCTTTTGTCGGCGAGCAGATCAACGCGCGCCTTGCCGATAACCGCCTCGCCAATGTCCGGCAGTCGCTGTCGATTTTCGACACGCTCGACGCGCCCGACGCCAGCGTCGATCTTGTCACCTGGGTGCAGGGACCGCACGAGCTTTATTACAAGCCCGATGACGGTTCGACGCTCGGCGACCCGTCAGCGTCCTACGCCGAAATATACCGCATCACGAAGCCCGGCGGCGCATTCGCCGTCATCGATCACTCAGCCGCCGCCGGCGCGCCGGAGACAAGCGGCAACGATCTTCACCGCATCGATCGCGCCATCGTCGTCGCCATGGCGCAGGCCGCGGGCTTCACGCTTGAGGCTGAAAGCGACTTTCTCGCCAACCCGGAAGACCCCAGAACCATCGCGGTTTTCGACCCGGCGATCAGGGGGCATACGGACCAGTTCGCGCTGCGCTTCAGGAAACCGCGCTGATTTTCATCACGGCGCCGCGCTTCGCGTGAAGATGCGGCCATCCCAGTCGATGAAGATTTCGCCTGCCTTCGCGCCGCGCTTGAATTCAAAGAGCGACGGCGGATCGCCCCAGAGCCCGGCGTCGACGAAATAGGAATCGCCGCCCGCCGGAACAGGATCGCCGTCTTTCACGCCGAGGCGGATCGTGAGCGATCCCCCGGCGTCGCCGACGACGACATCGCCGAGGCGATCGTTGCGATAAACGCCGGCGAGCGTCGCGGCGTCCATGCTTGGCGGCCCCTTCGGCGCGCGCGCCTTCAGCTTCGCCATGTAATCGGCGATCGCAATCTTGCTCTTGTCGAACGACGCGCCGAGTTCGCCGAGACGTCGCGCCCATCGTTCATCCGCATCCGGCTTTTCAAGAAGCGAATCATAGATGAGCGCGGCGAGCCGGTGCGAGACGAGAACGCCGTCGCCGATCGCGTTGGTGAGGACGACGACGCCGATCCCGCGTTCCGGCATGAACGAGAAATGCGTTTCGCCGCCGAAGTGGTGCGAGAGCACCTCGCCTTCGTAGTCGGCGTCATACAGGCCAAGACCCGCGGCGAACCGCCGGAATTCGTAATAGGTCCAGTCGAGCTGAACCTGCCGCGCCTGCGTCTGCTCGACGACCCGTTTTGGAAACACGCTGGCGCCGTTCACCTCGCCGTCGCCAAGCTCGATCTGCGTCCAGCGCGCCATGTCGGCGATCGTCGAATAAGCGCCGCCGGCCGCGTGCATCTGCGCATCGGCCTTGGTGTAGGTTTTTTCAAACGACCCGCGCGCCGGCGTCAGATAGCTGACCGCCGCCGGCCCCGCTTCCGCCTTCGCGACATAGGTAAAGCTCGAATTCATGCCGGCCGGCGCAAAGACTTTCTCTTCGATCAGATCGCGCCAGTTCGCGCCGGTCGCGGCGCCGAGCGCATGCGCGCCTATGATCGGCGCGAAATTTGTGTAGTCGAATTCGATCGACCGTTCCTGCGCATGCGCGTTGACGTGCCGGACGAAATCTTCCTCCGGGATCGAGCCGAACGCCGCCGTCGCGTAATTGAGCCCGGAATCGATATAGGGAATCGTGTGGGTGAAATGAGCGCGCAGCGGTATCTGGGCGGCGTTGAGCGGCGCCGGCAGGGAAAGACCGGGGAGATATTCCGTCACCGGCGCGTCGAGCTTGACCTTGCCCTCATCTTGCAAGATCGCAGCGAGCGCGCCAAGAAACGTCTTGGTCGTCGACTTCAGATAGAACCGCGTATCGACGCTGACCGGCGCGCAGGCGCCGAGATCTTCAAAGCCGTAACCGCGAAGGAGCGCGATCTTTCCGTCCTTGACGACGGCGACCGCCATGCCGGGCAGCAATTTCGAGTCGCGCCCGAACGCCGCGATTTTTTCTTCAAGTCTTTTCGAGACGAACCTGCGATCTACGGCGCCGCCGGCATTCGCGACAAATCCGCCGCAGCGGTCAGGCGACAAGGGCGCGTCCGCCGCCGACGCCGGCGCGAGCGATATGGCGGCGAGGGCGGCGGCCGACAACAAAACTGATTTCATCATGCGATCCATCAATGGCTGCGCCTGTTTCGCACCAACGGCGGCGAAACTCTTGAACGGATGTAACCTTAGTTGCTCAAAAGAGCCGGGAAAGCGTTTTCGGCGTCATCCCCGTCGCCGCTCGCATGTCGCGCGTCAGATGCGCCTGATCGGCGTAGCCTGACGAAATCGACGCCGCGCCGAGCGACGACCGATCATAGATGATTTCGCGCGCGGCGCGGCCAAGGCGCGCGCGGCGCCGGTCTTCGCTGAGCGTGACGCCGAAATGCGCCTTGTAAGCGCGCGACAGGTGCACGCGATGAACCTTCGCGTCGCGCGCGATCGCCGCCGAGCTGAGCCGCCCTTCAATAACCGCTTCCCTGGCGCGTTTCAGCCAGTAGGGCGGCGTCCGGCGCGAGGGGCGCGCGTCGTCCGACAAAAGCGCGGCGAGAATGTCGTCGGTCAGATCCTCGATCCGCTCGCCGTCGATCGCCGCCATGGTGAGCGCGCGCACCAGCGCCGACCATTCCCGGCGCACCGCCTGCGCCGGCCGCACCCGCCATGCGTCCGCGGCGATTTCTTCATCATCCTCGCCGGCGCGCCGCAGCGTGATCGAGAGGAGCAGCGCGCCGTCCGGTCCGAATTCGTTTTCATGCCGGAAGTTGCGCGGCTTGAAGGCCATCCACTGGCCGCCCGTATCGACGCTTTCACCGCGCGAGGCTTCCCGCTGGACGCCGGCCATGACGAGCGAAAAATGCGCGAGATCGTGCCGGTGCGGCGCCATGCGCTCGCCAGGCCCATAATAAGCGAAGCGCCATTCGGCGCGGTCGCTTTCATGCGCTATCTTGACGCCCAGTTTTTCCGTCATTTCCTCTCGGCGCCGCCGCCCTCTTCAACCGGTCGTTGATCGCTTCGCCAAGACCTTCGTTTGGAACCGGCGCGACCGCAATCGCATAGAGGCCAAGCGCCGACGCCATGCGATCAGCCGCATGAAGATGCGCGAATAGATTGGCCGCCGCTTCGACGAGGTCGCCCCGATCGCTGAGATTGTAGACGACGCGCGCGGGCGCGCCGTCATGCTTGCCAAAAGCGATATAGGCTTCGTCAGCGCCCGGTTTCGCGACATTGAGCTTTAGCCGCGCCTTCGGCGCATAATGGCTTTCAAGCATCCCCGGCGCTTCGACGCCGAGGCGCTCCGGGGTTTCAAGGCGCCTCCCCGTGACGCGTTCGATCGCTTCGCGCGCAACGCCGCCGGGCCGCAGCAGGATCGCGCGGTCGCCGTCGACTTTGACGATCGTCGATTCGACGCCGACTGCGCTCGGCCCGCCGTCGAGGATGAGGCCGACGCGATCGCCGAGGCTGTCGCGCACATGGTCGGCGCGCGTCGGGCTGATCGAACCCGACCGGTTGGCGCTCGGTGCGGCGAGCGGCTTTCCGCTGATCCGGATCAGCGCCTGCGCCAGCGGGCTCGCCGGCGCGCGCACGGCGAGCGTCTCCAAACCGGCGCTTGCGAGCAGCGAGAGCCCCGCGTCCCCTTTGCGCGGCAGGACAAGCGTCAGCGGGCCGGGCCAGAACTCTGCGGCGATTTTTTCGGCGAGCGGCGAAAAGTCGACATAGCGGCGCGCCATCTTGAGATCGGCGACATGCACGATCAGCGGATTGAAGGAGGGGCGCCCCTTGGCCTCATAGATCCGCGCCACCGCCCGGTCGTCCGTCGCATCGGCGGCGAGGCCGTAGACGGTTTCCGTCGGCATCGCGACAAGCTCGCCCGAATTGATCAGCGCCGCCGCGCGTTCGACGGCAAGGGCCGCCGCCGCCGGCGTCGCCGCATCGAGGATTTCCGGGCGGAGCGAATTTTTTGCCACAGGCGTCGATTACGGCGGAACTCACTGCAAAGCTAGCGATGCCGGTAAGGACTCGGCATAAGATTGGGCGTCTTATCAGCGCCGGAGAATGACGCCATGACCCATGCAACGCCTGTTCGCGATATGCGTTTCGCGCTCAATCATATGGCCGGATTTCCGGCGCTCATACGGTCCGGCGCCTATCCGGACCTTTCCGCCGACATGGTTGAGGCGATCCTCTCCGAAGCGGCGAAATTCTGCGACGGGGTCGTCGCGCCGCTGAACGCGGCGAGCGACCGGACGCCGTCGCGGCTCGAAAACGGCGTTGTCCGGACGAGCCCCGGCTTCAGGGAAGCCTATCGTCATTATGTCGAGGGCGGGTGGAATTCGCTCGCCTTCCCGGAGGAATGGGGCGGACAGGGCCTCCCCGGCACACTCGCCAACGCGCTCGTTGACGCGTTGAACGGCGCTTCGATGTCGTTTGCGATCGGCACGACGCTGACGACGGGCGCCGTGAAGGCGATCTTGCACGCCGGAACCGACGAACAGAAGAAAACCTATTTGCCGAAAATGGTGTCCGGCGCCTGGACCGGCACGATGAATTTGACCGAGCCGCAATCGGGATCCGACCTCTCGGCGCTGCGCGCGAAAGCCGAGCCGATGGGCGACGGCCGCTACAAGATCAGCGGCCAGAAGATTTTCATCACCTATGGCGATCACGACATGACGGACAACATCGTCCATCTCGTGCTCGCGCGCTTACCCGACGCGCCCGAAGGAACCGCCGGCATTTCGATGTTCATTGTGCCGAAATTCCACGTCAACGCCGACGGCTCGCTGGGGCCGCGCAATGACGCGCACTGCATCAAGCTTGAGGAAAAGATGGGCCTGCACGGATCGCCGACAACCGTCATGGTCTTTGGCGAGCGCGGCGCGTGCATCGGCACGCTGCTCGGCGAGGAGAATAAAGGCCTCAAAAACATGTTCGTGATGATGAACGCCGCGCGGCTCGATGTCGGCTTGCAGGGCGTCGGCGTTGCGGAAGCCGCCTATCAGCGCGCGCTTTCCTATGCGCAGGAGCGCCGCCAGGGGCGCGCCGCCGGGGTGAAATCCGGGCCGATGATCGCGATCTACGAACATGCCGACGTTCGCCGCATGCTCTATTCGATGAAGTCGCTGGTCGAAGCGTCGCGCGCCATCTGCTACGCCAACGCCGTCGCTTATGACCTTGCGCGCCATGCGCCGGATGAAACGCAGCGGGCGAAATCGAAAGCGCTCGAAGAGCTGCTGACGCCGATCTCGAAGGGATGGTCAACCGATCGCGCCAATGACGTCGCCTCGCTTGGCGTGCAGGTGCATGGCGGCATGGGCTACATCGAGGAAACCGGCGCCGCCCAGCACATGCGCGACGCGCGCATCGCGGCGATCTATGAAGGAACCAACGGCATCCAGGCGATGGACCTTGTCGGACGCAAATTGCAGGGCGACGGCGGCGCCGCGATCAAGGCCTATATCCAGGACGTCCGCGAGGAAGCGACGATCGCCAAAGCGGGAAAGCGCGACGAGCTGAAAATCATCGGCGCGCGTCTTTTGGAGGCCGCTGACGCGCTGAAGGCGTCGACCGACTGGCTGCTCGACGCCGCGAAAATCGATCAGGAACATGTTCTCGCCGGCGCGACGCCTTATCTCAAACAGTTCGGCAATGTCGCCGGCGGCTATTATCTCGCCCGCGGCGCACTCGCGGCGGCGCTCGCGATCAATGAGGACGGCGCCGACAAGGCTTATCTCGGCAGCCGCATCGCCATCGCCCGCTTCTACGCCGAGAATTTCCTCACCGAGGCGACCGGCCTCACCGCCGCGGTCACCGCCGGCGCTGGGCCGATTGCCCGCCTCGACCCGGCGGCGCTCACCGGCTGACGGCTTGACATGTTATAACGGATGTTCTAATTATAACATCCGTACCCACGAGGCTCGCCATGACCAAAGACAAAGGCTTGAAAAACAAGGGATTTTCCGAGGAGCCCGCGAAATTCGCGGGTGGGAAATCGCGTCCCGACGTCCTCAAGATCCGCCAGATCGGCAATTCCCTCGGCGTCGTCCTGCCCAAGGACGTGCTGGCGCGTCTTGGCGCGGCCGAAGGGGATGAAATCCTCATCACGGAAACCGAGACCGGACTTCAACTGCACCGCAAGGACTCTGAATTCGAAGAGCATATGCGGGCGGTTGAGAAAATCATGGCCCGTTATCCGAACACGCTGCGCGCGCTGGCGAAGTAGGCGCCGATGACGTGGATCTGGATCCCGAAGGCGACCGTCTTTGGCGCGCACGCGAAATCACTCGCCGGATTCGGCGGCGCGGACGGCGTGCGCGATGAGGGCTTACTGGAAAGCGCCCTCGCCCGGCCCGAAAACCTCGCCGCCTATGGCGAGCCGGACGCGTTCGATCTCGCCGCCGCTTACGCGTTCGGAATCGTGCGCAATCACGCCTTCGTCGACGGAAACAAGCGAACGGCGTTCGTCACCGCCGCCCTGTTTCTTGAACTCAACGGATTTTCGCTCGCGGCGTCGGAGCCGGAAGCGACGGCGACGATGCTCGCCTTCGCGAGCGGGGAAGTCACCGAATCCGCTTTCGCCGCGTGGCTGCGCGAGAACAGCGCGCCGTTATGACCGCGTCGGGCCCTCTGGAAATCCTGAAGCTCGCGATCTTTTACGGGAGCTGGCTCTATTTTCCGGCGGCGGCATTTCTCGTCTGGACCTTGCACAAACGGCGCGGCGCCGAACGCATCGCCGCCGCCGTCGCGCTGTTATTCCTGACGACGCTCGCTTATGCGCGCTTCATCGAGCCGCGCCTCCTGCTGACGGCCGAGCACGAAGCGTCGCTTTCGCGCTGCTTCCCGGAAGCCGGGTCGCTGCGCCTTGCCGTCTTCTCCGACACGCATGAGGGGCTCTTCGGGAACGCCATTCCGATAAGCCGCATCGCAGCGCGCGTCGAACAAGCGAACGCCGACGCGGTCCTTATCGCCGGCGACTTCGTCTATTTCCTCGCGCCGGAGCGCTACGATGAGACGTTCGGCGCTTTCATGACAATCAGTGCGCCGGTTTTCGGCGTCCTCGGCAATCACGATATCGGACTGCCGGGCGCTGACGTCTCCGCGCCGCTGACCGCCGCGCTGACCGCGCTCGATGTCCGCATGATCGACAACAAGTTTGAAACGATCGCGCCCGGCGGCGCGCAAGTTGAGATCGTGGGCCTTAGCGATTTGTGGGCGGAAAACCAGAAGAGAGCACTTCTTGAAAAGCGGGGCGACGCGCCGCGTATCGTGCTGACCCACAATCCTTCAACAATTCTTGAGCTGCGACCGCGCGAGGCTGTCGATCTGCTGATCGCGGGACACACGCATGGCGGGCAGATCAACATTCCGCTCGTCACCTGCGCGCTGACATCGGCCTGCCGCGTCGCCCGATATGGTTTTGCGCAAACCGAACGCGGGCTGGTATTCGTCACCTCCGGAACCGGCATGGTCGGGTTGCCGATGCGGTTCAATGCGGCGCCGCGCATCGATATTATCGATCTCGACTGGCGCGCGTGCGAAAAATTCGCTGCGGTGCGGCGACCGCTAAGTTTTTCATAAAAGTCCTTCCACGGAATAATCATTTACAGCGTCGAAACTTCGCCGCATTCTTCGTTCATCATCCGGCGGCCTCGAAGCGAGGCGAACCGGATGCGGGGAGAATATTCCCAAACTCATTTTAAATTGGAGCGATTATGACTGAACTGCAGACCATCAAGCATCACGTCGACGAGCACGGCCTTGGCTCCGCGATCGTCGGCGACCATGTGGCGATCGGCGTCGTCTGGACGACGAAAACGCTGGATGGCCGCGTGCGAAAACGCGAGATCATCGAGCGCGCCTATTCGATGGAGGACGCCGTATCAATCATCGGTTGCCGGTGTGAAAACCGGACGAACGCCGCCTGATGACGCTTTCCTTCCGCCGCTGATTGGCTATGGTCGGCTGAAATCTCCGATAGAGACTTTCAAAAAGGAAAGCCGGCCATGGCGTCATTAAAAGGCAAAACCCTCTTCATCACCGGCGCCTCGCGCGGGATCGGACTTGCGATCGCCCTTCGCGCGGCGCGCGACGGCGCCAATATAGCGATCGCCGCCAAGACCGCCGAACCGCACAAGCACCTGCCCGGCACGATCTACACCGCCGCTGAAGAAATCGAGAAGGCGGGCGGCAAGGCGCTGCCCTTGATCGTCGACATCCGCGACGAGACGATGGTGAAGGACGCGGTCGCAAAAACCGTCGACCAATTCGGCGGCATAGACATCTGCGTCAACAATGCGTCGGCGATATCGCTGACCGGCACCGAATCGACCGACATGAAGCGCTGGGACCTGATGCATTCGATCAACGCGCGCGGGACGTTTCTGGTGTCGAAGACCTGCATTCCGCATTTGAAGAAGGCGGCGAACCCGCATGTCTTGACGCTGTCGCCGCCGCTCGACATGAGCCCGAAATGGTTCGGCGGCCATGTCGCCTACACCATGGCGAAATACGGCATGTCGATGTGCGTGCTCGGAATGGCGGAAGAATTCAAAAGCGACGGGATCGCCTTCAACGCGCTGTGGCCGCGAACGGCGATCGCGACGGCCGCGGTCGAATTCGCGCTCGGCGGCGACGCCATGATCAAGGGATCGCGGACCGTCGATATCCTCTCGGACTGCGCGCATTTGATCTTCACCAAGCCGTCGCGCGCCTTCACCGGCAATTTCATCATCGACGACAATTTCCTCTATGACCACGGCGTCCGCGATTTCGAGAAATACCGGGTCGATCCTTCGCGGAAGCTTTTCCCGGATTTCTTCGTGCCGGACAGCGCGACGCCGCCGCCGGGCGTCAGTGACACGCTGGCGACGTCGATGATCGGCGAGTGATCGGCCTGGATCATCGGGCGCGAAGGGGTCAGAGAGCGCGGGCCCTGGCTTACGGGCGCCGGGAGGACGTATTCTCACGCGCCGACTCATGGTCTTGATAAGAGGCGATCAACCCTGATCGACGCATGTCCGTCGCCCGCCGTCCCGTTAAGAGGAGCCGCCCCCATGACCATCGTTCAGCCGACCTTGAAGCGCGTCGTCATGATCTGGCTGTCGATCACGTTGCGGGCGCTGATCTGGGGCGTCGGCGCCGCGGTGCTCGCGTCGCTCCTTCTCAGCCTGTTCGTCGTTGCGACGGGCGGCGGCGAAGACATCATCCGCAAGGTCGCGGGCGTCGCCGGCCCGATAATCGGGCTGCCGGTCAGCCTTTACGCGGCATATTCGCAACTTGGCCGCAAATGCGGCGACGTCCGCCTCGTGCTTATCGCCGCGGAGTGAATTCAAGCGCATATTGTCCGTATCCTGATGGTTAACCGGGCGCCCCGGGAAAATTAACTGCGTTTGTTAGTGACGATTTTTTCGCCGTTAACGTGTTCACTTAAATTAACTTAATCAGTTAACTGATCGTAACCCGTTGTTTCATCTCCATTTCGCTTTTTCGGCGAACAACCGCCCGGCGTATTGTTCCGCACAAAGACAAGTTGCTCTTGTTTTGGGGCGACCATACCCTGTCACAGGGTAAGGCTGCTCTTGGGGCCTGACGTGCGGATGCTTCCGTTGTGGGGGAGCGACGTAGAAAAAAAGTCCGAGCGGAGCGTCCGTTCGGCTGTCAGGGGGAGCGCCTTCGCCTTTGCAATGGTGGAGACATAGCATGCTTAAACTCATCAAGAAGTTCTACAAGGAAGAAGACGGCGCATCGCTGATCGAATACAGCTTGCTCGTCGGCCTGATCTCGGTCGTGATCATCGCTTCGATCACCGCGATCAGCGGCAACCTGACGACGATCTGGTCGAAACTCGCCAGCGTCATGGCGACCGCGGCCTGATATCGAGGGACGCCTTTCCCGGAAAGGGAAAGGCGTCCACGGCCGCGTATCCGGTGACCGCCATGAAACCAGTCCCGTTAGCCGTATCCGTTAACGATTATGCGCGCGATCAAAACGGCGCGTCGTTAATTGAATACAGCCTGCTGACCGGCCTCGTTTCCATCGCAATCGTAACGGCGATCGCCGCAATCTCGGGCAACCTCGCGATCACATGGTCGATCCTTTCGTCGATCGTCGCGCAGGCCGCCGGCGGCTAGAGCGGCGGCGCGGCGCGCGCCTTGCAAGGCGCCGTGCATGAACGGCGTTAACTTACGTCAGAACGTCGATTTCGGAATTATCTGTTTACGGAGTTTGCGCGGCGGCGGCCGCGTTCATCTCCCGGAGGCTTGGGGAAAATGCGGAACACATCGCTCATCATTCTGGTCGCGGCTATCCTGCTCGGGCTCTTCGCCGTCGCCGGCGTTCGCGGCGTCATGCTGAGCCGCGATGGCGGCGCGGCGGCGAAAATGGCGATGACGACCGTCGTCGTCGCGAGAAAGCCCCTGGAGTTCGGAAACGAATTGTCCGCCGAATCGCTGCAGGAGCGCGAATGGCCTGCGGACGCGGTTCCCGACGGCTCTTTCACCAGGATCGATGAAGTCGTCGGCGCCGAGCGCCGCGTCGCGCTGCGGTCGATCGCCGTCGGCGAGCCGGTCCTCAAGGAAAAGGTTTCAGGCTTCGGCGGCAGGGCGGCGCTCAGCCAGGTCATCGCGGAAGGATACCGCGCCGTCGCGGTGAGGATCAGCGACGTCTCCGGCGCCGGCGGATTCATTCTCCCCGGCGACAAGGTCGACGTGCTGCTCACGCTCTCGACGACCAATGATCGCCTCGACACGGTCACGAATATTCTGCTTGAGAACACCCGCGTTCTCGCCATCGATCAGGAAGCGGACGAATCAACCGGCGGCGCGATTGTCGCCAAAGCCGCGACAATCGAGGTTTTGCCCGAGGACGCGCAGAAGATCGCGCTTGCGACGACCATCGGCACGCTCTCGCTCTCTTTGCGGAACACCACCGGAGAAGAGGTAGACGACGCAAAGCCGAACAAGACGATCCGCCTCAAGGATCTCGGACCCGCGATGACCGAAGAGCAAAAGGTCGTCGTCCGTGCGAAAGCCGATCCTTATGCGACGATGAACGTCATTCGCGGCGTCGAGCCGGCGCGCGCCAGCGTGCCGCGCGAAGGATCGAGCCGGCAGTCGTCGCTCGGCGCCTCGACCGGCGCCATGCGCCGGGACGCCGCCGCGGCGACGTCTTCCGTGCACAATACGATGAAATTGACGGCGCCGGCGGGGGAATGATCGACGGCGCGCCAACGGGTTTTCAGAGGAGATTTGTATGAGTAAGCGGGGAACAAGATTGCTGGCGGCGGCGCTGATGCTGGCTGTCGCGCCGACGGCGTCGTTCGGACAAGGCGCGCCGGGGTCAGGCGATCGCGAGGAAATGATCACGCTCGCCTCGAATGGCGGGCCGGCGATGACCGATGTCGACGTCGCGGTCGGCAAATCGATGGTGCTGCGTTTCGATCGCCCGATCGTCGACGTGCTTGTCGGCGATCCCGAGGTCGCCGATGTCATTCCGCTGACCGATCGCAGCATCTATGTGATCGGCAAAGGCGTCGGCGGCACCAGCCTCACGCTGTTCGCGCGCGGCAAGCAGCTGGTCGGCGTCGTCGATCTCAATGTGACGCACGATCTTTTTGCCCTGAAAAAGCGCCTCTATGACATGATGCCGAACGAGCAGATCGAAGTTCGCGCGGACGGACAGGCGATCATCCTCGCAGGCGCGGTCACCGACAGCGGCGTTTCAACGCGCGCGTCCGAGCTCGCCCGCAATTTCACCGGCGCGGAAGGCGTCGTCAACAATATGATGACCGTGCGGCAATCGCAGCAGGTGATGCTGGCGGTGCGCTTTGCCGAAGTCTCGCGCTCGGCGCTGAAGGATGTCGGGATATCGACCGACGTCTTCTTCAACAGCGGCAAGGAGATCGGCGCCTTTCAGTCGGGCCGCCAGGTCATCCAGAACTCGCTGCCGGTCGGCGCGATCGGGCAGGAGGGATCGTTCATCGTCAATCCTGAAAAATTCGGCGCGGCGTTCGGCAAGTTCGCGCTCGGCGACGTGAAGTTCGACCTTTTGCTCGATGCTCTCGAGAAAAAGGGCATCGTTTCCATCCTCGCCGAACCGAACCTCATCGCGGTTTCCGGCCAGACGGCGAGCTTTCTCGCCGGCGGCGAATTCCCGGTGCCGATCGCGGTCGATGACACGAGCAACTCCCGGCGCATCGGCATCGAATTCAAGGAATTCGGCGTGCGCCTCTCCTTCACCCCGACGGTCATCGGCGAGACGATCAATCTTCTCGTCGAGCCGGAGGTGAGCGAACTCGACCCGCAAAATTCGATCGTCCTCAACGGCTTCTCGATCCCGGGCCTGACGACGCGGCGCGCCCGCACCACGGTCGATCTGAAGAACGGCCAGAGCTTTTCCATCGCCGGCATGTTGCAGCGCAAGTTTATCGACGACATCGACCAGATGCCGGGCGTCGGCGATATACCGGTCCTCGGCGCGCTTGCCCGCAGCGCCTCCTACCGTCGCGAGGACACGGAGCTTGCGATCATCATCACCGCTTATTTCGTCGAGCCTTCGACGCTCGCCGAGCTTTCGGTCCCGACCGACTCGATGATCCTTCCGCACGATCTCGAAATCTTCCTCCTTGGACGGATGGAAGGCGCGGAATGGCTGCACGGCGTAAAATCGAACAATCGCGTCACCGACGCCGGGCTTCCCCCGGTCGCCGATGCGAGCCCCGGCGTCGACGGACCCGTCGGCTATGTCGTCAAATAGGAGAGTTGGCATGAGACTAAACATTCTGGCCGCCGCCGCGCTTCTCGCCGCCGCCGGCTGCGCCTCGAACCAGCACGATCTGAGCCCCAGCTTCGGACAGTCGTTCACCGCCAACGCCGCCGCGCAGATTATCGATCCGACGCCGGCGGCCGGCGCGCCCGAAGGCGACGGCGCGACGATCGATATCGCGGTCGCCCGCTACAAAACCGATAAGGTGAAAAAGGGCGACGCTGGCGAGTTCACGCCCGAAAACGAAACGGAAGAAGGCGAGAAGTAACCGCCATCGCCGCGCCTATGGGGAGGCATATGCGTTTCTGGAAGGACGAAGACGGCGCTGTTCTTATCTATGTGACGCTTATTCTCGCGGCGTTCATCGGCGTCGGCGGCCTTGCGCTCGACGCCGGCCGCGCCTTCACGCTGCGCGAGGAAATGCAGCAGGCGGCGGATGCGGCGGCGCTCGCCGGCGCCTGGCAGCTTGACGGCACGGCGGCGGGCGCGGCGCGCGCCGACGCCGCCGCGCGCGCGGTCGTCTCGAACAGCCAGAAATGGGCGTCCGGAGGATCAGCGGCGGTGACGATCGCCGGCGGTACAGCGGGCGTTCAGTTTCTTTCGACGGTCCCTTCAAGCGACGACGCCGCGCTCACCTTCACGGCCGCGGCGCCGTTCGACTACGTCTGGGTGAAAACGACAGCGACGAATTTCGATCCTTGGTTCATGCGCCTGTTCGGCTTCAACGCTGTGACGCCGGTCGCAGCGGAGGCAGTGGCGCGCAAAGGCAGCTCGCAATGCCAGGTGACGCCGCTCTTCATGTGCCTGCCGGGCGGCGCCTCCTTTAATCCGACGGCGTGGGTCGGCCATCAGGTGTTGATGAAAGCGGCGCAGGGCGGCAGTTGGACCAACGGCAATTGGGGACTGCTCGATACGCCGGGCGGCTCGCAAAGCGCCGGCGCGCTTGCCAGCATGATCGCCGGCGTCAACGGACTGCCGCAGTGCATCGACAGCGCCGGCGTCGACACCAAACCCGGCAACGTCGCGTCGATTTCGGCGGCGTTCAACGTTCGCCTCGACGTCTATGAGAACCTGCCCGGCAATGTGAACTACCAGAACACGGCCGGCTATCCGCCTGCGGAGCATGTTCAAAAAGGCACGGCGGCAAACGCCTCGTGCACGGCGCGGCCGACCTTTGTCGGCGGGGCGATTCCCCCCGGATTTCCGCGCGACGCCGACATCATTTCGAGCGGCGGCGCCACCAGATTCGGCAATGGTCAATGGGATTGTCTCACGTATTGGGCGCAGGCCCATCCCGGCGACACCCTCAACATCCCCGCCGCCTGCTCATCGGCGGGCGGCATGACGCGATACGAAATGTATTTGCACGAGATCACCTCGCTCGCGAACAAGGCGCTTATCCCGGATCTTTCCGGCTCGGGCGGCGATAATGGCGATCCCGCCGAGCGCTCGCCGATATGTTATACTGGCGGCCCGATTCCGCCGACGCCGACAACCCTCTCGCAACGTATCAATGACCGGCGCATCTTTACGGTCGCCGGCGTCGATTGCTCGACGATCGCGATCAACGGCAACACGCCAAATGTCCCCGTGCAGCAATATCTGTCGATGTTCCTGACGGAACCCGCAGGGACGCAGGGCTCCACCAACGGCGACGTCTACATGGAGATCGTCGGCTTCGACCAGGGCGGCGGCGGCGGGCTCGTGCCCATTCAGCTTCGCGAATGGACGGAGCTTGTCCGGTGATTTTCGGCGGCCGCCTCAGTCGACGCGCGCCCCGCCTCTCCCTTGGGAGAGGCCAGCGAGGCGAAAGCCGAGCGGGTGAGGGGCGATCCTTCCAGCAGGACGCCAGCGGCGCCGCGCTCGTCGAGTTCACGCTGGTGTTTCCGCTGCTGCTGGTCTTTCTCGCGGGGCTTTCCGAACTCGGCTTCGCCGTTCACCAGCAGCATATTGTCCAGAAGGCGGTGCGCGACGCGGCCCGCTACGCCGCGCGCACGAATTATGCGCTGAAATCCTGTCCCCTTTCGGCACAGCCGGAATGGGCCCAGATGGTGACGAATACGACGACCGTCGCTCTAAGGGGTAATCTCGACGCCGCGGCGCCGCTGTTGATCCCGACTTGGGACGGGTCGCGCGGCATCGACGTGCAGGTCACCGAGGCCTGTTTTGATCCGGCGTCGACGACGCCCGCGATTTTCAGCACGGCGGGCGCCGGCAATCGCATCCCCGTCATCACGGTTTCAGCTTCCGCGCCTTTCGCCGGCGTCGGCTTCCTGTCGCTGGTCGGATTATCGGCATTTGAGGTCACGGCGACGCACTCGGAAGCCTGGGTGGGTCTTTGACATGATGAAGCTCTTGCGATTCTTCCGCGAAACCCGCGCCGCGGCGCTCGTCGAGTTCAGTTTCATCGCGCCGCTGCTCTTTCTCCTCACCTTCGGCGTCGTCGAGCTCGGCTTTTTCTATTTTCAGTATCAGGCGCTCGATGCGGCGACGCGAATGGGCGCGAGGGTCGCCGCGACAAGGGGCCCGGCCATCACCGGCATGCCCGACTGCGGCGTCGCAGTGACGACGTCTCCCGGGAATTTCTGTTCGGCGACGGGCGCCGGAACGCAATGGTCGGCGACCTGCACCGGCACGGCGTTAACCACTTCGGGCGGGGCCGTCGCTTCGGGGTGCGACGCCGCGATACTGGGCCGGATCTTGCAAGAGATGCAGCTTGTCTACCCCTCGCTGCAGCAGAGCAACATCGTGGTCGCTTTCTCCGGTTCCAATCTCGGCTTTGTCGGCAAGACCCGGCCTGTGCCGCTTGTCACCGTTCGGGTGACCGGCGTGGCGGCAAGCCTGCCGGTGCTCACCGCGCTCGGCGTCGGGACGTTCCTGATGCCTTCCTTCTCGACCAGTCTTCCTGCCGAAGACCTCGCGGGGACCTGATGAAAATTCCATCGAACATGAAGAGCCTTGTCGCCATTCTCCGCTCCAACGAGATTGCGGCGGAGATCGAGGCCTATTGCGACGCATCGCCCGACATTCTGGGGCAAATCCGCCTCATCGAAAGCACGGTCGCCGACGCGCCTTCGATCATCAATGGCGGCGCGGACATCGTTGTTATTGAAACGGGCGACGCGGCGCAAACCGACATCACGGCGCTTGAACAGCTCTGCGCGTATGTGAGCCGCGGCGGGTCGTTCATCGTCATCATGAATGAGCCGTCGTCTGAGGTCATGCGGCGGCTCTTCCGCGCCGGCGTGACGGATGTGCTGTCAACGCCCGTGAACGCCGCCGAACTCGCGGCGGCGTTGAACGCGGCGCACGGCCGGAAAATCGAAACGCCGGCGCAAGCGGCGTCCGCATCCGGCAAGATCATCACCGTCGTCAAGACCGCCGGCGGCGTCGGGGCGACGACGCTCGCCGCCAATTTGGGCGGCGCGCTCGCCTCGATGGTCGAGGGCAAGGTCGCCCTGGTCGATTTGGATATTCAGTTCGGGCAGATCGCGACGGCGCTCGACGTGCGGCCGAGAATGACTGTGCTCGACGCGGTGCGCGCCGGCGCGCGGCTCGATCCGATCCTGCTTGCATCGACCTTCACCGAACATGACAGCGGCCTTCAAATTCTCGCCGCGCCGGGCGACATCACACCGCTCGAAGCGGTTACCGACCAATTCATCGACCGGCTTTTCATGCATTTGCGCGCGGTGGCCGCCGTCTCGATCATCGAGGTTCCCGCCGCCTGGACGCAGTGGATCGGCAACGCGCTCGACAAGTCCGATCGCGTCATTCCGGTCGCCGAGGCGAGCGTCAGAAGCGCCGCAGGCGCGGCGCGCATCAATCAGAGCTTCATCGATTTCGGGCTGACGGGCCTCAATCTCCATTTGATCGTCAACAAATATGAGAAGACGATCGAGAACAATGAGCGGGCGAAAAGAATAGGCGACATTTTCCTCGCCCGGCCCGCGGGCGTCGTTCGTCTCGACGTCAGGACGGCGCAGGACGCTGCGGATCGCGGACTGCTCTTTTCGGCGGTTTCGCAAAAATCGCTGGCCGCGAAAGATATCGAAACGAACGCCCGGAATATCGCGGGCGCGCTTGGCCTCTCTGTTCGCTCGGAGCCGGCGGCCGCGCCGCCGCTCGCGCGCATCCTGGGCGGCCGGACCGGATCAAGGGGGCGTGCGCAATGAATTTTCGTTTTACCGATCTGAAGAGCAAACGCGGCGGCGACACGCCGGCGGGCGCGCAAACGCTTGTTCGAAAGGAGCCGTCGCTCGCCGAGACGCGGTCGGCCGCGCCGGTTATTCCCCTCAACAAGGGTGAGGCGTCGACTCACGATTATCTCGACCTCAAGGTTCGCCTTCACCAGCGCTTGATCGAGGAAATCAATCTCAGCGTCCTCGACCGCGTGGATCGGGCGGATCTGAAACTCGAGATCAGCGGCGCGATCGGCCGTCTGCTCGCGGACGAAGACAAGCCGCTCAACACCCGCGAGCGCGAGACGATCATCGACGAGCTTGTCGATGAGCTGATGGGATTCGGGCCGCTCGAGCCGTTGCTCGCCGACGACACCGTCGCCGACATTCTCGTCAATACGCCGCATTTGGTCTATGTCGAGCGTCGCGGTGTCCTTGAAGAGACGAATGTGCGGTTCAAGGATGACGCACATCTCCTGCGCATCATCGACCGCATCGTCGTGCAGGTCGGCCGCCGGATCGACGAGGGAACGCCGCTTGTCGACGCACGCCTGCCGGACGGCAGCCGCGTCAACGCCGTCATCCCGCCCGTCGCGATCGACGGGCCGCTTCTTTCCATCCGCAAATTCTCGCGCATTCCCTACGATCTCGAACGGCTCGTCGAAGTCGGATCGATGACGAAGTCATGCGCTGACGTGCTGAAAGGCGTCGTCAGATGCCGGCTCAACCTTCTGATTTCAGGGGGCACCGGCACCGGCAAGACGACGCTCCTCAATGCCGTGTCGCGCTATATCGGGGAAAAGGAGCGCATCGTGACCATTGAGGACGCGGCGGAATTGCAGCTGCAACAGCGCCATGTCTGCCGCATGGAGACGCGCCCGACGAACATCGAGGGTAAAGGCGAGATTTCGCAGCGCGAACTTGTCAAGAACGCGCTCCGCATGCGTCCCGACCGCATTATCGTCGGCGAGGTTCGCGGCGGCGAGGCTTTCGACATGATGCAGGCGATGAACACCGGTCATGACGGTTCGATCACCACGGTTCACGCCAATACGCCGCGCGACGCGCTCTCACGACTTGAACAGATGGTGTCGATGGCGCATCTCGACATTCCGACGCGCGCCATCCGCAACCAGATCGCCTCGGCGCTCGATGTCGTCGTCCAGATCAAGCGCTTCGCCGACGGCGTCCGCCGGGTCGTCTCTGTTCAGGAGATCACCGGCATGGAGGGCGAGGTCGTCACCATGCAGGAAATCTTCCGCTTCAGGCAGGAACGGATCGACAATGACGGCCGCGTCATCGGGCATTTCGAGGCGACCGGCGTCAGACCGCATTTCTACGAGACGTTCCTCGCCAACGGCCTCGCCGCGCCCGAACTCTTCGCCGCCGGGAGCCGGACGTGAATGTGACCGTCATACAGATTGTTCAGGCGATCGCCTTTGTCGCGGTCATTTTGACGGTCGAAGGCGTTTATCTTTTCATCCGCAGCAATAATCGCCGCGAGAAAGCGGCAAATCGACGAATGGCGATTGCGGCGGCGCGAAACGAACGCGTCCTCAATCCGGAGCTGTTCCGCAAGCAGGTCGAGGGCGGGTTTCTTTCAGGACTTCTCGGCGATCTGATACCCGGGTTTACGAGGCTGATCTGGCGCGCGGCGATACGCGTGAAGCCGGCTGAATTTTTCATGATCATGTGCGCGATCGCGGCGGCGACCGGGTTATTGTCAGCCGGCGTATTGCACGCACCCCTCCTTTTCAGCCTGATCCTTTCCGCGCTTCTCGGCTTCGCGGTTCCCTGTCTATTCCTCAAAGCCCTCGCCGATCGGCGCGAAAAAAGATTTGCCGACCAACTGCCGATGGCGATCGACATCATGGTTCGCGGCCTGCAGGCCGGCCATCCGGTGCCGGTAGCAATCGAAATGGTGGCGCGCGAGGTTGAAGATCCGATCGGCTCGGAATTCGGCCACGCGCTCGATGAAATGAATTACGGTCTCGATCGCGGCGTCGCCATGCGCAACATCGCGACGCGCTTCACCAATCCGGAATTCCGCTTCCTCGTTTCATCGATCGAAATGCAGAAGGAAACGGGAGGTAATCTCGCGGAAATTCTCACCAATCTTTCAAAGGTCATCAGAGAGCGCTCGACAATGCGCAAGAAAATCGTTGCGATTTCGGCGGAAGGCCGCATCACCTGCTTTGTCGTCGGCGGGCTGCCCTTTCTCCTCGTGCTTGCGATCATGGGTCTCAATCCGGCTTTCTTCCTCGAAGTCATCGATGACAAACTGTTCTGGCCGATGATCGGCGGCGGCTTCGTGCTCTGGGTCCTCGGCATCACCTGGATCTGGCGCATGGTGAATTTCAAGTTCTGACGGGGCGGGGCGATGATGGAAACTCTTCTTCTGACGGCGGTGTTCGCAGCGGTCGTCCTCGTGGTCGTCGGCGTCGCGGGCGTCATGCAGCGCGATCCCGCCTTGCGCCGGATGGCGACCGGGGGGCATTCGCCTGGCGCGCCAGGTTCGATCTTTTACGAAAAGAAGCGGTCGAAAATTCTCGATCTTCTTGAACCGGTGCAAAAGCAGCTCGCGCAAAGCGACGCCAAACAGGTCGGCGTCGTCAAAGGCCGGCTGGTGCAGGCGGGCTTTTATCATCCCTCAAGCGTCGAGATCTATTACACAGCGCGGGTGACCCTTGCGCTCGGCCTTGCCGTTGCGGCGGTCCTCGCTCTTTTATTCCTGTTGCCGCCAGTTGGCGCCAACGGCGCCCTGATCCTCGTTCTTGGCGGCGCGACGACCGGCTATTACCTGCCGGCGCTGATCCTCGGATTGCGGATCAAGGACCGGCAGACGGCGTTCCGGCACGGCATGCCGGATGCGATGGACATGATCCTCGTCGGCGTCGAGGCCGGCCTGTCGCTGCCGGCGTCCATTAAGCATCTTTGCGACGAATTCGCCGACGCGCACCCGGTCATTGCGGAACAGTTCCGCATCGTGACCCTCGAATTCCAGGCGGGAAAGAGCCGCCCCGATGCGCTCGCCTCGCTCGCAAAGCGCATGGATGTTCAAGAAGCGCGGGTCTTCTCGACGATGATCGCCCAGTCTGAAACGCTTGGCACAAGCCTCGCAACGACCCTGCGGGTGCTGGCTGAGGAAATGCGGCGCGACAGGATGTTGAAGGCGGAACAAAAGGCGGCGGAACTTCCGGTCAAGATGGCGATACCGCTCGTCATGCTGATCTTCCCGGCGCTTTTCTCCGTCATCATGACCCCGCTCGCGATCCGGATTTTCCGAGCGCTTGGCAACATCGTTTCCTGAAGGGGCGAACAAATGAGCATCATTTCCGGCATCAGCGCTTCTTTTGTCTTTTCGCGGGCAGGAAAAGCGGCGGCCGCGGCGGTGATTTCCCTTGCCGCCAACGGTTGCGCGACCGTGAAAACGATGACCGATGATTTCGAACGCAAATGGGAAGATCCAAAAAGCATCCTCGCCCAGATGGATGAAACGGCCGCGGCGAACCGCGCCTCGGATTCCTCCGCCGCGCAAATGGCCGCTTTCAACTCGAATGACTGCGCCAAGAAGGCGGGTCTTCTCGATGAGACGGCGGATGAGGCGACGTTGACGGCGAGACAGATCGTCGGCGGCGAATGCCTGCTCGCCTCGGGCAAGAACGAGGAAGCGTCAAAGCTTTTTGCGATCGCCGAGGAAAATGCAGGCGGCGCGATCGCGCTGCAGGGAAAAGGCGTCGCCCTTGTCCGGCTTGGAGATTTTCAGCAGGCGTCAACGGCGCTGCAATCGGCGACCGCGCTCGATCCGTCGCTCTGGCGCGCCTGGAATGCGTATGGCGTCGCCGCGGACAATCTCGGACTGAAAGACGAAGCCATCGCGTCATTTGAAAAAGCCGCCGAGCTTAACCCGGCGGACGGCGCGGCGCTCAACAACCTCGGCGTTGCGCTTCTCAAGACCGACCGGCGCCCCGAAGCGATCGCGGCGCTGAAACGCGCGCTCGAGGCGGACGGCGCGCGTGAGGCCGCGGAAGCCAATCTTCGCCTCGCTTATGCGCTCGATGGCGATTATGCGAATTCGACCCGCGCGCTGCCGGATACGGAGCGTGCGATCGGGCTCAACAATGCCGGCGTTGCGGCGGCGACGCGCGGCGACACCGCCGAGGCAAAGCGCCTGTTCGCGCGCGCGATCGAGGAGAGCCCGCATTTCTACGCCAAGGCGTACAACAATCTCTCCTTGCTGACTGAATAAGCGGGCCAAGGCCAATGATCGAGACTGTTGAGAACTGGCGCTGGCTCTTATACGCGCTACTTGCCGCGGCGGCGTTCAGCGATCTGCGATCTTTGAAGATCCCGAATGCGTTGCCGGTACTCATTGCGCTGTCGGCGGCGGCTGTTCTTTTCATCGGAAAGGCCGCGCCCTCGGATTATGCCGCGGCGGCGGCGTCTGGATTGATCGGGCTTGGCGTCGGCTATGCGCTCTACGCGGTCGGGCTGATGGGCGCGGGCGACGGGAAGCTCTTCGCCGCCGCTTCAACCTGGTTCACCGCGAGCGCACTTCTCGTTGCCGGCCTGTTTGTATCGCTCGCCGGCGTCGTCCTCGCGCTTGTCATGCTTGGCGCCCGACTCATTCGCGGGACGAGCGCCGCCGAGCGGATTGGCGCGACCGTCAAAAGCGCATTAAAGACGCCGGTCCCTTATGGAGTTGCGATCGCACTCGGCTTCGTCGCGACAGCGCAGCAGTCGGTGGCCGGATGACCGCCCTTGGATCCACGATGAATTTCTCCCGGGCGGCGCTGATCGATCGCTTCGAGCAGGCTGCGGTGCTCGTCCTTTACGGCTTTCTTGTCGCGCGGGTCTGGCCGGGCGATCTTTCCGCGGACAGTCTGGCGCCGGCGCTGGTCCTGGTGTCGGAAGGCGTCATCCTCTTTTTCCTTTTGATCCGCCGCCCGACAAACGCCATCTCAATGAAGCCGCGGGACTGGCTCGTCGCGCTTGTCGGCACGATCGCGCCCCTGCTGGTGTCCAAAACGGCCGAGCCGGCGTTTCTCGGAATCGGCGTTTTTCTCATGTTGTTCGGAATGATCACGCAGCTGTCGGCGAAATTCAGCCTGCGGAGGAGCTTCGGTCTCGTTCCGGCCAACCGCGGCGTCAAGACCGGCGGCGCCTATCGCTATGTCCGCCATCCGATGTATCTGGGTTATATCCTCTCCCATATCGGATTTTTGTTGATCGCGCCGACTTTCTGGAATCTTGCAGTTTATTTGGTCGGCTGGGCCTGCCTCCTCCTCAGAATTGAATATGAGGAGCGACTCCTTTCGGAAGACGCGGCCTATCAGGCGCTCAAACTCAGAGTGCGCTACCGCCTGGCGCCCGGCATTTATTGAAAAGACGCTGAACCGCGCCTTTGGGATAATGTCCGCCTGCGACTGCGCGGCCATGAAATTTGCATTCCGTGACGCTTCCCTTGCCGCGGCCGATAAAACCGTGACAGGTTCCGCCGGGACAAAACACCCGGATGACTTACCCAATGCGCGTCGCTTCCTTGCACATTCACCCCGTCAAAGGCATGCGCGCGGTCGACGTTGCCCGCGTGAAGGTCGAAGCGCGCGGGCTTGAGGGCGATCGGCGCTGGCTCGCGGTCGATGCGAACGGCGTCTTCCTGACGCAGCGCACCCACCCGCATATGGCGACGATGACGGCGATATTGACGCCGCAGGGGCTCGCGCTTTCCGCCGACGGCTTCGGCGCGATTGAAATCCGGAAACCGTCAGGCGACGCGCGGCGTAAAGTCGTCGTGTGGGAGAGCGAAGTCGACGCCGCCGCGACCAACAGCGCCGCGAGCGCATTCCTGTCCGATCTGATCGGCGAGGAAGCCCACCTCGTCTATATGGACGAACACGCGGCGCGCCTCAAAGACAGCGTGTGGACGCCGGCGCCGGTCCCGGTGAGCTTCGCCGACGCCTTCCCAATTTTGGTGACGACGACCGGCTCGCTCGCCGCGCTCAATCGCGACATTGCGGCCCATGGCGGCGATCCCGTGCCGATGGGGCGCTTTAGGCCGAGCATCGTCATCGATTGCGATGCGCCGTGGGCGGAGGATCGCTGGGACCGCTTGCGGATCGGCGACGTCGTTCTCGATCTCGTCAAGCCATCCGACCGCTGCATCGTGACGACGACGGACCAGGCGACCGGCGAGCGCAGGGGCAAGGAGCCGCTGGCGGCGCTGGCTCGAATTCACCGCTCGACCGACCCGCGCATCAACGGCGTCATCTTCGGCGAAAACGCCGCGCCGCGCGCGCTCGGCGAGATCGCGGTCGGCGACGCCGTCGAGATCGTCGCCGCCTAGCGCAAAATGCTCGACACCAGACTCAGCATTTTGCGCTGGTATTTTGATTTGTCGCGTGACTTTGCAAAAAACCGGTTCCCACTTTTTTGCGTCACGCTCTAAAACAGCGTCGAGGCGCCGTTCGCGATATTATGGCCGATGATCGGCATTAGGACGCTGCCGGTGCGCTCCTTGAGCCAGAGCAGGATAAGCGCGGGCCCGCCCGTCAGGGCGAAGGTCATCGCATCAAAAGAAAGCCCGCTCTTGTCATAGGCAAGCCCGTGCGCGAGGCCGAACAGGACCGTCGCGAGCATGCCGCCGTAACCGATCGGCGCGCCAAGAATCCTCGCGCGCGCCGAAAACGCCTCGTTCATCGCCAGCAAAAAGAGGCCGCGATAGAAAATCTCCTCATCGAGCCCCGGCATCGTCCACTGAAAGGCGATCGTCTCCCAGTCGTCGCGGCCGTCCGGATTGGAAATAGCGAGATAGAAGAATAAGCCGCCAAGCAGCGCGAGGACGACCGCCGCCGCGATCCACCCCTTACCCTGACGCATCGTGATCCCGGCGCGCCTCCAGCCGATCGCCGGCAAGGCGCATATGGCGAGCACGCCGACGAGCGACATCAGCTTTCCGGCCCAGTTCCACGACGCTTCCGGAAAAGGGTCGGGCAGCAGGTAAAAGCCGCGCGTCAGCAGGAAGTCGTAGAGCGAATAAAGAACAAGCCCGCCGACGAACCATGTCGCGCGGAAGGATTTTCGGAACGCCAATGCGCCGGCGCCGCCGAGCGCGGCGACGACGCCGAGTTGCACGGCGACCGTCAGCGCTTCGTTGATGGTGCTTTCCGGGAACATGGGTGGAGCGCGCCCCCGGCGAAGTTAATGATGATGATCGTGCGGCGGGTCGATATTGATGCGGCCGCATTTGCCGCATTTGATGATCGCGCCATGCGCGTCGTGATGCGCGACGTCGACCATAAGCTTGGTCTTGCAGATGCCGCAGCGATAGGTCTCATCGCCGCCGCCTTCTTTCAACGGCTGTCCTGCGACATGCGTCGCCACTTCCATTCCCGCGACGTCTTCCGCGTCGACGATCATCATATCAAATTGCGGCATCTGACATTCCCTGCCTGCGGCGCCGAACCCTCGTCCGGATGCGGCAGTAGAAGCCCTTTCGCGCCGACAAGGCAAGGCTAGCGCGAAAGGGCTGCCCGGCTCCGAAAGGGGGATCAGTCGGAGCGGACGACGCCGGTCATCGCCGGGTGGAAGGTGCAGACGTAATCCGTCTCGCCTGCCTTATCGATCGTCACCGACCATTCGTCGCCGGCGCCGATCGATCCTGAATCCCATTCGCCGCCGGACGCCGTCGCCGTATGGGGAACGAGGTCGCGATTGACGAAGGTGACGGTGTCGCCGACCTTGACGTCGATCTCGGCGGGAGAGAACGCCATGTTGGCGATTTCAACGACATGATCTTCCGCGCCCGCCACCGACGGCGCCGAACACGCCGTGAGGAATAAAAAGGCGAGAAGCAACCGGCGCGCGGAGCCCGGTCGCGATGCGTTTGCGGTTTGCATGATTATTTGACCTCCGCTTCGAGGGTCTCCGCATGACGCTCATGCTCGGTGAAAATGCCGAGGGCGCTGGTCAGCAGGGCTTTCAACTCGGCGTTTTTCGTCTCCGGGATCAGCGTCTGGTCGAGCGTCGTGTTGACGAGCTGGTGATAGGCGACCTCGTTCGCGACATAGGCCTTGTCGAACGCGGCGCCCTTCAGCGCGGAAAGTTCGGCGCGCTTGGCGGCGGCGGCGGTTTCAAGCGACTGGCTGGTCGCATTGTCCTCGGGCGCGACATTGAGCTTCTTCAGCAGCGCGAGGGCGGCGTCGTTGACCTTGGCGTGGTCGCGCAACATCGTGTCGGCGAAGGCGCGCACGTCCTTGTCATGCGTTTTTTTCAGGGCGATTTCCGCGTAGCCGATGTCGATCTGGCCGGCGGTGTAGGCGATATGGGCGATCTGGAGATCGTTGAGACCTGCGTCGGCGGCAAACGCCGCCGGCGACGCCGAAAGCATGGACGCAATCGCGATCGCTGACCAGAATGATTTGTTTTTCATGAGGTATTCCCTTTTTTCCTGTGTCGGATAAGAGCCGTAAGAAGCGGGGCGCGGCGCCGAAGATCGGCTGGAACGATGGTAGGAAAAGCGCGGTCCTATCGACGGGCGTCTCGCTTATGACATATTAATATGTCATAACTATATGATATGGCAATAGCCGGGATGCGCGTTCGGGCGCGGCTCGCGAATTGGTGAACGAACATGGCGGATGCAGGCGACCTTCAGGGACTGGGCGAGACGCAGGCGGCCCTTCTCCGGCTGCTCCTTCGGAACAAGGAAGGGCTGACCGTCGACGCGATCGCGGAGGGCCTGTCGATCACGCGCACCGCCGTCAACCAGCACCTGACCGCGCTGGAGCGGAACGGACATGTCGCGCGCCGCGATTTCGTCGCGACCGGCGGACGGCCCGGCCGGGTGTTCGCGATCAGCGAGCGCGGCGTCGCCCTCTTCCCGAAGAAGTACGACCTCGTGTCGCTGAAGATGCTGGAAACGATGATCGAGTCGCTGGGGCCTTTGAAAGCGCGCCGGCAACTGGACAGGATCGGCGCCGAACTCGGCGCGGAAGTCGGCGAGACTTTAAGCCAGAAAAGCCTCGCCCAGCGCGCGCCGGCGATTACCGATCTCATGCAGAGTTTCGGATTTGACGCCGAGCTTGAAAAGGAAGGCCGCGAGCCGGTCATCCGGGCGTATAATTGCGTCTATCACGCGCTGGCGAAATCGCATCCCGACGTCTGTGCGATCGACCTTGCGCTGTTGCGCGAGGCGTCCGGCGCCGATGTCGAGCATCTCGCCTGTATGGCGACCGGCGCCAACGCCTGCCAGTTCAAATTCACCGGCAAGAAATAGCGCGGCGGCTTCAGTTCCCTGATGGACCGGCGCCCGCGCCGCGGATCAGCGCTTCATACCAGGAAACGCCGCGCACGAGATCTTCGATCATGAGGCGCTCGTCCGTGCCGTGAATGCGCGCGAGATCGTCCGGCGCGTAGATGAACGGCGTGAAGCGGTAATTGTCGTCAGCGGCGCCGACATAATGGCGCGTGTCGGTTCCCTGCAGCGTCAGAAACGGCGCGACCGGAACTGCGCCGAAAATTTCGTGCGTCGCCTGTTCGATCGCCTTGTAGCCGGCGCTCGACGTCGAGGATTGCGGGCTTGGTTCGACGCCGCCGGCAAGCTCGACCTCGACGCCCAGCCCCGCAATTTGTTTTTCCGCCCGCGCTTTCACGCCGGCGACGCTGTCGCGCGGATGCAGGCGGTAATTGACGATGGCGCTCGCCGTCTGCGGCAGGATGTTCACCTTGACGCCGCCGTCGATCATCGTCGGCGCCGTCGTCGTGTGAAGCGCCGCCGCCGTCGTCGGGCTTTCGCCGAGCGATTTGGCGACCAGAGGCCCCGTCAACCAGAGATTGGCGAGCAAAAGGCGCGGCGCGAACGCCATTTCAGGGGCGATCGCATGCAGGAACGCCGTCATGCCGGCGTCGATTTCGAGCGGAAAGGGATCGTCCGTCACGGCGACGACGGCGCGCGAGACGAGCGAGACGGCCGTATCCTTTCCCGGCGCCGACGAATGACCGCCCGCCGCGCGCGCGGTGAATTTCAGGGTCGTCGACCCTTTCTCCGCGGTTGCGATCAATGCGACCGGCGACGCGACGCCGGGGATCAGGCCTTGCACGAGCCCCGACCCTTCATCGAGCGTAAAGGCGAAATGAACGCCGCGCGCATCGAGCGCCTTGCGGATTTCGCCGGCGCCGGCGTCGCCGCCTAGCTCCTCGTCATGGCCGAACAGGAAATAAATATCCGTCTCCGGAACAAATCCCGACGCGGCGAGACGCTCGGCCGCCTCCATCAGCGCGATCAGCTGGCCCTTGTTGTCCATCGCACCGCGGCCCCAGACGGCGCCGCCCTCGACGACGCCGTCGAAAGCGCCATGCGTCCAGCCGCTCTCTGTCCCCGGTTCGACCGGCACGACGTCGATATGCGCGATAAAGCCGACCGGCGCGACGTCGGCCGATCCCTTCCAGCGATAGAGGAGCGAGTGGCCGCCGATCGTCTCGCGCGTCATCGCCCGGTGCGCGGCGGGATAGGCTCTCTCAAGAAAGGCGGCGAAATCATCGAACGCCTGATGGTCGATCTCGCGGTCGCCCCAGGAAATCGTACCGAGCCGGATCGCTTCGCCGAGCCGCGCCGCAGCAGCCGCGCCATCAACCAATTCGGGCGCGGCCGCCGTAACCGGCGTTGGCGAAGGAACGCCGCCCGGCAGCAACAGCGTCCGCCCGACTAGGAGCGCGCCGAGGCCGGCGACAAGCGCCAGCGCGGCGCCCAGAATTATTTTCAGCATGGGACGGTCTCCGCCATTGTTTCCGACATCATCCTGAAGCCATATGCCCGACCATCGCCGCAGGATGAACCCGATTGCGCAGCCAGAGCCATGACCACATTGCTTTTTGAGCACGAGGCGTTCGGCGAACACGAGACGCCGGCGGGGCATCCCGAGCGCGCCGAACGCTACCATGCGGCATCAGCGGCGCTGCGCGGCGAGGCGTTCACGGAACTAGTCCGCAGGTCGCCGCCGCGCGCATCGCGCGCGGCGATCGAACGCGTCCACCAGCGATCCTATGTCGACGAGATTGAGGCGATCGCGCCCGCCGAAGATCTCGTCCGCCTCGATCCGGATACGACGATGGGACCCCATTCGCTCGACGCGGCGCTTAGGGCTGCCGGCGGCGGCGTCGCCGCGGTCGATGCGATTTACGCGGGCGAGGCGGCGAACGCCTTCGTCCTCGCGCGTCCGCCCGGACATCACGCGCCGCCGGCGCGCGCCATGGGCTTTTGCCTGTTCAATTCAGCCGCGGTCGCCGCGATGCATGCGCGCGCCGCTTATGGCGCAAGACGCGTCGCCGTCGTCGATTTCGACGTCCATCACGGCAACGGCACTGAAGAAGCGTTCTGGCGCGACGAGTTCGCCTTTTACGCGTCGAGCCATGAATGGCCGCAATATCCGGGAACCGGGCGCGCGAGCGATCGCGGCGCCTTCGACAATATCGTCAACGCGCCGCTCGCCGCCGGATCGTCCGGCGAGGAATTCCGCCAGGCCTGGGGCGACCGGCTCCTGCCGGCGCTCGACGCATTCGCGCCGGATATCATCGTCGTCTCGGCCGGTTTCGACGCCCACCGGGCGGACCCGCTTGGCGGCCTGAAACTGACCGAGCCCGATTTCGACTGGGTGACGCGCGAGATCATCGGCGTCGCCAAAGCCCGCTGCGACGGCAGGATCGTCTCGCTGCTGGAAGGCGGCTATGATCTCGACGCTCTCGCCGCCTCGGTCGCGGCGCATGTCGCGGCCTTGATGCGGGGCTGAAAACCGCGCGATAACCGGGCGACATTAAGGATCAGACATCTTCCATGGCCGGACGGATCATCACAGCGCGGCACGGCCGCCCGAATGTTTCGCATGACGTCCGCATTTCCGCGAAGGAGTTCGGCGGCTGGTGGTCGCGATATGACGAAAGCGGTCTGCATCCGGATGAGACGCCGCCGCCGAGCCTGATTGAGCTTGCGACGCGCGCCACGACCGTCCTTTCCTCATCCCTGCCGCGCGCCATCGAAACCGCCCGCCACGCCACCAAGGGCGCGCGCGACGTGCCGGCCGACCCGATCTTCATCGAGGCGCCCTTGCCGCCGCCGCCGGTGCCGTTTTTGAAACTCTCGCCGGCGAGCTGGGGCGTCATTAGCCGTTCCTTCTGGTTTCTCGGCTATGCGCCGGGCGGCGTTGAAAACCATCGCGAGGCGTGGAAGCGGGTGGATGAGATCGTCAGCCGGCTCATCGACCACGCAGCGCAAGGCGACGTCTTGCTGTGCGCGCACGGCTATCTTAACTGGATGATCGACCGGAAACTGCGCAGCTCCGGCTGGCGCCGCGCGGGCCGCGAAGGCGGCAATCATTACTGGTCGTGGCGGACTTACGAGCCTCGAGGCGAGCCCGCCGCCTTACGCAAAACGAGCGGCGCGACGAACGCGGCGGCCGCGGCGGAGTAGGAAAAATCATGGCGAAAAAGCCCGAGCTTGACGGCGTCTCGTTTGAAAAGGCCCTCGCCGAACTTGAGGCGATCGTCCAGAAGCTCGAATCGGGATCGGTCGACCTTGAAGAATCGATCGCGCTCTATGAGCGCGGCGCGGCGCTGAAAGCCCATTGCGAAGCCAAGTTGAAGGCGGCGCAGGAGCGGATCGAGAAAATCGTCGTCTCCGGCGATGGCGCGGTGAAGACCGAGCCGGCGAAGTTCGACTAGCGCCCTGGTTGCCGCCCTGCCTCACTCGCCCCGCAATCGGCCCATTCTCCCCCTGAATTGAGCCCCAAAGGGGTGGTCTTTTGCGTTGCAGCGCCTAAAAAGGCCGGCTAAGCCGCCAAAACCCAGCGGCATGCTGCGTTATGAAGGGGATGGTTATGGCCGTCGAAACGCCGTTGCTCGATCAGGTGAAGTTTCCGGCCGACCTCAGGAAGCTCCAGAAGAACCAGCTGCGCCAGTTCGCCGACGAGCTGCGCGCCGAGGTGATTGACGCCGTCTCGCAGACCGGCGGGCATCTTGGCTCCGGCCTTGGCGTCGTCGAGCTGACGACCGCCATCCATTATGTGTTCAACACCCCCGACGACAAGCTGGTCTTCGACGTCGGCCACCAGTGCTATCCGCACAAGGTGATCACCGGCCGCCGCGACCGCATCAGGACGCTGCGCCAGGGCGGCGGGCTTTCAGGCTTCACCAAGCGCTCGGAAAGCGAATACGACCCGTTCGGCGCGGCGCATGCGGCGACGTCGATTTCCGCCGCGCTCGGTTTCGCGCGCGCCCGCGACCATCAGGGCAAGAAGAACCATGCGATCGCCGTTATCGGCGACGGCTCGATGTCGGCGGGCATGGCGTATGAAGGGCTGAACAACGCCGGCTCGCTCGGCGCGAAATTCATCGTCATCCTGAATGACAACGACATGTCGATCGCGCCGCCGGTCGGCGCGATGAGCGCCTATCTGGCGCGCGCCTCGTCCGGCAAGGCGTATCAGAAAGTCCGCGCGCTCGGAAAACATTTCCTGAAACGCGTGCCGCCGGCGCTGTATGAAAAACTCGCGCGCGCCGAGGAATACGGCCGCGGCATGGTGACCGGCGGAACTTTGTTCGAAGAGCTTGGCTTTTATTATGTCGGGCCGATTGACGGGCATAATCTCGACCATCTGATCCCGGTTCTCGAAAATGTCCGCGACATGGAGGACGGGCCGGTGCTCGTCCATGTCGTCACCAAAAAAGGCAAGGGCTACGCGCCCGCCGAGGAAGCCGCCGACAAGGGCCACGGCGTCGTCAAATTCGACGTCGTCTCCGGCAAGCAGCATAAAGCGGCGTCAAACGCGCCGGCCTATCAGAAAGTCTTCGCGCAGGCGCTGATCAAGGAAGCCGAGAAAGACCCGAAAATCGTCGCCATCACGGCGGCGATGCCGTCCGGCACCTCGCTCGATCTGTTCGCGCAGGCCTTCCCGGATCGCTGTTACGATGTCGGCATCGCCGAACAGCATGCGGTGACCTTCGCCGCGGGTCTCGCCGCCGACGGGATGAAACCTTTTTGCGCGATCTATTCGACCTTCCTGCAGCGCGGCTATGACAGCGTGCAGCACGATGTCGATCTGCAAAAACTGCCGGTGCGTTTCCCGATGGACCGCGCCGGGCTTGTCGGCGCGGACGGCGCGACGCATGCGGGCGCGTTCGATCTCGCTTATCTCGGCTGCCTCCCCAACATGGTCATCATGGCCTGCGCGGATGAAGCTGAACTCGTCCACATGACGGCGACCGCCGCCGCCTATGACGAAGGTCCGATCGCCTATCGCTATCCGCGCGGCGAGGGAATCGGCATCGACCTGCCGCAGATCGGCAAGGTTCTCGAAATCGGCAAGGGCCGGATCGTCCGTGAGGGGACGAAAGTCGCGATCCTGTCGCTCGGCACGCGCCTCGCCGAGGCGCTCGCCGCTTCCGACGCGCTTGA
>MEMM01000133.1:0-6512 GCA_001767925.1 Alphaproteobacteria bacterium RIFCSPHIGHO2_12_FULL_63_12
CACTCGGTCCACGTGCGCGGCTTCGCCTTTCGCTGCTTCGGGGTCATCGGGACGGCTCCAGCGCCTTCATCGCGGCAGCCTTGCGCTCGTGATAGTCCGCTTGCTTTCGCGCGCGCTCGGCCTCGCGAAGATGGTAGCCGACGTACCATGCATACGACTTGTGATTCTGGTCCTTCCGCTGAAAGGCCAGTTCTTGCTCGGCTTCGTGCTCGGCCACGAGCGCGGCGCAACGTCCCATTGCGTCGTCGGGTGAAGCAAAGCAGTCCTTGGCGTCCACCGTGGTCCACCCCGAGTCAGAACCCGAGCGGTATTGCACGGTCACGCCATCTGACTTCTCAACGCGCTCCACGCCTGTCACGCGGTACGGCGTCGGCTTCGGCGCATAGGCATGATAGCTCTCGCGGCCCGTGGGGTTCTCCAATCCGACCGAGCAGAACTGACACCCGATGCGGACGTGTTCCCCATTCCCGCGAATCAGCGTGACGGCCTTGTCGCCGTTGCAGACGCGGCAGGGGCGGAACTGTTCGACACCACCCGCCCGTGCCACCCACACGGTATCGCCCACCTTCGCGTTCAACACGGGTTCAGTCACGGTCTCACCCCTCCTGCCCGTCTCGGACGGGCGCGGTCATTCGAGGCTCATGTAGCAGGCGAAGGCCATCCAATACGCCGCCTCATCAAAACGCTTTCGCGAGGCTAGCCATACCGAGCGCCATGCCAGCAGCAAGCCAATCGTAACGGATATGAAGCGCCGGGTACTCATGTGCTCAGGCACCGCTGCAACGACGCTGTAAGCCACAGCAAAAATAGGATTCCTACGACCACGAGCGCCGTCAGGAGCCACGCGAACGCCCGCGGCGGCTGCAGACGGTCCGTCATGTAACCCGATCCCGCAGTGCCCACGCCGGAATCCGCTTCCACCACTGGCCGCGGTGCTTCGCTCGGTGGCAGGGCCGGCAGCGCGTCGCGCAGTCCGCCGGCGTCTCCAGAAAGAGGGTTCGATAGTGTAGATGGTCGCACTCCAGGCCGCGGATGTCTCGCTGGCCGTTGACGTAGTAGCCGGCCTCGGCGCCGCAGTCTACGCAGCGGTAGCCGTCGCGCTCGAAGACGACGCGGCGCAGGGCCTTCCAGAACGCCGATCGAAGATGTGTCGCGTACTCCGCGAGGCGTCGGACCTTCACGCGCCCCACGGCCCGCATCGGCTTCTCCCGCGCCAGCGCCTTGCGGGGCTGGAACCCGTACCGCGCTTGCCGTTCCGCGATCGGCATGGCCTGGATCTTCGCCACGAACCGGTCCCGGAAGGAGAGCCGGACCTTCGGGCTCGAGACGGGCTTCGGCACGGGTGTCATCGCAGGTGGTCCCGGATCAGCCAGGCGACGGCGCCACCGACCGCACAGCCGTAGGCAAAGAGCCACGCCGCGAGCTTCGACGCTTCCCGCTCACACGTCGGGCAGAGGCGGCGCGTCATGTGCCCTCGCGTGCCACCACTTCAAGCTTCACGGCCGGCGCTTGCGTCGTCTCTTCCGGCTCCATCCCGTTGTAGCCGACCGCGGCGGCGATGTTCCGAAGGCGGTAGACGCGCTCGCGCGCCGCGTCGAGCTTCCGCTCCAGCGTGGCGACTTCCTTTTCCGCGGCCTTGAGTTCGTCCGGTATGTGCTGGAGGATCGCCTTCTCGACGTTGAAACCGCCAACGGGTTCCGTGGGGCGCGTGCTCACGTGGGCTGCTCCGTATCCGGCAGCCGTTCGACCGTCCAGGCGCCGGTAAAGGTGGGGGCGTAGAGCTTCAAGTACCGCGCCGCCCGTTCGTGCGTCGTGAAGGGGCGTGCGCGCCGTGGGTCCGGGGTATGCGTCCCGTCCGCCTTCAACCAGACGCGGGTCGTCCGGTGCTGGAGGCCGTACGTCACGGTCGTCGCGAGCGGGGAGGGCATCAGAAGGGCAGCTCCGCGTCTTCTGCGGCCTCCGGCGCTGGCGCATCGGTCCGGCGGATCTCCAGTACGGCCTCGATGTTCGCTATCAGCGCTTCCCCCATCCGGACCACATCGGCATCACGCCTCTCCCGCGCTTTCTCCACCGTCGTCCGCGCTTTCTGCAACTGCTCGGTCAGCACGTCGGTGGGGATGTCGCGGAACGGCTTGCGCGCGTAGGCGAAGTTGGGCCAGTTCGGCCACTTCTTGTCGAGCGGGGATTCCGGCGGCGCCTCCTTCACGATGGCCTCGCGCGGCAGGTCCTCCACGTCCTGCGTGAACTGCTCCGATAGCCCGAAGGCCCCGAGCACGGCGCCGACATGCGCCCGCTTCGTCGCCATCTTGAGGATCGTATTCTCGGAATCGCGCGGGCGGTCCACATACTTGGACTCCATGCTGGAGCAGGCCCCGATCCCCGTGCCGCGGACCACCCCGTCCGGGTCCACGATGTCCACCGCCACGACATAGCGATAGAGGCCGAGCGAGTCCCCTTCCTCCTGCTCCCACCGGAAGGTCTTGTCGCCGCGGTGGGCGTTGTTCCAGACCTTCTTCTGCTTCACCCAATGCACGGGGCGGTCATGCTCGACTTCCCGCTCCAGAATCCTGGGCACGGCCACGCAGCCAAACCCGAGCGTGACCTTCTCGGCGCCGGGCTTGAGGAGGGACGGCTTCTTGACGCCGGGGATGACGCCGTAGTCCTTGTCCTTCTCCAGCACCTGCTCGATGAAGGCCCGCATGTCGTTCTGCGCCTCGATCATCTGCGCTGGCGCTTGCACGGGCCGCAGGATGCGCAGCGCGCGGGGCGACTGCGTCGCGACGGCGACCCCCGGCTCGGTCACGGGGCTGTCGGATTCGACCGTCGGGGCGTTCATCGGGCCAGTACTCCCAAGTCCAACGGGGTCGGCGCGTCGAGGATGCCCCACCGCGCGGCTTGTTCCGCCTGCCGGAGCGTCCGGTACTCCGTGTCCGTCTCGGCGTTGCCTTCTACGATCACCCGGCAACGCTCCGAGCAATACACGGAGCCGGTCCGCGCGGACTCGCCGCAGCAGAAGCACTCGCGCGCCTCATGCCACGCGGGGGCGATGTCGTCGGCCTTGCGCGGCGCGTTGAGGTCGTGGATGAGGGAGGCCGACCACACGGAGTACGTGGCCTGATCGTCGTCGTAGCGGATCACGACATCGGATCGCTTCCCCTTGCCGCCGTTGTGACCCCGGAGCGCGACGACTGCGGCGGGATGCCGGAGGCCATCCGCGAAGCGGTAGGCGAGGACCCGATCCCCAACGCTGAAAGCCTGTCCCATTGTTCCTGTTCTCCTGTTCGGGGTAGATTGTGCGGTGTTCCTGTTCGCCCCCGGTACCGCTTTCGCCAGCGGGCCGGGGGTTCCTGCGTACTACGTGTGCGGGAGGCGGTGCGCGGCGACTTGCCGGCGGTACGCGGTGCGGAAGTCCTCGCGCGTCTCCGGGTCGAGCCGCTCATCGGTCGCGGCGAGCGCCAGCACCGCACCCAAGTTCCTGGCCACGGCCTTCCACGCATCCCGCTCCTGCTCGAGCGTCATCATTCGGACGGCACTCGGATGCGGCGACAGCGAATCATCTGCGACCGTGCAGCGACATCAGAACGCGACAGCAGAAACCCCGCAGTGGTATTGCGAGTAGCAAACATGCCCGTCGCAAGGAGTTGATGAACCCGCTGCGTCGAAATCCCCAGCAACCGCGCAGCACCTCTCACTGTTACGCCCTCTTCATCATTGTCGCGGAAGGGAGCACGCATCGAATACCTGTGCGCACGGGCAACGAGAAAGGCAAGCAGCGTCATTGTACCCTTTTCTGCGTTACACGGGCGGCACGCTGGCACGAGATTGCCGGCGTGATCTGCACCTCCCCGCGATCGAGGATGCAGATGATCCATGACAGTGGACGGTCGGCCGCAGTACGCACAGGGATCGGCCATCATCGGGCGGCCTTCGCAGAATCAACATCCTCAACGCGCAGTACGAGACGACCGGCGATCTTCTCGGCGGCCAGTTCACCTCGCGCAATCATCGCGTATACGGTCGGCCTCGAGCAACCAATCCGCTCCGCCGCCCGAACGACATTCAGGTAACGATCCGATGGCGTGTTTGCTGATGTGCTTGTCATGGGGTCAATCATTGCACGTGGGTAGCATCTTGTCAAGTCGGACATTCCGGGGTATGATTCCCCCGTGACCACCTGTCGCATTATGACTCAGCCCCGCCCCTTCGAGTGCCTGGGCGGCCCTGTGGATGGGGAGACCGTCGCGTTCCCCGAGGGCCGGGGGGAGTTCTGCGTCCGGATCGGGGGCACCTGGCACCTCTACGTGCCGCAGCCCACGGATCTCGGGGTCATGCTCGTGTACCGCGGCCACCTCGCGGCCCACCAGCGCCCTACCCTGCCCGCCTCCCCCGTCCGGTAGGGCGGACCCAGCATCAATCGGCGTCCCCTCCCGCCGCGACGGTTGACTGATCGAACTCTCCCTGCTCAACGCGATCCCGCCAGCCGTTGGCGATGGCTTCGACGTTCTTCACGGCTTGCCGATAGTAGCTCGCCTTGAGTTCAGCCCCGATACCCCGCCGTCCCGCGCAGACTGCGCCGTACACTTCAGAGCCGACACCCATGAACGGGGTCAGGACGGTTTCGCCAGGGTTCGACCAGAGCTGCACCACGCGCTCAATCACGTCCAGTTGTAGCGGATGGACATGCTTCTCATCCTCTTCATCCCTCGACGCCCGGAACGGCAGCACGCGCCCGATGCGGATGTCATCCCAGAACGCGCTCGCGTACTGTCGCCAGATCCAATGTGAGAAGCGGTTCTCGGTCTGCTTGCCCTCCCAGTTCTTGAACTTGTGGAGGTCGGCCGGCATCAGCCGTTCCCCGGCGTACTCGGTGAGGCCCGTCGGATGTGCGATCGGCACGGGGTTGGTCCCCGCACGCCGGAACACGACGAGGTAGTCCGCGCTCGCGACCGAGCACCGCGAACTGTCGTCAACGATGCTCTTGTGTGCGAGGTTCTTGGCGAGCGTCCGATTGCGGACGGCGAGCGGTTCCTTCCAGACGGCATAGCGAGCGATGTACCGCCAGCCTTCTTTCTCGTGGAGCCGGATGATGTCGCCGGGGAAGTCCACAAGGTTGTCGATGCCGCAGTTGCCGCTCGGCACGTCCATGCAATGCACCGCGGTCATACGTCCCGGCATCGTGATCCGCGCGAGTTCCCGCACGACGAACGTGTAGTGCTCGAAGAACTGCGCGTAGTCGGTGCAGTTCGACAGGTCGCGGTCGTTCGAGCTGTAGTGATAGAGCCCACCGAACGGCGGCGAATACACCGACAGGTGAATCGAAGCGTCGGGCAGGCCGCCCATGACCTCGATGCAATCGCCCTGATAGAGTGCGTACTGGTCGGTGATCTTCTGCGCGGCTACAGCCATGAGGGAATCTCCAATGGGGCGGCGAAGTCGCTGGCCGCGCGGTCAATGTGCAGGACGTTATTCATTTCGCGGACCAGATGGGAAAACATCGTGTCGGCTTGAGCGGCCTTGCGCTGCAGGTTCTTGAGAACGCCCCGTTCCCCTTCGGTCGTGACGACATCCACCGTGACGGGCTGCGTCTGCCCGAACCGCCAGCACCGCCGAACGCCCTGGTAGTACTGCTCGAACGAGTGCGACGGGAAGAATGTGACGTGCCCACAATGTTGGAAGTTGAGACCCCACGCGCCGATCTTCGGCTTCGTAATGAGCACCCGAATCTGCCCATGCGCGAACGCGAGGAACGCCGCTTCTTTCGCCTCATCATCGTCGCCGCCGCTCACTTGCGTCGCATCGGGGATAAGTTCGGCCAGCCGATCCCCTTCATCGTTCAGGTGGCACCACACCAGCGCGGGCTTTCCCGTACCGTTCACTAAATCCGCAATATTTGCACAACGATCATCGAGTGACCGGCGCCGTTCTTCGCGCTGCTCTTTGAGGCCCACGGCTGGGAGCGCAAACAACATCCCTTCCGCGGGCGTCTCGACTTCGACGAAATGTTCGCGCTCTGTGAGTGGCGGCAGGACGAACCGCGCGTCGCCAAACCCCAGGTCTGACGGCCGACGAATCGCCCGCGCCCATGAACACACCCACCGCCAGAACGGTGTTTCCGCGTGTCCCTTGAACCGCCATTTGGCGACGTTGCCGTACTTCCGACCTACCGCCGAGGTGTTGCTGTCGTTCTTGAAGAAGCGATTGAGCATGTCCATGTGCCCCAGATAGCCCAAAGCTTCGCTCGACGTGCCGAGTTCGGTATAATCATTCGGCGCCGCGGTCGCAGTGCAGAGTAGGCGGTACTTCATCTTCCGCATGAACGCGGTGATCTCACCCCGGCGCACCCCGTCAAACGACTTCAGAATACTCGACTCATCGCAGACCATGCCCGCGAAGTCGGCCGGATTGAACAGGTGCAGCCGTTCGTAGTTGGTCACGGTAATGCCACCATGCACGATCCCGTGACTCTCGCGGGTTGCCCGGATGCCGAACTTCTCCGCTTCCCCGATGGTCTG
>MEMM01000133.1:6562-8010 GCA_001767925.1 Alphaproteobacteria bacterium RIFCSPHIGHO2_12_FULL_63_12
ATGGCGCGCGACGTTCTCCGCCCACACGAGCTGCATCGGCGTCTTTCCGAGTCCACAGTCCGCGAAGATGGCCGCACGTCCCTTTTCGACGGCCCACGTTACAAGCGACTGTTGGAAATCGAACAGAAAATCAGGCATCCACACGGGCGCAAAGCCGTGATTCCCTTTGATCTGCGCCTTGTCCTCCAGAAACGCCCCATAGTCAGTCACGTCGTCGCCTCCCCCGCTGCCTTCGCGGTTGGGCGCAGGGCAGCCCGGACCGCCGCGAGTTCGGCCAGTTGTTCCGGTGTAGGCGGTTCCGGGATGATGTTCGCGAACGGATCTGGCGGCGGTTGGTACGCCGGGACTTCGAGACCGGCCGCCCGGCGCTTCGGGCTGTTCGGGCGCGGCGGCGGCCCCCCAGGGCCAGCCGCGCCGCTGTGTAGAGCAGTTTCTGTTCTGCTCTGTTGCTCAACGGTCGTTGAGCATTGCTTCGTGGTTGCTGGAGCATTGCTTCGTTCGCGCCGGGTTTCCCCGCTCGCCAGCCCACCCCGCCGCCCGGCGTGGACGCGCCGCTCGTGCGCTTCCCGCTGGGCCATCAGCACCTTGACGATCTTGTCGTTGACCAGCCGCCCGTCGCCGGGCCGGGGCGCGAAGCAATGCTCCAGCGCGGGCCACGCCGCCGTTATGTCATCCAGGCTGCAGCGGGCCACTTCCGCCAGCCCCGGCAGGTCGGGGGGGAGGCTGCCCTCGACCCAACATTCATCGAGGAGTTCCCGGTAGATGCCCCGTTCGGCCGGCGTCATGCGCTGGACCTTGCGGTTCGCTCGCCAGTCGCGCCAGTACCACGGGAGCCAGGGGAGTGGTTCATAGGACATGGTCCGTAACGCAAAGCGCCCGCTTTCTCGGGCGTGATCCCCACCCCCGCCGAAGCGGAGACAAGGCACCGATACTCACGGGCGCAAGCTGACTGCGTCCGGCACCGACTCACGAATCGGGCCGACTGCGCTACAACCTACACCTTCAGGGGGCGATTTTGCAACCCGCCACGACCGCGGGTCCGAACCCCTTGTCGGTTGCGCCGTAGCCGACGGAGAGTCCGCAGCGACTGAAGATCGAGGGCCGGGCCTTCTCGAGGAGCTTCACGCGGGCGTCGAGGGAGTCCCCCCGCGCCTGTTCCCGCGCCCGGAGCGCGCCGCACTCCCGGATCGTCGCGCGGCAGGCGTTGAGCGTCTCGACCGCCTCCCGCACGACTTCGACCGTCACCTTCACGGTATCCGTCAAGCGCAGCGTGTCGCTCTGGACGAGCGTATCGAGCCGGGTGACGGTGCTCGTGACGCGGCGGAAGACGGTCACCGTATCGGCCCGGAACTTGGCGCGCTCAAGCTTCAAGGCCGAGTCGAGTACGGCGATGTGCACCGCGTTCTGCCGGAGCTCGGCGGCGAGCGCGCCCTGCCGGCGCTGGCTCA
>MEMM01000134.1:0-2549 GCA_001767925.1 Alphaproteobacteria bacterium RIFCSPHIGHO2_12_FULL_63_12
CTGATTTCAGCGACGGCGTCGCCGGGGTCTCCTCCGCCTTGCCGCGCCAGACGGTGACGCCTTTTTCGGATGTCTTCACGGCCGCGCCGGCCGGCGAGCCGAGAAGGCTGAGAGCCAGGACGGCAAAACCAATACGCAACATCGCAACACCTCCTTGCAGGAATTCAGATGGTGACAGGAGCGAGCGCCGTCTTCAACAATTGTTAACGCTCGGCGGCCGAATGATGGGCGCGCCTTCGCCAAATTCGCGAAATGCTGAAATTCAATGCAACCGGACGGGGCTGGGCGCGAAAATTTAAGCACTGACGGCGATGATCGGCGGCTCCCGGCGGCTGGCCGGCGGCTGGATTGGCGAGATGAAAGTAGCGATCTTCGGGCTTGGGTATGTCGGCGCGGTTTCCGGCGCGTGCCTTGCTGAACTCGGCCATGAGGTCGTCGGCGTCGACGTCTCCGGCGCCAAGGTCGATCTCATCAATCGCGGCGAGGCCCCGATCGTCGAGGAGATGATCGCGGAGCTGACCGCGCAGGCGGTGCAGCTCGGCAAATTCCGCGCGATCACCGACGCGGCGGCCGCGGTTCACGCCTCGGAGATTTCGCTTGTTTCCGTCGGGACGCCGACTGCGCCCGACGGAACGCCGGACCTTTCCTATGTCGATCACGTGGTCGCTGAAATCGGCGCCGCGCTGAAAGGGCGCCGCGAACCGCACATCGTCGTCATTCGCTCGACCGTGCCGCCGGGCGCCACCGAAAAGCGATTTGCGCCGGTGCTTGAACAGGCGGCGGGCGAAAAGCTCGGCCAGCGCATCCATCTCGCCTTCAATCCCGAGTTCCTGCGCGAGGGGCGCTCGGTGCGCGATTTTCATCAGCCGCCCTTTACTATCATCGGAGCCATGTCGGACGCGGGGTTCGAAGGCGTGAAGCGCCTTTATGACGGCGTCGAGAGCGAAACCATCCGCACCGATCCCGCGACCGCCGAATCGATCAAGCTCCTCTCGAACGCCTGGCACGGGCTGAAAGTCGCCTTCGCCAACGAGGCCGCGCGCATCTTGAAGACCGCCGGGGTCGACGCGCGCAAGGCGCTCGAGATTTTCGCGAAAGACACGGTGCTGAATATTTCGCCCGCTTATCTGCGGCCGGGTTTCGCCTTTGGCGGCTCCTGCCTGCCGAAAGATTTGCGCGCGATGATTTCAATCGCCGACAAGGGACAGGCGTCGGCGCCGATCATGAAGGCGGCGATCGCGTCGAATGAAGCCCATCTCGACGCCGCGCTGGCCGCGGTGCGCGCCTGCGGGCGCCGCCCGGTCGTCCTTTTCGGCCTCGCCTTCAAGCCGGGTACGGACGATCTGCGCGAATCGCCCTATGTCGCGCTCGCCGAACGTCTGATCGGCAAGGGTTACGCCCTGCAGATCGTCGATCCTTATGTCGATGCGAGCCGCCTCATGGGCAAGAACAAGGAATTCATCGAGCGGGAAATCCCGCATTTCGTCGAACTGATGGCGCGCGACGCCGAAGACGCCGTCGATGCAGCGGAAATCATCGTCTACGGGCACGCAACCGGCGTCGACAAGGGCGCCATCATCGAACGCGGCATTGGAAAAGTGCTGATCGATTTGTCGGGCGACAAGGAGCTGGAGCTCTGCGGCGCCGATTACCGGGGCGTCGGCTGGTGACGGACAAGCCGGCGCTTCTCTTCGTTTCGCCGCAGTTTCTCTTTCCAATGGATGCGGGCGGAAAAATCCGCAGCGCCAATATTTTGAAGAACCTCAAGGGCGGCGCCTTCACAACGCGCCTGCTGATGCCGGCGACACCAGCGCAGGAAACGCGCTGGAAGGCTGATATCGATACGCTGGCGGACGAAGCATTTCTTTATCGCCCCTCGCCGAGAAATTTGGCGTGGAAATTCCGCCGCGCCCTCGGCTTTTTCGGTGAGACGCCGATCTCGGCCCATGCCGACGCCGATCGCGCCGCGAAGGCCGCGACGGCGGCGGCGCTCGCCGCGCGCTCCGATTTCGTCGTCTTCGATTATGCGCAATCGCTGGCGATGGCGCCGGGCGATATCGGCGCGCCGCACGCCTTCTTCGCGCATAATGTCGAGACGGAAATTCTCGACCGCCATGCGCGCGCCGCATCGGGAGCGATGGCGATGATATGGGCGCGCGAGGCGGCGAAAATGCGCCGGTTCGAAACGCGCGCCTGCCGGAGAGCGAACGGCGTCATCGCGGTCTCCGAGCGCGACGCGGAAATTTTTCGCAGAGACTTCGGCGCCGCCATAGCGCTCGCGATTCCGACCGGCGTCGACGCTGATCACTTCCGCTTCGCGCCGCCCGCGGCCGCCGCGCCGCCGGCGCTGGTTTTCGTCGGCTCGATGGACTGGAAAGCCAATCAGGACGGCCTTCAATGGTTCATGGATGAGGTCTGGCCGCTGATCGCCGCCGCCAGAAGCGACGCCTCGTTCACCGTCATCGGTAAGAACCCGCCGCGCGCGATGGTAGAGCGCGCCGCCGCGCGACATTTGAACTGGCGCTTTACCGGCTATGTCGATGATATTC
>MEMM01000134.1:2557-13954 GCA_001767925.1 Alphaproteobacteria bacterium RIFCSPHIGHO2_12_FULL_63_12
AGGCGTTCGAGGCGATGGCGATGGGATTGCCGGTGGTCTCGACCACGCTCGGCGTCGAGGGGCTGCCGGTCCGCGACGGCGAGCATTTCCTCAAGGCCGACGCCGCGCGCGACTTCGCGGACGCGGCGCTGCGCCTCATTGAGGCGCCGGCGCTGCGCGACGATCTCGCGCGCAAAGCGCGCCGGCTTGTCGAGGAAACGCACAGCCAGCAGGCGGCGGCGGCGGCTTTCGAGCGGAACTGTCTGGCGATCCTCGCCGCTGCGCGCTAGAAGGCGTCCGCAATCCTGGCGAAAGACTTCATGTTCCTCATCACCACCTATATCGCGAAAAGCGAGATCGAAGGCGTCGGCGTGTTCACCGCCGAAGATCTGAAAAAAGGCCAGATCATTTCGAAATTCGAGCCCGATTTCGACCGGCTGGTGCCGACCGCGGACTATGAGAACGCGCCGCCGCATCTGAAAGCCCTTCTCGACCGCTATGCGTTTCCGCATCCCGACATGCCGGAATTCATCGTTTATGAAGTCGACAATTCGCGATTCATGAATCACGCGGACGCGCCAAACACCGATTACTCGGACTTCACCGCTGGCCGCGCCTTGCGCGATATCAAGGCGGGCGAGGAACTGACCTGCAATTACAACAGTTTTTTCACCGGCTATGAATTTCTGCCGCCGGAGCTTGAGCGCAAAAACAAAACCTAGAATCTTTCGACAATCGACAGGAACCGGACATGAAATACGCCGCCGTCTCGCTGATCCTCGCACTCGCCGCGTCGCCCGCCAGCGCCGGGGAGCCGGCGCTCTCCGCCGGGGAAGCGGCGGCGATCGACAAGCTGATCGACCGGGCCCTCGCCGATGACCGCGCCTATGAAATCCTTGAAAGCCTGACGACCGAAATCGGTCCCCGGCTCGGCGGGTCGGAGGCGGAAGCGCGGGCGCGCGAATGGGGCGCCGCTAAGATGAAGGCGATGGGCCTCAAGAACGTCCGTATAGAGACCTTCGACATGCCGGCCTGGTCGCGCATTTCGGAAAGCGCCGCGATCCTTGCGCCTTTCCCGCAGCCGCTAGCGGTGACGGCGCTCGGGAATTCTGTGTCGACGCCCGAGGGCGGCGTCACCGCCGAGGTCGTGCGCTTTGAGACGCTGACCGAGCTGAAAAACGCGCCGCTGACCGGAATCGAGGGAAAGATCGTCTTCGTCGACGAGAAAATGACGCGCACCCAAGACGGCTCAGGCTACGGCGTCGCCGTTGCCAAGCGCTCGGAGGCGACGTACGAAGCGGCGAAACGGGGCGCAGCCGCCGCGGTCATCCGCTCTGTCGGCACCGACAGCCACAGGAACCCGCATACCGGGATGATGCGGATTCGCGACAATGAAAAAATGGCGCCGGCGGCCGCGCTCTCGAACCCTGACGCCGATCAGCTTGCGCGCGCGCTGCTGCTCTCCCGTGGGCCGGTCGTCATGAAGCTTGATCTCAAGACGGCGACGACGCCGGCGGCGCCCGGCGGCAACGTGATCGGCGAAATCCCGGGGCGTACGGATGAATTGATCGTGATCGGCGGCCATCTCGACAGCTGGGATCTCGGCACCGGCGCGATCGACGACGCCTCGGGGATCGCGATCACCCTCGCGGCGGCCAAGCTCGTCGATGAGATGAAGGGAAAGCCGGGGCGCACCATTCGCGTCGTCATGTGGGGCGCTGAAGAAGTCGGCCTCTTTGGCGCCAGCGCCTATGCCGAGGCGCACAAGGGCGAACTCGCGCGCCACGCGCTCGCCGCCGAATCGGATTTCGGCGCCGGCCGCATCTGGTCGATGCGGACGAAATTCGGCGAAGCGTCCGCCCCGAAAGCGAAGCTCTTTGCTGAGGCGCTGCGGCGGCTTGGCGTCGGTCCCGGCGATAATGACGCGAGCGGCGGCGCCGATGTCAGCCCGCTGAAGGCGGCCGGCGTCCCGGTCATCGATCTCAATCAGGACGGCACCGATTATTTCGACCTTCACCACACGCCGGACGACACGCTCGACAAGGTCGATCGGCAAGCGTTGAAGCAGAATGTCGCGGCGTGGGCGGCGATGCTCTACGTCGCGGCGGAGACGCCCGGCGGCTTTCGCGACTGATGCAGGGCGCCGAGCAGCGCAAACCGGTCAAACAAAAAGCCCGCCGAAAGGCGGGCTTTTCTCATCTGACCGGTGAGCGGCGAAATTTATTCCGCCGCTTCTTCCTTGTTGCTGGTCTTTTCGGTGATGCGCGCCGACTTGCCGCGACGATCGCGCAGATAATAGAGCTTGGCGCGACGGACTTTACCGCGACGGACAACCTCGATCGAGGCGACCGACGGCGAATGGACCGGGAACACGCGCTCGACGCCTTCGCCGAAGGAGATCTTGCGGACGGTGAAATTCTCGTTGAGGCCGGACCCGGCTCTGCCGATGCAGACGCCTTCATAGGCCTGCACGCGCTCGCGGTCGCCTTCCTTCACCTTGACGCCGACCTTCAAGGTGTCGCCCGGCGCGAATTCCGGAATCGATTTCGCAAGCCGCGCGATTTCTTCTTTTTCAAGCTGTTCGATGATGTTCACAGGCCCTGGTCCTTATCCTTGTTATCCCGCCGGATAGGACCGGAGGCGATGAGATCCGGTCGTCGCGCGCGCGTTATTTGTTCAGCCTTCTCCCGGCGCCAGGCGGCGATTTTCTTGTGATCGCCTGACAGCAGCACCGGGGGGATCTCTCGATCCTCAAAAAGTCGCGGCCTCGTATACTGAGGGTATTCAAGGAGCATCTTCCCGCCCCCCATATCCCCAGCGCCTTGGCCGCGCGAACCGCCTTCTTCCGGGGAGAAGCTTTCCTCGCCCAGCGAAAGAGGCGAGCCCAATACCCCCGGAAGGAGCCGGACGCAAGCCTCGATCAGGGCCATGGCCGCGACCTCGCCGCCCGCCAGCACGAAGTCGCCGAGCGAGATTTCCTCAATCCCCCGCGCCTCGATCAGCCGGTCGTCGACGCCCTCGAAGCGGCCGCACAGCGCGATGACGCCGGGGCCGGCGGCGAGCTTGCGGGCTCTCGCCTGATCAAACCGCCTGCCGCGCGGCGAAAGATAGACGAGAGGCCGATCGTTTCGGGGGACGCTGTCGATCGCGGCGGCCAGAATATCGACCCGCATGACGAGCCCCGCCCCGCCGCCAGCCGGAGTGTCGTCGACCGAGCCGTAAGGGTTGTCCGAAAAATCGCGGATATTGACGGTGTCGAGCGCCCACCGCCCTTCGCCCCGCGCCCGGCCAAGGACCGAGGCGTCAAGCGGCCCCGGAAAGAGATCAGGGTAGAGGGTTAAAACCGTCGCGCTCCACATCGGCTGCTCGTCGCATGAGCGGGGTCGGGCGGCAAGCGGTCAGCCTTCGTCTGGCGCCTCGCCGGCCTCGATCTCGGCGAGCGCGGCCCGGTCGATGACGATCCGCCGCCCGGCGATATCGACGACCGGGACGGCGGCGCGGGTGAACGGCAGCAGGACCTTGCCCGAGGCCCCCGGGACGCCGTCAAGTTCGAGGACGTCGCCGGCCCCGAAATTGTGGACGGCCGCGACGCGGCCCATCGGCGTGCCCGCATCGTTCTCCACGCCGAGAGAGACGAGGTCTTCGATATAGAATTCGTCTTCATCGGCGGGCGGCAGTTTCGAGCGGTCGACATAAAGGCGAAGGCCCGCCAGCGCGGCGGCGTCTTCGCGGCTCTTGATCTCGGGCGCCGAAACGAGGGCGAGGCCGGGCTTCAGCACACGGATGAATTTAAGGGAAAAGCGACGCTTGCCGTCTTCGCTTTCAACAGCGCCGTAGCGCGCGACGCCGTCCTCGCTTTCGGTGAAGGTTTTGACTTTCGCCTCGCCCTTGACGCCATGCGCGCCGGCGAAGGCCCCGATGCAGATGCGGCGCTGCGCCGTCATGGCATGTCCTCAATAGAGTCGGGAACATGGCGGAACAGCTTTCCCCGTTCGGTCCAGAAGGCGATCGCAAAGGCGATCGCCCCCATGACGAGGAATCCCTCCGACACCAGCGATGCCGAGCCGTTGAAGCGCGACCCAATGAACGCGCCGATCAGGGCGGCGCCCGTCGTCGAAGCGAAACCGTTCGCTGACGCGGCGGCGCCGGCGATTTTTCCCATCGGCTCCATCGCCAGCGCGGTGGCGTTCGGCCCGACAAAGCCGAGCGCGAGAAGCGTTCCGCAAAGGGACAAGATGAACGCGGGCAGACTCTCGCCCAGGACGAAGACCGCCGCGAGATGGACAGCATTGACCGCGACGATCGCCGCGATCCCCGCATGCAGGATGCGGCGCAGGCCGAAGCGCCGGACGACCAGCGCATTGGTGAGCGCGGCGACGCCATAAGGAACGGCGCCGGCAGCGAAGGCGAGCGGAAACAGCGCGCCGAGGCCGAACGCGCCGTCGTAAACCTGCTGCGCGGTGCCGAGATAGGTGAAAAACGCGCCCCACAGCACCATGGTGATGAGGGTGTAGCCGAGCGACAAGCGGTTCGCCGCGAAGGCGCCGAAAGCGGCGAACACCGGCCCCAAACCGAGGCCGCGCCGGTCAGCGCGTTGCAGCGTCTCATCCATCCGGAGATAGGCCCATCCGCCGAGCGCGATCCCGTAGATGAACAGGAACGTGAAAATCATGCGCCATTCGGCGGCCAGCAAAATCGCCTGCCCGATCGCCGGCGCCAAAATCGGCGCCGCCATGAAGATCGTCGTCGCGGCGGACGCGACTTCCGCCATGCGTGTTCCGGAAAACCGGTCGCGCACGCTCGCCATAATGGCGACGCGCGCCGCCGCCGTGCAGACGCCCTGGAGCGCGCGCGCGGCGAGCAGCAGCGCGAAGGATGACGAAAATATGCTGAGCGCCGCCGCCAGAATGTAACCGGCGATTGCGCCGAGCAGCACCGCGCGCCGTCCGAAACGGTCGGACAACGGGCCGAAAAAAAGCTGGGCGACGCCATAGCCGATGGTGAAGGCATAGACGACCAGCTGCACGTCATTGGCGCGTCGCGTCGCAAGGTCCGTTCCGATCGCGCCGAGCGCGGGCAGCATGATATCAATCGACAACGCGCCCAGCGCCATCACTGCCGCGGTGAAAGCGACGACTTCCGGGAATCGCATTTGCGGCGATGATCGTTCGGCGGCGGCGGTCATGACGCGGGCGTATGGCGCCGGCGCCGCCAACGCAACACGAATTCGCGGACCAAAAGAAAACGGGCCCCCGAAGGGGCCCGTCTCATCGAGGATCAGCCGAAAATTACGGCCGGAACGTCAAGCGGACGTAACCGAACTGGCCGGGCACGTCGTATTGGGCCGGATCGAATCCGCCCGCCTGGCAGGAGAAGCAGGGCGGCGGATCGGTGTCGAGCAGATTGTTGACGCCGACCGTAAACTCCGTGCGATCATTGACCGCAAGGCTTGCTGAGAGATCCATGTAGAGTTTGGCTTTCAGCCTGTTTGTCGAAAGTCCGTCGTTCGGATTGTAGTTCGAACATCCGACGGCGCCGGAAATTCCCTGGATCGCGGTAAATCCGCGGCATTGCTCGGTAAGGCCGCTGATATAACGCCAGGTGTTCCTGATATTGAGCGAGCCGAGATCCCAGCTTGCGACCAGGGTCGATTTGAGGCGCGGGAACGCCTGTTGCGGGTTGCTACGCAGCTTGCCTTCGCGGGATTCTGCAAGGAACCCGGTCGAGATCGGCGTCAGCTCCGTATAGTCGAACAGGCGAGTCGACAGCCAGTTGACGTTGAGGTTTGACCCGCCGAGCGGAAGATCGAATCTCACCGACCAATCGAGCCCGCGCGTATTGATGCCGCCGATATTGGTCAACTGGTTCGAGAACGAAGTGATGAATCCGGCGCTGTTGCGCGTGATGTTGCCGCAAAACGCAGGATCGAGGGTCGCCGCGCAGCCGTCGAGCAGCAGCTGTGCGTTCGGCGCCTGAATAGCGCCGGTGATTTCGATGTCGTAGTAGTTTGCTTCCGCCACGAAGTTGTTGAGGAAGAAGCCGTCCCAATTCGGCGCATAGGTCAGCCCGACATTCCAGGAGTCGGATTCCTCGGCCTGAAGGTTCGGATTGCCGCCGACCGTTGTCGAGATCTGCGCGTTGATCTGCGTGTAGGTGGTCGGCACGCCCAGCGTCACGCAGTTGGCCGCGAGATTCGGCGCGACAGGCGCCGAACACGGGTCGACCAGGATAGCGTCGTTGCGCGAAAGAGAGCCGAACAGCTCGCCGATCGTGGCGGCGCGGAAGCCTTCGGTGAAGCCGCCGCGGATCGTGAAGTCGTCCGTGACACGCCAGTTGCCGCCATATTTGATCGCCGTCGTCTTGAATCCGGTCGAATAGTTCGAATGCCGGATGGCGAAAGTGGCCTCAATCGACCGCGCAAAGGCGAAATCATTGAGCAACGGCACACTCAATTCGCCGTAATACTCATCGACATTGTAGCTGCCTGCCGTCGGCTGTGCGGGAATGTCGGCCGTATCGCCAGCGGTGACGACCGGGTCGGGGCTGAAAGATCCTGACTGGTCGCGATGCTCAAAGCCCGCGGCGAAAGCGAGCGGGCCCGCCCAGAGATTGAAGAGATCGCCGCCGAAATTCAGCTGCAGATCCCAGATTTCCTGTTCGGAAGAGTCGTGCTGATCGAAGGTGACGAAATCGACCATTGATTGCGTGATCGATCCCGGCCCGCCGAAAACATTAAACGGAACGCAGGAGCCGGTGCACAGCGCCAGAGGTCCAAGCGCCTGTTCGAGCTTTGCCGAATTGACGATGCCGTTGGCGATCTGGTTGGCTTGGTTTTGCGACCAATAGGCGGAGGCGTCCCAGAACCAGCCGTTGCCGAGCTCGCCCGAAAATGTGCCCGACAAATAATAGGTGTCGACATTCTGTTCGAAGTGACGCGGCCCGGCTTCAAAAAAGCGCCGGAAGACGCCGTAGCCCGGACCGCTCACGCCGTCGAGCGTAAAGCCGAACGGGTTAAAGGGGTTGGACGCGTCGATCGAGATCGTGTCCATCCGGTTGCCGTTGCCGCCAAAGGGTCCGATGAACAGCGGAATGGGCGCAGCCTGGTTGACCGACTTCCGGTTGTTGAACAGCGCCTTGCCACGGAACTGGATCGAGTCGGAGACTTCATGCGTAATCTGCGTCATGAAGCTGACGCGTTCTTGCGGCGTCAGGACGAAGTTGAAGGGCGAGAAGTTAAACCGGTCCGCGGTCGAAAAGTTCTTGAAATCGCCAATGCCGCCGCCCGGGTTCAGCGGATCATAGACCGGATTGGCGCCAGTGTAGGTGAATCCGTCGGCGAGCGTCAGGTCGACGTCGGTCAATGTGTTCGGATCGGTGAAGAGGATGCGGCCGAACGGCGTCGCCGAGGAGCAGGTATTGATGCACTGGTCGAGAGTGGCGACAGGGAAGTCCGACAGGTCGCGATCGGCCGAGTCAACGCCGTTCTGGTGCACATATTGTCCGGCGAAGAAAATCTTCGTGCGGTCGTTCGAAGCGCCGAAGGAAATCTGATAATCCTGCGAAACGCCGTCGCCCTTGTCGAATGCGCCAAGCTGCGCGGAGGCGGCGAAGCCGTCCTGCTCCTGCTTGGTGATGATATTGACGACGCCGGCGATCGCATCCGATCCATAAATCGGCGACGCGCCGTCCTGAAGGATTTCGATGCGTTCGATGACGCTTGAGGGAATGGTGTTGAGATCCGTCGCGCCCGGAACGCCTGACGCTGAAGCGCCGTTCACCCAGCGCAGGCCGTCGACGAGGACAAGCGTGCGGCGCGAGCCGAGAAAGCGCAGATCGATTTCGGCCGAACCGGCGCCGACGCCGCCGCCATCGGGCGGATTGCCGAAATTGCCGGAAGAATTGACCTTGGCGTTGAGGCCGCCGCCGGACGCCGGAATGCGCTGAAGGAAGTCACCGACATTGTTGAGGCCGGACTTGTCGAGTTCCTCCTCGCCGAGGTTGAGGACCGGGCGGTTGGCGGCGAGAGGATCCTGGCGGATGCGTGATCCAAGAACAACGATCTCGTCGTCCGCCGCCGCTTCGTCTTGCGCGTAGGCGACGCCGGCGAAAGCCGTCATCGACAGTCCCGCCAGCAGGGTTTGCCGGACGGCGCTAAGCCGACCAGCGCGTGGTCTTTGTTGTTTCATCTTTCTTCTCCCTTGAATCGTTCGACCGTCGGTTGCGTGTCCCACCGGACCCCCACTCCGCCAGCGAATCGAGGTTAAATGCTTTCATTCTTTGACCGCGTGGGCAAGGCGTATGCGCCGGCTCGTTCAAATGTGATGACAAAGCGGTGATGACGGCGTCACGTGATAATATATCAAAAGATCAGTCGCCCGCCGGCGGCATTTCATGCTCTGATCCGAGATAAGCGGCGGTCTGCATTTCGATAAGGCGGCTGGCGGTTCGCTCGAATTCGAACGAACCGTCGCCTTTCGGATACAGTAGGGAAGGCTCCGCCGCAGCCGAACAGACGAGCTTGGTGCGGCTTTCGTAAATCGCGTCGACCAGCGTGACGAAGCGTTTGGCCTCGTCGCGATTGTCGGGTTTCAATTGCGGAATGCGGTCGATGAACAAGGCGCCATAGCGCCGGACGATCGCGAGAAAGTCGGAAGCGCCAAGCGGACGGGCGCAGAGCGCCTCGAAATCAAACCTCGCGAGCCCGCGCGCGCAACGGGGAGCCGCGACCCGCCGGCCCTTCACTATCAGCGTCTCCGCGTGCTCCCGCGCGTCCGCGATCATGATCTTCCAGGCCCTGTCCATGGCGGCGTCCGCCTCAGGGCCGAGCGGGGCATAATAGACCGGCGCGCCGGCGAGCCGGTCGAGGCGATAGTCGCGCGCGGCGTCAAGCTCGAAGATGTCGAGCCGCTCTTTCAGCATGGCGATGAAGGGAAGGAATAGCTGACGGTTGATGCCGTCCGTGTAAAGATCGTCCGGGCGACGGTTGGAAGTGGCGACGACGACGACGCCTTCAGTGAAGAGCGCCGAAAACAGCCGTCCGAGGATCATGGCGTCGGCGATGTCGCTGACCTGAAATTCGTCGAAGCACAAGAGCCGCGCCTCTCTTGCGATGTCGGCGGCGACCGGCGGAATCGGATCGTCTGGCGACGATTTCAGCGCCTTGCCGCGCCGCCGCCTCGTTTTTTCATCCGCGGCGCGCCAGGCGGCGATGCGCTCGTGCGTTTCCGCCATGAATTCATGGAAGTGCACGCGGCGCTTGCTCGCGACATCAGTGTTGTTGAAAAAAATATCCATCAGCAGCGACTTGCCGCGCCCGACCCCGCCCCAGAGATAAAGGCCCCTCGGCGGCGCCGATTTCGGCCCGAACCAGAAGAGCGGCCCGTGCGCCGGCGCGGTCAGCGCCTCGGAAAGGCCCTGCAGCCGCGTCGCGGCGGCTTCCTGCGCCGGATCTTTTTCCAGCGCGCCGCGCGTAACCAGCTCTTGATATCTCGGAAGCGGGCCCCTCATCGCTCGCGTCTATAACCGACGGCACGACCGCCGTCATCCGCGCTCTCGCGCCGCGAACGCCGAGCGCGTCGCGTTGGCGATGGCGACGAGCGACAGCATCACCGGAACTTCGACGAGGACGCCGACGACGGTCGCGAGCGCCGCGCCCGACTGAAGGCCAAACAGGCTGATCGCGACGGCGACAGCGAGCTCGAAGAAATTCGAGGTGCCGATGAGGGCGCAGGGCGCCGCGACCGCGTGCGGAACGCGCCAGGCGAATGCGGCGGCGTAGGCGGCGGCGAAGATGGCGTAGGACTGGATGATGATCGGCGCGGCGATCAGCGCGATGAGGAACGGCTCGGCGAGGATGATTTCGCCCTGAAATCCGAACAGAAGCACGACCGTCGCAAGGAGGCCGATGATCGAGAACGGCTTTGTGCGCGCCGTGAAGGCGGCGACAGCCTCCTCGCCGCCGGTGCGATTAAGCCATCGCCGTGTCGCTGCGCCCGCCGCGAGCGGGACAACGACATAAAGGCCGACGGAAACCAGCAGCGTCTCCCACGGCACGACAATCTCGGTGACGCCGAGAAGAAACGCGACGATCGGCGCGAAGGCGACGATCATGATCGCGTCGTTCACGGCGACCTGCGCCAGCGTGTAGGCGGCGTCGCCCTTCGTCATCTGCGACCAGACGAAGACCATAGCGGTGCAGGGAGCGGCGCCGAGCAGGATCAGCCCCGCGATATATTCTTCCGCGTCCGCGGCCGGGATAAAGCCGGCGAAGAGATGCCTGAAGAAAAGGACGCCGAGCATCGCCATGGTGAACGGCTTGATCATCCAGTTGATGACGATGGTGATGATGAGCCCCTTCGGCTTGTCGCCGACATGACGAAGGCTCGCGAAGTCGACATTGACCATCATCGGATAGACCATCGCCCAGATCAGCGCGGCGACGACGAAATTTACATTTGCGTATTCAAGGCGCGACAGGGCCGCAAAAACGCCGGGTGCAAGACCGCCGAAAGCCAGCCCGGCGAGAATGGCGAGCGCGACCCAGACCGAGAGGTATTTTTCAAACAGGCTCATGGCGGCGTGCTTTCGGAATTCAGCGTGGGGGCGCGGCGTCGCTGGCGAGGAAATCGTCGATCCGGGCGCGAATGTCGGCGAAGACGGCGGCGAACGCCGCGCGTTTTTCGGCCTCGCTCCCGCTCGCGGCGGCGGGGTCCGGAAACGACCAGTGAAGCTTTCGCGGCGGCTTGGCGACGCGCATCGGCCAGATGGGGCAAACTTCGCCCGCCGCGTTGTCGCAGACAGTGACGACGACATCCATGACGGGCGCCTCCGCCGCCGCGAACTCGTCCCAGCTTTTCGAGCGGGGATTTTCCGCCGGCGTTCCGTATGCAGACAAAGTATCGATCGCCAGGGGATTCGGCGATCCCGTCGGTTTCGAGCCTGCCGAATAGGCGCGCCAGCGCGGCGCGCCCTTGGCGTTCATATAGGCTTCCGCCATGATCGATCGGGCGGAATTGCCGGTGCACAAGAACAGCACGCGCCGCGGCGCGTCATCGACCGGTTCGCTCATGTCGCTCCTCTCTGCCGTCTCATAGGACGATCACTGGCGCAAATCCGCCGCCCGGCGTTCTGAAATTCGTGGTCTGCCCCTGATAGAGCCGCGCCGCCGCGAGCAGGATCTCGCCCTGATAGGCGTAAAGACGAATGTCCATCTTGCGGAGCGCCTCCGCGCCGTCCAGCCGCACGCGGCGTTCGCTCGGCGGCGCGTAGTCCTGCGCGATGTAGCCGCCTTTTTTGATCTCGGACCAGACGGCTTTGGTCATCTTGTCGCCGCGATAGACGGCGCGCGAGGCGTAGCCGGCGACCGGCTTGAAAAAAAGATCGCGCCGGTCGGACCACAGCGCGTCGGCGTTCTCGTCG
>MEMM01000134.1:13984-28220 GCA_001767925.1 Alphaproteobacteria bacterium RIFCSPHIGHO2_12_FULL_63_12
GCGCATCGCCTCGCGGTCGCTCAACAAAACGAGATTTCGCTTGTCGGCGTAGAGCGCGTGATGGCGCGGCGAAGGCGTCACCGCCACCGCGCCGTCGCGCCAGGCGGCGGCGAGGGCCGCGCAGCCGGGATCAAGAAGATAAAAGTCGGTGAGGCGATTGTAGACGAGATCGATCGGGCCCGCCGCCGTGCGCAAAGCCGCGCCATCATAGGTAAGGCTTCGGGCGTCGACGATTTCGGCTGCGTATCCGGCGTCTTCGAACATCCGACGCGCGAGCAGGAACTCAGGGTACAGATATTGTTCCTGCGGCGCGTCGTCGACGATCGCTATCCGCCGCAATTCCCGCGTGCCGAACTGGCGGCGGAATTCGGTCTGGAACATCGCCAGCGCGGCGCGTTCGAAATCGGCGGCGACATCATCGCGGCCGCCCTCGCAACCGGGGCCGCCGACGCCGCGTGAAAAGGCGAGTTCGGCATTGATGAAGGCGCCGCCCGCATTGGTGTTGATCTCGATGAGCCTTGGCCCCTCCGGCGTCAGGTGAAAATCATAGCCCATGAAGACGCCGGCCGGGCCGTGATCGATCGAGGCCGCGCGCGGCGCCCGGGAAAGCGCCTGTTCCTGAAAAGCGGGAAGGCGCGCCGCCGCGTCGCTGGCGCGGACAAACGCGGCCATCGCCTCAAAGTCTTGCGCGCCGACGAAGGCGCGCGCGCCGGAGACGAGATGCGGCCGCTCGTGCAGGATTTCATCGGCGAGCACCGCATCGCCGACCTTTTCAGCGAGCGCGAGACGCAGCCGCTCGCGGTCCGCGCCATCGCAGAAGCATTCCCGGTTCAGCCGGTCCGCGGAATTGCGGCCGTCGACGGGGAATGCCGCCCGCGCTGCGTCCGGCCGGGCGAGGCCTTCAGCATTTGACGGCGCAGGCGGACTGGCCATCGCGTGTCTCCTTGATGACATAGGGACCGCACAGGCGCGGGTCGCCCTGACAGCAATCGGCCATCAGGAAATCGACCAGCCGGCGGATGCCGCCATAATCGGCGGCGTAGAAAACATGGCGGCCTTCCTTTCGCGAGGTGATGAGGCCGGCATTCGCCAGCTCCTTGAGGTGGAAGGACATGGTCGGCGCGGCGATCCCGAGATTATCGCCGAGCGCCCCGGCGGCGATGCCGCGCGGGCCGGATTTCACCAGCAGCCGCAGAGCCTCCAGGCGATTTTCCTGGGAGAGGGCGGCAAAGGCCGGCAGGGCGTCTCGTGTTTCCATATTTCAATAATTATAGAAATAACAAATTATTGTCAAGGGCCCGCTTTTCCCTCGAACCGCATTCGCGGGTTGCGGCATTGAGCGCGTGGCAATTTTGCCGCCGATCATTATAAGCGGCCCACTATGGGAAATCGCCGCCGCTTCGGCGCGCCAAGTTGTTGAAGGATAAGCCGTTCTCATGTCGCAAACGCAATTTGCCGCCGTTTTTGAAGAAGCCCAGACCCTCCACCGAAACGGCTCGCCGACGCGGGCGATCCCGCTCTATGAGCGTTTCCTCTCCGCCGCGCCCGACAACGCGCTCGCGTTAAGCCTTTTTGGCCTTGCCCTTGTTCAAGCCGGAAGGCCGTCAGAAGCGGAAAAGCCGCTGCGGCGCGCCATTGAGCTTGACCCGAACAATCCGGCCTATCGCGCCAATCTTGCGGAGCTTTTCTTCAAATCCGGCGAAGACGACGCCGCGATGGATGCGTTGAAGGAAATCCGCGCGAGAAATCCTGATTACGCGCCGGCGCTCGTCCGCCTTGGCCGTGCGCATGTCGCGCGGCAGGAAATCAGCGATGCGGCGGACGCATTTGATGCCGCGCTCCAATTGCGGCCTGACGATCTGGCGACCGCGCAAATTCTGGCGCGCGCGCTCGCCTCTTTGGAAAATTTCGCCGCAGCGTATCATGTGCTCGATCACGCAGAAAAAATCATGCCGGATAATATAGAAACGCTGAAACTCAGACTCGAAATCGCCCGTACGCGACGGGACTTTTCCGCCATGCTGCCGCTTGCGAGCAGGTTGACTAAGCTCGCGCCCGAGGAACCCGTTGGCTGGCGCGACCTCGCCGCGACGCTGTTCGAATCCGGTCTTTACGGCGACGCATTGAAAGCTTTCGAAAAGGCGATGACGATGACGCCGCGCGATGCGGAAAGCCTCGCGCAGCTTGCGACACTGGCGATTCAGGCGCTCGAATTCGACAAGGCCGACGCCGCGCTCGCCGAGGCGGAATTGCTCGAACCGCATAATGCGCGTGTTTTGTCGACGAAAGCGCTCCTGCTTACCTATCAAGGCAATAGGAAGGAGGCGGAAGAATATTGCGAACGATGCTTCCGCGCCAACCCGGATTTCGCCGGTATTTATCCGCAATTAAGCCTGCTGCGGAACGGACGCCTTACTGACGCGGAGGAATCGAGAATTCGCGACTACTCGAAGCGGACCGATATCGCGATCGCAGGCCGGGCGACCGCGCGCTTTGTCGTCGCGCATGCGGTTGAAACGCGCGGAGATATCGATGCCGCCTTCAAGGAGTATGAAGCGGCGAATATGCTCGCGGCTGAAAGAAATCGCATCGATCAGATATTCTATGACTTCGCGGGGCATTCCGCATGGACGGACGCCATCATCGCCGCGTTTGATAAGACGATTGAAATGGGCGCGGCATCCAGTAGTCATCGCCCGACGCCGATATTTGTCGTCGGATTGCCCCGATGCGGATCGACGCTGGTCGAAAGCGTGATCGCCGCCCATTCCGCCGTCCAGGCCGGCGGTGAAATGCCGATGATGCCGAATCTGTTCAACAGATGGCTCCGGGAAAATTATAAAACTGGTGAAGCCGCGCTGATTCCCGCCGAACGGGACCGCCTCGCGGACACCTATCTGGCGGGAGCGCCCGCGCCGATCGTCAAACAAAAATTTACCGACAAGAATCTGCTCAATATCGAGGCGGCGGGATTTATCGCCCGAATTTTTCCGGACGCAAAGATCATCAATATCCGGCGAAATCCGGTTGAGAACGCGTTCTCGATCTGGCGTCAGGACATGTTGAAGTTCTGGGCTTTTGCGACAAGGTTTGAAGACCTTGCGCAACGCTACTCCCTCTACGCGAAGCTGGTTGAGCATTTTGAAAAGACGCTTCCGGGCCGCTTTTATACGATCCAGTACGAGGATTTTGTGACTGACTTTGACGAACAGTCGCGGCGCCTGATCGGCTTTTGCGGCCTTGACTGGGAGGACGCGTGCAGAGATTTCCAGAAGTCGCGCGAGATCGCGCCGACGATCAGCGCAATTCAGGTGCGCGAAGACGTGAGCTTAAAAGGTGATCGCGCCAATCTCTACGGCGCGCGGCTCGATCCGCTTCGTCGTGCGCTTGACGCGGTCGGCGTCGATCTCTCGACCGGGGTTCTCAGGAAGTAGAGTTTTCAACTGACGCGGCGTCGATCGACGCCGCGTATCGAACACGGCGCTCGTCAAGACCGGCCCGGGTCAGCTCGCCGCGGATCAGCTCGGACGCCGCCGTGATAATGACGTCGACATTTTGCCGTCGCGCCTTTTCGACGAATCCGCGGATCGCCTGCGCACCGGATGAATCGATGAACGCGGCGGCCGCGAAATCCAGGATGAAGGTTTTTTCGCCGGCGAGAATGCGATCGAGCGCAAGGCCGAGGCTTGCGGCCGATCCAAAGAAGACCGCGCCCGAAATCCGGTAAATCGCGACCGAGCTGCCGCTTCCGGCGCTCGACGCGGGGTCGTAGGCCTCGCGATCGGCGGGCTCGCCGTCGGCGCGATCGTGGCGGATGAGCGGCGCGGCCGTCGTCACTTGCGCCGCGCTCGCCATGCGATGGATGAAGGCGATGGCGCCGATGGCGACGCCGGCCGCGATCGCTTCCGTCAGGCTGCGGAAGATCGTCAGGAAAAACGTCGCGAGCAGCGCCGCCGCGTCGCCGCGCGAGGCGCGGATAAGGGCCGCGAACGATTCTTTCTCGACCATGTTCCACGCGACGATCGCCAGCACGCCGGCGAGCGAGGCGAGCGGCGCATATCCGGCGAGCGGCGCGGCGACGATCATGAAGGCGAGTAGGAACGCGGAATGCAGCATACCCGCGACCGGGCCGTGCGCGCCGGCGCGGATATTCGTCGCCGTGCGCGCGATGGTGCCGGTGACGACCATGCCGCCGAAAATGGCGGAGGCGATGTTTGCGGCCCCTTGCCCGGTCAATTCGCAATTGGCGCGGTGGCGCCGGCCGGTCATCGAATCCGCCACCGTGGCGGAGAGCAGGGATTCAATCGCGCCGAGCAGGAAGAAGGCGAAGGCGTCGGGCATCACGGCTGAAACGCTGGCGAACGATAAATGAGGAAAAGACGGAGCGGGAAGCCCGCTTGGAATGGCGCCGAACCGGCCCGCGATCGTTACGACCGGAAGGTCGAAGAGTGCGACCGCCGCCGAGGTCGCGGCGACGGCGACAAGAATGCCCGGAAAGGACGGCCGCCATTTGCGCAAGCCGACGATCATCGCGACCGTCGCCGCGGCGACCGCCAGCGCGAAGGGATTGAAAGTGCCGATCGCCTCGAAATCCGCCTTCAGGCTTTCGAAAATCGGCCCGTGCCCGCCTTCGGCGATGGTCAGGCCGAGCAGGTCTTTTATCTGGCTGGTGAAAATGATGACGGCGATGCCCGCCGTGAACCCGACCGTTACCGGAAACGGGATCAACTGCACATAGGACCCAAGGCGCAGATAACCGGCCGCGGTCAGCATCAGTCCCGCGAGGAAAGTCGCGAGCAGCACGCCGTCGAGCCCGTGACGCGCGGCGCTGGCGGCGACCAGCACGATAAAGGCGCCGGCGGGGCCGCCGACCTGAAACCGGCTGCCGCCCAGCATCGAAACGAAAAAGCCGCCGACAATCGCTGCGTAAAGGCCGCGCTCCGGGGCAAGACCGGAGGCGATGGCGATCGCCATCGACAGGGGAAGCGCAACAATCGCGACCGTCAGCCCGGCAAATCCGTCGGCGCGAAACTCCTTCGCGCCATAGCCCTCGCGCAGCACGGTGATGAGTTTGGGCGTGAAAAGCTCGGCGAAAGTCGGCGCGGCGGCGCGCCGCGCCGCTGAATAATTGTCGGACATCGAAAAACCAGGGTGGGGGGCGCTGGCGAAAATGCCCGAAATCGCCCTGCGAATGCAATCTGTACTTGATCGCCGGCGCTATAATTCCTGGTGCGATCCGGCGTATGCTCGACAGCGCGAGCTTCAATGCGCCGCCAAGGTAAGGGACTGCGATCATGCCGCACCGCAAATTCATCCTGGCCCTCGTGGCGCTCGCCGGATGCTCCGCGACGCCGCCCGGGTCCGCCGGGACAGGGCTCTTTGGCGAGTGGGGCGGGGATCACATCGCACTCACGATCAGCGATGTCGGCGCCGCGATCGAAAGCGACTGCGCGCATGGCCGGATCGATGTTCCGTTCACGATCGATGCGGCGGGCGCGTTCGCGCTTTCAGGCGTGTGGACGCCGGAGCATGGCGGTCCGGTCCGCCAGGACGAAGTGGAGACCGCGCTACCGGCGCGCTATTCAGGCAAAGTCGAGGGCCGCGTCTTGACCCTTTCGATCGAAATCGCCTCGCCGGCCGCGCACCTTGGCCCGTTCACGCTTCAAAAGGGCCGCGCGCCGAACCTTCTGAAATGCCTGTAGCCCCAATGCCTTTGAGCGCGGCGCGCGGATGCGTTTCCTTCGACGCCGCGTTTTCAGGGGCGATCGACCCGGTCGCGGACGATTTCGACGAGCTCGGACACGTCAACAACGCGGTTTATCTTAAATGGGCGCAGGAGATTGCGGTGCGGCACTGGAGCCTCATTGCGACGCCGGAGATGAAAGCGAAATGGCTGTGGGTCGTGTTGCGTCACGAGATCGACTATCGCGACCCGATCCTGCCCGGCGACGGCGTGATCGCCCGCACCTGGCTCGGCGCGGCGGAAGGGCCGCGCTTTGACCGGTTTGTCGACATCAGAAAGCCGGGCGCGGCGCGCGCCGCCGCCTCGGTCAAATCGACCTGGGTGATGATCGACGCCGCGACCCGGCGGCCCAAACGCGTCGGCGCTGAAATTTTCGAGGCTTTTGGCGTCAGCCTTTCGCTGTCGCCTTCGCCGGGCGATTGACCATCAATTTCTTGATTTCCGCGATCGCCTTGGCGGGGTTCAATCCCTTTGGACAGACCTGCGTGCAATTGCCGATCGTGTGGCAGCGGTAGAGTTTGAACTCGTCCTCCAGCATGTCTAGGCGTTCATTGGATTTTTCGTCGCGGCTGTCGGAGAGCCAGCGATAGGACTGCAGCAGCGCGGCGGGCCCGAGATACTCTTCTTCGCCGTTCTTGTTTCCGTTCCACCAGTATGACGGGCAGGAGGTGGAGCAGCAGGCGCAGAGAATGCACTCATAGAGCCCGTCGAGCTTTTGCCGATCTTCCGGGGACTGAATGAATTCCTTTGGCGTATGCGTCGCATCCGCCTGTAAATAGGGCTCGATGAACGCCTGCTGGCGATAGAAGTTCGACAGATCGGTGATCAGATCGCGAATGACCGGTTGCGCGGGCAGAGGATAAACGACGACCTCACCGCCGGCGCATTCGTCCATGCCCTTGGTGCAGGCGAGCGTGTTTGCGCCGTCGATGTTCATCGCGCAGGAGCCGCACACGCCCTCCCGGCAGGAGCGGCGGAACGAGAGCGTCGGGTCGACCTCGTTCTTGATCTTTATGAGGCCGTCGAGAACCATCGACACCCCGGCGGCGTCGATCTCGTAGGTGTCAAGGCGCGGATTTTCTCCGCCCGAGGGGTCATAGCGATAGACCTTGAACGTCACCGTCTTTTCAGCGCCCGCCGGCGCGCCGAAGGACTTTCCCTTCTTCTGGACAACCGAATTCTTCGGAAGGGTCAGTTGCGCCATCGCCGTCTATCTCCTCTCGCGCGCCTCGTCGCGGCTTTCATCCGCACGAACGCCGTACCAGTCAAGGTTGCGCGTGACGGTCATCGTCAGCGCGACCGCGCCGAATGCAGCGACCGAACCGATCAGAAGCGCATAGTCCTCTGATTTCATGAGGAGATATATCAGACAATAGGCGCCTGAAAAGGCGAGGAACGCGATCAAACCGCGCCAGACGCTGCGAAAGACGGTCGCAGCATAGATCCCCGACAGGAAAACGGTCGCCGACGCCGCGCCGATAAAGGCGGTCTCGAAGCCGATATGTTCCGCAAAGGAGAGCACCAGAAGATAGAAGACGACCTGTGCGAGGCCGAGGAGGATATATTGCGCCGGATGGGCGCGGCCGCCCATGGTCGCCTCGATCAGGAAAAAGGTCAAAAAGACGATCCCGACGAACATCAGCGCGTATTTGAGCGCGCGGTTGACGCTCTGATAGGGGCTGTCGGTCGCGACGAAACCGACGCCGAACGCCTTGCCGCTGTCGAGCGAATATAGCCCCGCGTCGGCGACGAAGCTGCGCGGCAGGCCGCGGGCGAGATAGGGGACGCGCCACTGCGCGGTGAAGCCCTTGGCCGAGATCGTCCGCCCATCGGGGAGGCGGGCGCCCTGAAAGGACGGGTGCGGCCAGTCGGAGACGAGGCGCGCCGTCGTCTCCTCGCCGACCGGCGACAGGCTGAGCGCGCCGCCGCCCGACACCGGAAGCGACAGCGCGAAGCCGAACCCCGCCGCCGGATCGCTGATCGGGAACGCCGCGCTGACGCCGCTCGTCGGCGCGGCGGCGGTTTCATCGCCGGCGTCAATCGTGATTCCCGGCTCGAAAGCGGCGCGCAAAGGCGCGCCGTCGATCGTCAGCGACGGCGCCGCGCGAACGCCCTTCAGCGATGTCTCATTGGCGAATTTGACGGCGAGCGAGGCTTCCTTCCAGAGATAAGTCGCCACCCCGTCGCCGATCCGCGGCGGCGTCAACGGGCCAAAGCGGCCTTGCAGTGAAATATCCGCATCATAAACCGTCGCGGTGAAGATCGACCGTTTGCGGACGGATGTTTTCACCTCGCCGTTGATCGCCAGCGTCTGCGGCGTGAAGGCGACGGTGATCCGCCGCGTGACCGGCTCGCCGAGCGTCGTTGTCTTGCCGGTATCGACGATCGCGGGGACGAGCAGGACGGGGCCGCTGATCGTCTGCTCGCCGCCCGCGAGCTCGTATATTTCGCTGCGCACGGCGTCGGCGCGTGATGATCGCTCCCAGACGAGGGCGTAGATCATCAGGCAGGGAATCCACAATATGAAGGCGAGGGCGCCGACAAGAATGAGTTTAAGCCCGAGCGAACGCGCGGGCGCGACGAAACGGTTCACGGAAGTCTCCCTTGATCTGTTGACGGAGCTTCCAGCAGACGGCGTCATGCAGGCCGTTCAGCGGCCGCGATAGGGTGAATGTGCGATGGTTTGGCGGCGCGTTTGCGGCCGTCAGCTCTTGGCGGCCGGGGTTTTTGCCTGCGACAGCCTGCGCAGATGCGGGTAAAATACGCTGCCCATAAAGAGGAACGTCGCGGCGATCAGCAGCATGAAGGCGCCCATCCCGCCGCCCTGTTCGCCGAGGAAATTTCCGACGGCGCAGGTGCAGGCGATGATCAGGTACGGCATCACCGGCGGCTCCTCGCGAAGATAGCGAATGACAAACATCGTCAGCGAGATCAGCAACAGGGCGATGGAATACAGATCGATAATCGAAACCATACAGGTTCTCCAAGCCCTGCCAGTTCTACCGGAAGAGCGTGAAGCCCCCATTAACGACGTTGCGCCAATGCGGTCTGTTGCATGCGGTCGGTCCCGCTTTGGGACGCTCTATTCGGGAAGGCGCTTCAAGCCGTCAAACGCTGGGGCGCGCTTTTCCCCACGGGCGATGAAAGCTTCCTTGATGTCGTCCGGGCGAAGCATGGCGGCGTTCCAGACGGCGATATAGTCGAGGGCGTCGGCGGTCGAGTGGTCGCGGGCGTAGTTCGCCATGGCTTTGCACCCCGTGACGGCGAGCGGCGAGTGCGCCACGATCTGACGCGCGATCGCCATAACGCCGTCAAGCAGCGCCTCCGACGTCTCGAACACTTCGTTGACGAGGCCGATTTCCTTGGCTTTCGCGGCGGGAAGGCGCTCGGCGGTGTACGCCATCTGGCGCGCCCAGCCCTCGGGGATGATTTTGACGAGACGCGGAAACGTACCGACATCGGCGGTCATGCCGATCGCCGTTTCCTGGACCGCGAAAAACGCGTCGCTTGATGCGTAACGGCAGTCGCAGGCGGTGGCGAGATCGACGCCGGCGCCGATCGCGCCGCCCTGAATGGCGGCGAGCACGGGCTGTCGCGCGCGCTCAAGGCAGGTGAAGGTCTCCTGCAGCGACTTGATCTTGTGGCGGAAGGCTTCCGCCGACACATGCGCGTTCGCCGCGTCGCCGTCGAGACCGCCCGACATGAAGACGGAAATGTCCATGCCCGAGGTGAAGTGCTTTCCTTCGGAGGAAATGACGATGACGCGCGCCTCTCCGTCCGCGGAAATCCGGTCGACCGCGACCGGCAGCTCGCGCCAGAATTCCGGAATCATGGAATTGGCTTTCTCCGGCCGGTTGAGGCGGATATGCGCGATGCGGTCGGCGATCTCGACGGAAAAACAGGCGTAGGTCATGTCGGCTCCTTCGGGGAGCCTGGAGACTAGCTGCTGGCGGCGGCCGGCGCCACGCTGTCCGGCAGGTCGGTGATCGCCCCGAGGGCGGCCTCGGCCCGGGCGCGCGCAAAGATCACTGCTGCGAAGGCCGCGAGCGACAGGAAGCCGATCGGAATGAAGGCGGCCATCGCGATCTGGCGCGCGGCGAGCGGCGCGAGCGCGGCGAAGGCGAGCGCCGCCTTCTCATAAGGCAGAAAGTCCGACTTGCGGCCTGCGGCGGCGATGAAGGCGATCGCCGGCGCGAGGGCGAGGAAATCGTAGTCGAGGAGATAGGGTGTCGACAGGAGCGAGCCGACAATGAGGGCGGCTTTTTTTGTCTCCGGCGCCGCGTGCGAACGCCAGATCGTGATGAGCGCTGCCGCGACGGCGAGCGCCAGCGCGCCCTGCGCGGCGAAGGCGAGATCAAGGCCGACGCCGACAGCGCGGAGCGCCGCGTAAAGGCTCTGCATTTTCGCCCAGCCGGGACCGCCGCCCTCGACGATGGCGCTGTTGGTGAACCGCATATTGTCAAGAAAGGCGGGCCAGATCTCCGCGCCGAAGGCGAGCGTCGACGCAAGGACGAGCGCTGCGACGGTTGCGGCGGCGGCGGCAAAGACGCGCCAGCGGGCGGTTGCGATGAGGACGACCGGAATGAGAAAGCCGAATTGCGGTTTGTAGGCGAGGAGCCCGATGAGGACGCCCGCGAGCAGGGGACGACGGTCGAGGAGGATCATCGCGCCGCCGAAAAGCGCGGCGGTGAGGAATCCGTTCTGGCCGTGCGTGATGTTGATGAAGGCCGCCGGGAACGCCGCCGCCGCGAGAAGCGCGCCGCGTTCCGGGAAGATCTTTGAAACGACGTGAAGGTAGGCGGGAAGAGTGGCCGCCTGCCACGCGATGTAAGCGGCGGCATAGGGAAGAACCGCGACCGCCGCGGCGATGAAGAGGAAGAACGGCGGATAATGCCATCCGTAAAGCGGAACCTCGTCGCCGAACCGCTGCTGCTGCTTCGCCAGATGCACGGCGGGATCCAGCGCTGATGCCGCCTCTCCTTCGAGGACAAGCTGGCCCGCCGCGTAGACGCCGGAGAAGTCGGTCCCGAGCGGTCGCCCGGCATAGTCGAGCGCCCCGTCGGCCGTCGCTAAAAGCAGCGCAATCGCAGCGAGGTAGAGCGAGCCGAGAATCAGCGCGATGCGGCGGATGCGGGCCGCATTGACGAAGTCGCCGGTTCGTATCGTTTCAAGCACGCTGAGTGTTCCGCCCGTCTCCGGATGAAAGATTTACGCCGCCGGCCGTTAAGACGCGGTTAGGGAGCGATCGGTCGAACAGCGCCGGCCGCCGCCGGGACAGGAGCCGCCGCACGCCGGCGCGCCTCGATCACGGCGTAGAGCGCGGCGACGGACAAAAGTCCGGCGGGAACAAGGGTCGCCGCGGCAAGCTGCGAGGCGAAGATCGGCGCCGCCCACGCGAAGGCAAGCGCCGACTTTTCAAACGGCCTGAAGCCTTGCTCGGCGCCGAGGCTCCAGAGGAGCAGGATCGCCGGGACGAGAAGGATCATGTCATATTCGATCGCATAGGGCGTCGCGAGGACGCAGGCGACAAGCAGTCCCGCGTATTTGAGCCGGTGATCCGTCTTCGCCCGCCACAGGAGCGCAAGACTCGCCGCAACGAGGATCGCAAAGGCGGCGTGAAGGGCGTAAGCGGCGGGCGCGCCGAGGCCGAGCAGGCGAAGCGCCGCGAACATTGTGAAATTCGTCTGCCATTTGGCGGCCCCCGCCTCCAGGACGATGGTGCGGGCGAATTCCGTTTTGGCGAGGAACGCCGCCCAGATATCCGGGCCGAAGGCGAGGGTCGTCGCAATGATCTGTATGCAAACCGTGACGGCGGCCGCGGCGATCGCGCGCCAATGACCGCCCGCGGCGAGCGCGATGGGGATGAGCAGCCCATATTGCGGTTTGATGGCGATCAGCCCGAAAAGCGCGCCGGCGATCAACGGCCGCCGATCAAGCGTGACAAGCGCGCCGGCGAACAGGGCGCCAATGAGAAATCCCGCTTGGCCGTGCGTCACCGTGATGAAGGCGGCGGGCGCGGCGAGAATCACAAGCGGCGCGGCGCGAAAACGCGATAGCGCGGTCGCCCCCGCCGCGAAAGCCGCCAATGTCACGAGAGAAAAAAACGGCCACGAGACGAGATAGGGAAATTCCGCGAGCGGGATCGCAAGGAACAGAAACTGCGGCGGATGCAGGAACGGCAGATAGAGGATGTTCCTGTCTTTCAGAATTTGCGCCTGAAACTCGAAATTCAGTTGAGGGTCATAGACGGCGAGCGCGCCCTGTTCCGCTGCGAGCTTGCCGCCCGACCAGAAAGCGAAAAAATCCGACCCAAGAGGGATGCCGCGAAAATCCAGCATCCCGTCAGGCGACGTGGTGACGATCGCCGCGAGGGCTATCGCATAGCCGGCAAGCAGGATCGCCGCCGCGGCACGGATGCGTTCGCGCGTCAGGTAATCGCCGCTCTTCAATTGGCGCAAAATGGTCGTTCGCCTGGCCGTTATCACGGCGCCGACCCTAGCAGGGCCCCGTGGCCGCCCGGTTAACGCGGGCCGGAAGCCGAGGCGGATGTCGCCAAGATCAGGAGAACAAGGGCGTCAAAGGCAGGCGCCGAAGAGATCGCATTGCGCCGACACGAAGGTCAACATCAGCATCGAGGCCGCGAAAATCAGCGCGGCGACAGCGGCAATCGTTCGCTTCATGTCGAGGCCCGCTTTGATGAGCGCAAAGACGATGAGGGCCGTCTGCAACGCGAACAGCGCTATCTGGGCGGACGGGATGAGGCGGCGATCCGGGTCCAGCGCCGCAAAATCGACGCCCCCCGATTTCAGGGCGTCGAGAAGGACGGCGAGCGCCAGATGGCCGACCAGCGCGAACAACGCGGCCCAGGCGAAAAAAGACACGCCTCCCAGCCGGGAGGCCAGGGCGCCGGCGAGCGACGCGGCTTTTTTTCTTAACTCATCCAACGGCACGACGAGCCCCCTTGAGGGCTCACTCTAGCAGGATGAGCCCCAAAGTGAAGGGCGGGCTCAGTAAACCCGCTTTTTCGGCTCGATATATTTAATTTCGTCCGTGAGCGTATAATCATGCACAGGGCGGTAGTCGATCGTCACCTTGCCGTTCTGGAACCAGGCGGCGGTGTGCTTCATCCAGTGCGCGTCGTCGCGATCGGGGAAATCCTCGCGGGCGTGCGCGCCGCGGCTTTCCTTGCGGTTCGCGGCGCCTTCCATGGTGACGATCGCCTGCGAGATCAGATTGTCGAATTCCAGCGTCTCGACGAGGTCGGTGTTCCACACCAGCGTGCGGTCGGCGACGTCGATATCGGGAAGGCCCGCATAAACCTCGGCGATCAGCTTGCGGCCTTCTTCGAGAACGTCGCCGGTGCGGAAAACGGCGCAATTGTTTTGCATCACGCGCTGCATCCGGCCGCGCAGCTTCGCCGTCGGCGAGCCGCCCTTGGCGTTGCGGAAACGGTCGAGACGCGCGAGCGCCGCGTCGCCTGCGCCTTTCGGCAGGGGGCGGGACGCTTCGTTCGCCTTGACGATTTCGCCGCAGCGAAGTCCCGCCGCGCGGCCGAAAACGACGAGATCGATCAGCGAATTCGACCCGAGGCGATTGGCGCCGTGCACGGAAACGCAGGCCGCTTCGCCAATCGCCATCAGCCCCGGCGCGACGGCGTCGGAATTCTCGCCGCGCTTGGTGACCACCTCGCCGTGAAAATTCGTCGGGATGCCGCCCATATTGTAGTGGACGGTCGGCAGCACCGGGATCGGCCCCTTGGTCACGTCGACGCCCGAGAAAATGCGCGCCGATTCCGAAATGCCGGGCAGGCGCTCGTGGATGATCTTCGGATCGAGGTGATTGAGGTTGAGGTGAATATGGTCCTTGTGCGGACCGACGCCCCGCCCTTCGCGAATTTCAATCGTCATCGCCCGCGAGACGACGTCGCGCGAGGCGAGATCCTTTGCGGACGGCGCATAGCGCTCCATGAAGCGCTCGCCCTCGGAATTGGTGAGATAGCCGCCTTCGCCGCGCACGCCCTCGGTGATCAGAACGCCGGCGCCGTAAATCCCCGTCGGGTGGAATTGCACGAACTCCATGTCCTGCAGCGGCAGCCCGGCGCGCAGCACCATCGCATTGCCGTCGCCGGTGCAAGTATGCGCCGAGGTGCAGGAGAAATAGGCGCGGCCGTAGCCGCCCGTCGCGAGGATCACCATCTTGGCGTTGAAACGGTGGATCGTTCCGTCGTCGAGCGACCACGCCATCAGGCCGCGGCACGCCCCTTCGTCGTCCATGATGAGATCGAGCGCGAAATATTCGATGAAGAATTTCGCGTTCTGTTTCACCGACTGGCCGTAGAGCGTGTGCAGCATCGCGTGGCCGGTGCGGTCAGCCGCCGCGCAGGTGCGCTGGATCGGGCCTTCGCCGAAATTGCGCGTCATGCCGCCGAAGGCGCGCTGGTAAATCTTGCCCTCGTCGGTGCGGCTGAACGGGACGCCCCAGTGCTCGAGCTCA
>MEMM01000135.1 GCA_001767925.1 Alphaproteobacteria bacterium RIFCSPHIGHO2_12_FULL_63_12
GCCGGGGCTGGCTGCGCCGAAAAGATCCCTTAATGGCGCGAGCGCCTGGCGGTCGGGACCTTCGGTCGCCCTGATAGGCGCTTGAAGCGACGCCTCCGCGACATTTGTGAGAATTTTCAATGACGGCGAAGGAATGGTGCTGCGAGAGAGGATTGAACTCTCGGCCTCTCCCTTACCAAGGGAGTGCTCTACCACTGAGCTACCGCAGCCCCGCCGACGGGGTCCGCCGGGCGAGGCGGCGATATAGCCCGCATGGGTCTGAATGAAAAGACGCATTCTGGCCGGAAATGTCGGCCGCCTTGACCCGTCCCGCTTCGCCCCTATGGTCCGGCGCCATGCAAAAGGACGCGCCTGAAAACGACAATCCTGCTCCGGCCGGGGATCGCCCCGATGAGGCCTTGAAAAAACCGTCGGTCCCGCCGAAACGCGGCGGTAGCGCCAAAGAAGCCAAGCTTGCCGCGGCGCTGAGGGAAAATTTGCGCCGCCGCAAGGCGGCTGGCCGGAAAGAAGCGGACTGAATGGACAGACTGGCAATTATCGGCGGGCGCCCGCTTTTCGGCGAAATCGCGATCAGCGGCGCCAAGAACTCGGCGCTGAAACTGATGGCGGCGTCGCTGTTGACCGACGAGCCGCTCGTTATCGAGAACACGCCGCGCCTCGCCGATGTCGACATGCTGTTGAAGCTGCTCGCGCAGCATGGCGTCGATGTGGAATTCGAAGGCTCTACGCTGAAATTGCAGGCGGCGACCATCAAGTCGACCGAAGCGCCCTACGACCTCGTGCGCAAGATGCGCGCCTCGTTCAACGTGCTCGGGCCGCTGCTTGCGCGTGAAGGCAAAGCGCGCGTGTCGCTGCCGGGCGGTTGCGCTATCGGCGCGCGTCCTGTCGATCTTCATCTCAAAGCCCTGGCGGCGATGGGAGCCAAGATCGATCTCGATGAGGGCTATGTCGTCGCGTCGGCGACGGGCGGCCTTCATGGCGCAAAGATCGATTTTCCGTTCGTGTCGGTCGGCGCGACCGAACATGCGATTCTCGCCGCGACGCTGGCGAAAGGCGAGACGATTTTGACGAATGCGGCGCGCGAGCCGGAAATCGTCGATCTCGCTGATTGCCTCAACGCCATGGGCGCGAGGGTCGAGAACGCCGGCCGTTCGACCGTGCGGATAGCCGGCGTTGATAGGCTCGGCGGCGCGCATCACACTGTCGTTCCTGACCGCATCGAATTCGGCTCGTACGCCATGGCTGTCGGCGCCGCCGGCGGCGAGCTTTTCCTGCGAAACGGTCGGATCGACCTTCTCGCGGCGGCGGGCGGTGTGTTGGAAGAGGCCGGGCTAAAGCTCACCCAGGAAGAAAACGGCGTGCGCGTCCGGCGCCTTGGCGACCGTTGCCGCGCCGTCAATATCGTGACGCAGCCGCATCCGGGATTCTTCACCGACCTGCAGGCGCAGTTCATGGCGTTGATGGCGACCGCGGACGGCGTTTCGGTTATCAAGGAAACGATTTTCGAGAACCGCTTCATGCATGCGCCGGAACTCGCACGCATGGGGGCGCAAATTTCCGTCGACGGACAGATTGCGACGGTGCGCGGCGTCAAGCGCCTGAAAGGCGCGCCGGTGATGGCGACCGATCTGCGCGCCTCGATGAGTCTCGTTCTTGCGGGGCTCGGCGCCGAGGGGCAGACGATCGTCAATCGCGTCTATCATCTTGACCGCGGATTTGAACGGCTGGAAGAAAAGCTCAGTCATTGCGGCGCATTGATAGAGCGGGTGAAGGGCGACTGATGCCGGGACTTAAAGACTACAAACCGCTCCGGTTGATGGTTGGAGACGCCGATGATCTGAAAGTGCTTTCGGCTGTCCTTCAGGACGCCATCGCAAAGGTCGGCGATTTCGCGCATGTGCCGTCGCAGCGCCGTTTCGCCTTCGTCGCCAATCGTTTTGTCTGGGAGGACGCCGCCGACAAAAAACGCGGGCCTTTCGCCCGTGTTCGCGCGGGCTGTCACTTCGACGACGTATTAGCCGTGAGGCAGATGAATTTGCGACCCGACGCCAAGGACGGTGTCCTGAATCTGCTGGCGATCCGGTTTGAGCCGTCCGCGGACGGCGCCGGCGCGGTGATGTTCGATTTCGCTGGCGGCGGCGCGATCCGGCTTGAGGTCGAAAGCCTTAACGCCCAGCTCGCCGATATGTCGGAGCCGTGGCCGGCGCGCGCAAAGCCGGCGCACGAGGAATGACCCGTGACGGGCGCGCCGAGGCCCGCTAGAACCATCCAATGACCGGCGAGGGCGACAACACCGCTGCCATGAAAATCGCGCGCATCGAGCTTGATGAGCGCAGTCTTGCGCGCGCGACCGCCGATATCGAGCACGAGCGCAAGGTCGCGATCTACGACCTGCTGGAAGAGAATTTTTTCGAGCCGATCGGCGCCGGCGAAGGGCCGTTTGAACTTTACCTGTCGAATGTCGAAACGCGGCTCGTTTTCGATGTGCGCAAGCAGGGAGGCGCGGCGCTCGGCCAGATTCATCTGTCGATGACTCCCTTCCGGAAAATCATCAAGGACTATTTCCTGTTGTGCGAAAGCTATTACGACGCGATCCGTTCGGCGGCGCCGGCGCAGATCGAGACGATCGATATGGCGCGTCGTTCGCTGCACAATGAAGGATCCGAAATCCTGAGGGAGCGGCTGAACGACAAAATCAACCTCGACCTCAACACGGCGCGACGCCTATTCACGCTGATCTGCTCTTTTCACATGAGATGACCGCCGAATGCCGAAATCCGTTCTCTTTGTCTGCAACATGAATTCAGTCCGCTCGCCGATGGCGGCGGCTATTCTCGCCAGCGCGGCCGATGGCGCGGTCAAAGTCGATTCCGCCGGCGTCTATGAAGGCGGACTTGATCCCTTTGTTGAAAGCGTACTTGGCGAGATCGGCGTATCGCTTGGCGATTACGAACCAAAAGCGGTCAGCGACATCCGGCTCGACGGGTTCGATCTTGTCATCGCATTGACGCCGGAGGCGGCGGCCGAGATCCGCCGCCAGCTTCCGCGCGAGAGGATCGAGTACTGGCCGATAGAAAACCCGAGCGACGTGCGCGGCGACCGCAATGCGCTGATGGACGCCTACCGGTCCGTCCGGGATGAACTGCGCGGCCGCATTCGCGTAAGGTTTCCGGGCTTCGGAGCGAAGGCCTGACCGCCGCCCCCTTGATTTTAGGTCCGGGGGCGACCATTTTCGCGCACGATCAAAGATCCTGCCAAGCCCGCTTTCCGGGCGCCCCCAAAGGAGGGGGGGATCGCCCCAACCGAGGACTGCATGGCTAAAGAAGAATTGCTTGAATTCGAAGGCACCGTCGAGGAGCTTCTCCCGAATGCGACCTTCCGCGTCAAACTCGATCAGGGTCACGAGATCATCGCCCACACCGCGGGCAAAATGCGCAAGAATCGCATTCGCGTTCTCGCCGGCGACAAGGTGCAGGTCGAAATGACCCCTTATGATCTGACCAAGGGCCGGATCACTTTCCGCTTCAAGTAAACAGGATGGCCGAACGGCCCCGTCTAATTCTGGCAAGCGCGTCGCCGCGCCGGCTGTCGCTGCTTGCGCAGATCGCCGTCGAACCGGACGAGGTGATCGCGGCGGAGGCCGACGAGTCCGCCCTCGCCGGCGAACGGCCGAGAGATTATGTCAGCCGCGTCGCGCTGGCGAAGGCGCAACTGGTGAGCGCGAAGGCGCCGGGCGCCTTGATCCTCGCCGCCGATACGGCGGTCGCCTGCGGGCGCCGTATTCTGCCGAAGGCCGAAGACGAAGCGACGGCGCTCGCCTGTCTTCAACTACTGTCCGGCCGGTCGCATCGCGTGTTCACCGGGCTCGTTCTCGCGGGCCCTGATGAGGCGAGCCGTCAGCGCATTGTCGAAACACGGGTCAAGGTTGCGCGTCTCGACGCTAAAGACATCGACAACTATGTCGCTTCGGACGAATGGCGCGGTAAGGCCGGCGGTTACGCTATTCAGGGCCTGTTCGCCAGGCATGTCGTTTCGATCATCGGCTCCTATTCGAATATTGTCGGCCTGCCGCTTTATGAAACGGCGAACCTGCTGAAGGGCGCGGGTTGGTCGGCGCCGTGACGCGCATGATTTTGATCGATTGCGGCGCCGCGGAAACACGGGCTGCTTTTGTCGAAAACGGCGTTGCGACGCATTTCTGGTTCGGGCCGGCGCGCGGCGACGAATCGCTCCCGACCGCGCCGGCTGCCGGCGACGTTTATGCCGGCCGCGTCGCGTCGCTGGCGAAATCCCTGAACGCCGCGTTCGTCGATATCGGCGCCGGGCGCGCAGCCTTCCTGCCGCTTGGCAAACAGGAAAAGTCGCCGGTCGAAGGGGCGCGCGCTGTCTTCATTGTCCGCCGTCCTCCGATCGACGATAAGGGCGCCGTAATTTCCGCCGACTGGCGCGATGGTCTCAGCCCCGCGGCTGTCGCGGCTTTTGAAAATCGGGCGAGGGACGGATTTATCGGGGCGCTCGGCGAGCCGGCGGATGCGGCTATCGCGGCGCTCAATCTTCGCGGACCGGAATTCAGTTCCGGCGACGTCGCCGTCATCGTCAATGATCCTTATGCGAAAAGACTGATTGAAAACTACGGCGTTCCGTCTGTCGCCTTATCCGAACGGCCGTTTGCGGAAATCGAAGTCGAAGAGCTCATCGAGCAAAGTCTTGCGCCGGAAATATCACTTGCGGGCGGCGCACGCCTTATCATTCAAGAGACGGCTGCCGGCGCCATGATCGACGTCGATACCGCGACCGCGAGCGGCGGCGCGCGGCTGAACGACAACACGAATAACGCGGGTCTTTACCGGCTGCTTGTCGAATTGTCGCGGCGGCGGCTCGGCGGCCGGATCGTCGTCGATTTTCTTCCGCCGTCCAGTGCGGCGGCTCGCGGCGCGCTCGCAAAGCGGCTGGAGGCCGGCCTCAAGAGCTTTTCAAAAGCGCGGGTCGGCGATCTTCGAAAGGACGGCCTTGCGGATTTCACCCTGCCGCGCCGACAACGCTCGCTGCTCGACGAAGCCAGCGAACCCGCAGGCGAGGGGATGCTGCGGCGGGGGAGGCGATTGACGCTCGACTGGTCCGCTAAAGCTGCGATCCGGTCGCTTGAGGACGCGCTGCGGTCCGGGGCGTCTTTGAAACCGCGCCTGCTTGCCGGAAATGAAATCGCGGCCTACCTCCGAGATGAGCGCGCGCAATGGCCGGCGCGACTCGCCGCTAAATTCGGCGCGCGGTTTGAAATTGCAGAGGGCGAAGGAATGGGAGCGCGCGCGTATGAAATCGCCTGAAAAAAGCGCCGTCAATGATAATGCGGGCAGCGCGAAATGTCCGAACTGCGCCGCCCCGACGGTGAGCGCTTACAAGCCGTTCTGTTCCAAACGGTGCGCCGATGTCGATCTGCATCGCTGGCTGTCGGGCGGCTACGCCATTCCGGCGGTTGAAACCGATGATGACGCGGACGCGGGTTTGAGCGAAAGCTGACCCGCTTCCGGTCGAGGTCTCGCGCGAGGGGAGCGCGAGACCTCTCGGGGGAACGCGGCGCCAGGCGCCGCGCCGGGGTTCCTAAAGTTTCGCCGCGCCCGCCGGCCTTACTGCGATCAGCGCCGCGAATTTCTGCTGCTCGAGCTTATCCAGCGTTTTATCGCGATTGGCGTCCGCCGCGTCGAAACTCTTGCCGCGCGCATCGGCGAGTTCCTCTTTCGAGATCTTCCCGTCTCCCTTCGCGATGACGACAAACGCCTTCTCGGCCGGCGTCGCTTTCGCCGGTTCGACGCCGGCGTTCGCCTGCCCGGAATAGGCGGCGAACGCCGAGAATTCCGTCTCATCAATTGTTCCGTCCTTGTTCGTGTCGGCGACAGCAAACTCTGTCGCTGCGAGCTTTTGACTATCGGCGCGCGTCGCCACATCGAGCGGTGTTAACGCTTTTTGAGCTGGCGCCGGATTGCTCATATATCGCGGCGCATTTTCTGACGGCGCGGTTTGCGTCGTCTGCGCCGGATCGGCGAGAGCCGCCGTTGACGCAAGCGCGACAGCGCCTGCGCCCGTCATGAACAGTTTCAACATTTCATGCTCCTTTTTCTCGGCGCCAGTTCCGGTTTCGGAAGGATTTGCGACCGGCGCCGCGCCTGACCATCAGGCGATGATCGAAATCTGGAGACTTTTGTACGCAAACGCCAGTTAAGCATGTGTCATGACTTCATCTTCATGAAGCTCACTTGCTTTCGAACATGGCGCGCACATCGACGGATGACTTGTCGCCGATTGCGTCAAAATTTTTCGCGAGCCATTCGTCGGCGATCTTTCTTCCGCGCTCTCTAAGGTTCGACAGGAATTCCCAATCCGTACTGAATTTGCTGGCGACGGAAAGACTTTCAAGAGCTTTATCGCTGCGGATCGAATGAATACGAATCGCGCGCAGGCTGTCGCGGTATTCGTCCTTGAGCCAGCCTTCGTCGATCAGTTTTTGCGCAAACGAAATAGCCCGCAATTCGCGTAAGAGGGATGAATTGAAGCTGATTTCGTTGATGCGATTGAGAATTTCCGAGGCGGTTACCGGAACGTCTTCGCGGTCGAGCGGGTTGACGTGAATGATGACGACGTCGCTGGATTCCGCATTATAGATGAATGGATATAAAACGGGATTACCCATATATCCACCGTCCCAATAATGCTCGCCGTCGATCTCGACCGCCTTGAACAGGAAGGGAAGGCAGGTAGACGCTAGAACGGATTCGACGCTCATGTCTTTCGTTTCGAATAAATGCACTTTTCCGGTTCGAACATTGGTGGCGGACAAGAATAGCTTCGTCGCGGTGCAATTCCTTAAATCGTCAAAATCGATGCAGCGCTTCAGGATGTCGCGCAGCGGATTGATGTTGAACGGATTGAATTGATACGGAGAAAAAATATGCGTGAAAATGTCGAACGCCTGATAAGCGAACGAGTCGTCGAGGTTGAGATCCTTCGTCCAGATTTCAAAAGGCGTACGTCGCACCGGGCTGTAGATGGCGCCGGATTCGCAAATGGCGCTCCATAATTCATCAAGCTTTGCGCGCGCCGCCTCGGGGCCGCCCAAATGCAGCCCGAAGGCGAGTGTCGCCGCATTGACAGCACCTGCGCTCGCGCCGGAAATGGCCTCGATTTCGAGGCGGTTATCTTCAAGCAGCCGGTCGAGAACGCCCCAGGTGACGGCGCCGTGCGAGCCGCCGCCCTGCAGCGCCAGATTGATTTTCCGAGTCGGCGACTTCTCCATTTATTTCGCGACCCAGCCGCCGTCGATCTGGTAGGCGGCGCCGGTCATGGAGCTGCTATTGGGACCGGCGAGATAGACCGCCAGTGCGGCGACATCCTCAACAGTGACGAATTTTTTGGTCGGCTGCGCTTCGAGAATGACTTTCTGGACGACCTCTTCTTCCGTCATGCCGCGGGCTTTCGCCGTGTCCGGAATTTGTTTCTCAACCAGCGGCGTTTTCACATAACCGGGGCAGATGGCGTTGCAGGTGACGCCGAATTCCGCGCCTTCAAGCGCGACCGTTTTGGTGAAGCCGAGAAGGCCGTGTTTGGCGGTGACGTAAGCGGATTTGAATGGAGAGGCGACCAGCGCATGCGCCGAGGCGATATTGATGATGCGGCCGAATTTGCGCGCTTTCATGCCCGCAAACGCGGCCTTGGTCATGTGAAAGGCGGAGGTCAGGTTGATGGCGATGATGGCGTCCCATTTTTCTTCGGGAAATTCTTCGATCGGCGCGACATGCTGAATTCCGGCGTTGTTGACGATGATGTCGACTTTTCCGAACGCTTTTGTCGCCGCCGAGACAAGCGCGCGGATTTCTTCCGGCTTGGTCATGTCGGCGCCGTTATATCGCGCCTTGATCCCGTGCCTTTGTTCAAGGCCGGCGCGCTCCTTTTCGATGGCGCCGGCGTCGCCGAACCCGTTCAGCATTACGTCCGCGCCATTGGCGGCGAGGGCGTCGGCGATGCTAAGTCCGATCCCGCTTGTCGATCCGGTGACGATGGCGGCGAGGTTTTTCAACATAGGATTTCCTTCAATGATGACGCTGGCGCGCTAAATCGCGGGAGAGCCGTCTCGATTGCGGTCTGGCGCTAGTCAGCCTGCCGGGATATGCTTTCAGTCAATCGCCGTCTCATATAGGAGGTCATTTTGAAGTTTGCACCTCTCAGCGCATTTCTTGCCCTCGCGGCGCCGTCATCCGCCATGGCCCAGATGGCGGTTTCGACCTTCGGCGCTAATGACGCGCAGCTCTGCTACCAGGCGGCCGCGGATGATTTCGCTTCAGATACGGCGGATTGCGACAAAGCGTTGCAGGGCGGCGCCCTAACCGCGCGCGACCGCATCGCGACCCGCGTCAATCGCGGCATCATTTATAATCGCGAAGGAAAGCTCGATGCGGCGCTCGAGGATTTCAACAAGGCGATCGAAAAGAATGGCGAGCTCGCCGAAGCCTTCTTAAATCGCGGCAATACCTTTTATTTGATGCGTCGTTATGACGAGGCGATCGAGGATTACCGGACCTCGCTGCAATTTAATCTGAAGCAGTCGCATGTCGCCTGGTACAATATCGGCCTCGCGCTGGAAGCGAAAAAGGACGATGTGCAGGCGAAGGAAGCCTATCGCACGGCGCTGGAAATCAATCCTGAATTTGGGCCGGCCCGGAAAAAACTCGGTCTGTCCGGCGCGCCGGCGCAAGAGTAACGAAAAATTGATTGGGGGGCGGCGATGAAAATTGTTTCAGGTCTGGCGGTTTTTCTGATCGCCGCGCTGCATGCGGGCTTCCTGACCCTGGAGATGTTTTTCTGGGACCACCCGGTGGGGCGCAAAATATTCGCGATGACGGCGGAGCAATCTGCAAATACTGCGGTCCTCGCCGCCAATCAGGGGCTTTATAACGGCTTTCTCGCCGCCGGCCTTTTGTGGGGGCTCATCGCCCGAAAGCGCGATGTGGAGATTTTCTTTTTACTGTGCGTGATTGTCGCCGGCGTGTTCGGCGCAGCGACAGCGAAGCCGACGATCCTTTTGACGCAGGCGCTGCCCGGCGCGATCGCGCTGGCGCTGTTGCTCGTCGCCGGCGGCGCGCGCAAATAGACGAATATTACATTGACGACGACGAGGCGGTGGACCGCATGAAAAAGACATTTATATTGCATCTTGAATGCTCGCTGACCGGCAAACGCTATGAGGCGGGCTGCGTTCACGGGCTTTCGGAAGCCGGGCGGCCGCTGCTCGTGCGCTATGATCTCGATGCGCTGGCCGCCGCGATCAGCAAAGAAGAATTGGCGCAGCGCACCGAAGGCTTCTGGCGCTATCGGGAGTTTCTCCCCGTGGCGCGCGCGAAAGACCGCGTGTCGCTCGGTGAGGTGGTGACGCCGCTGATCCGGACGCCGCGGATCGAGCAGCGTCTTGATAGCGGCGAGATTTTCGTGAAGGACGAAGGGCGCCTGCCGACCGGTTCGTTTAAGGCGCGCGGCCTCGCGCTCGCAGTCGCGATGGCGAAGGAATTCGGGTTGACGCATCTCGCGATGCCGACCAACGGCAATTCTGGCGCCGCGCTCGCCGCCTACGCCTCGCGCGCGGGAATGCGTTCGACGATCTTTTGTCCGGACGACACGCCGCCGGTTAATGTCGAGGAGATCGCATTGCAGGGCGGCGACATCTATCGCGTCAACGGCCTCATCAATGATTGCGGCAAGATCGTCGGCGAAGGGAAAGAAAAAGTCGGCTGGTTCGACGTCTCGACGCTCAAAGAGCCCTATCGCATCGAAGGCAAGAAGACGATGGGGCTCGAACTCGCCGAGCAGTTTGGCTGGGAATTGCCGGACGTCATCTTTTATCCGACCGGCGGCGGCACTGGCCTCATCGGCATGTGGAAGGCGTTCGACGAGCTGCAAAAGATCGGCTGGATCGGTTCAAGGCGCCCGCGCATGGTCGCGGTGCAGGCGACGGGCTGCGCGCCGATCGTCCGCGCCTGGGAAAAGGGCGAGGAACACGCGCCGCTCTGGGAGAACGCCGCGACGCTCGCCGCCGGCATCCGCGTGCCGATCGCTGTCGGCGATTTTCTCATCATCCGCGCGGTGCGGGAATCCGGCGGCTTCGCCATCGCCGTCGATGACGACGACATCATCGACGCGCAGGCGGAAATGGCGCGCGAAGAAGGCCTGCTGCTTTGCCCCGAGGGCGCCGCGACCTACGCCGCCTATCGTCAATCGCTCGCCGACGGGCGCGTGTCGCGAAAGGACCGGGTCATTTTGTTCAACTGCGCGACCGGCCTCAAATACCCGATGCCGAAGACGGAGAAATTCATCGACCGGACAAAGCCGGTTGATTGGGAGCAATTCGCTTAATTACGCGAAACACTCCGCCAGAAACAGCTTCATCGACTCCCAGCTCCGGTCCGCCGCCCGTTTGTTATAGACCGTGCCGAAGCCGGGATCGTTCGCCTGCGGATTGGTGAAGGCGTGCATGACGCCGCCATAGGCGTGGATCTGCCAGTCGGCCCCCGCTTCGGTCAGTTCCGCGCCGAGGGCTTTCACGTCGTCGGGTTTGACCATCGGATCGTCCCATCCGTGAAAGGCGATCACTTTCGCCCTGATCTTGCGGCCTTTGGTATTGCCGGGCGCGCCGAAGAGGCCGTGAAATGAGGCGACGCCTTTGATGTCGGCGCCCGTCCTCGCGACATCGAGCGCGCAAAGGCCGCCGAAGCAAAAGCCCATGACGACGATCTTCGTCGTGTCGACCTCCGGGAGCTTTTTCACCACCTCGACGGCGTTGAGAAGCCGCGCCTGCAACAGTGGGCGATTGCCGGCGAGCGGCGTCATTAGCGCCTGACACTCTTCGGTCGTCCGGCCGAAGACGCCCTTGCCGTAAAGATCGAGCGCAAAACCAGCGTAGCCGAGGCTGGCGAGGCGTTTGGCGTAGTCTTCTTCCACCGGCCCGCGCCCGGCCCAGGCATGAGAGATCAAAACGGCGGGGCGTTTCGCCGAGGTCGCGTTATCGACCGCAAGCAATCCCTCGAATGATTTTCCGTCATGGCTGTAGTCGATTGCGCGCGTCGTTACGGTCATCGGGCGATCCCTTTTGGCGATGCGCCGCAACTATAGGCCGCCCCGGCGAGGGTTCAAGAAGCGAGCCCTGGCAGACGCTGCGCCGTCGCTTTGGCGCCGTCTGTTTTCGCCGCGGCTTGGCGCGGCGCGGCGTCTTTCGCCGCAGCCCGCTCTTCAGCCCTGCGGGCCCAGACATGCGAATCATCCGGAATGACCAGCAAGACCTTGCTCGTCGCACATTCCAACACACGCACCATAAAAACCTCCATACGCAACGATAGTCGCGCGCATCATTGCTCGCGCGTGCGGGCGAAATTGTGACGGCGAAGATGACATCGCCGACACGAAAGCGTTACAGCGCGTGTAATCGCGGCGAATTTGCGACGGCGGGATCAGGCTGGGCGAAATTGAGGCGACCCTGCGGCGCGCTCGCCTTCATTCGCCTTTGGCGCCGATGCGGCTGATTTTCAGCGTATTGGTCTTGCCGCGCCGGCCGAACGGATAGCCGGCGATGATGATGATGCGGTCGCCGTCTTTGGCGCCGTGACGGACCGACAGCGCGTCCGCCTTGTCGAGCATCTCGTTGAAATCGGAAATGTCGTCGGTGATGGTCGGCGCGACGCCCCAGAAAAGCGAGAGCCGGCGCGCGACTTTATCGTCGGGCGTCGCCGCGACAATGGAGCAATGCGGACGGTCGCGGGACAGTCGCTTCGCCGTCGATCCGGTTTTCGTATAGGCGACGGCGATCTTGCAATCGAGAATTTCGGCGATGCGCCGCGCCGACAGGGTGATCGCGTCGGCGGTCGTATGGTCCGATTCCGGATCGTCCAGAAGAGAGAAAGACGCGCATTCGGGGTCGCGTTCGGTCGCGCTGATGATGCGGTCCATGATCGCGACGGCGGTCGGCGGGTGGCGTCCGACGGCGGTTTCCGCTGACAGCATGACGGCATCCGCGCCCTGGAAAACGGCGGTCGAAACGTCGGAGGCTTCGGCGCGAGTCGGCGCGATCGATTCGATCATCGATTCCAGCATATGCGTCGCGACGATCACGGGTTTTCCCGCGCGGCGGCAGGCGCGGACGATGCGGCGTTGGATGTTCGGTACGTCCTCAGGCGGCAGTTCGACGCCGAGATCGCCGCGCGCGACCATCAGGGCGTCGGAAAGCGCGATGATCTCGTCGAGATGCTCGACCGCCGACGGTTTTTCGATTTTGGCGATGATCCCGGCCTTGTCGCCGATCAGCGCGCGCGCTTCCTCGATGTCTTCGGGGCGCTGCACGAAGGAGAGGGCGACATAATCGACGCCGATTTTCAACGCATGGTCGAGATCGGCGCGGTCTTTTTCGGTCAGCGCCGATATCGGCAGCTTGCGACCCGGCAAATTAATGCCCTTGCGGTTGGTGAGACGTCCGGGCGTGTCGGCGCGCGCGACGACCGCGTCGCCTTTCCTCTCCGTCACCGTCAGTTGCAGTTTGCCGTCATCGAGCTTGAGGACGTCGCCCTTTTGAAGAATGCTGATGATTTCCTGATGGGGAATCGGAATGACGTCGTCTTCGGCCGAGTCTTTCGCTAGGATCAGCCGGTAGCTCGCGCCATATTTCAGATCGAGTCCGTCGCCTTTCAAAACGCCGGTGCGGATTTTCGGTCCCTGCAAATCGGCGAAAACCGCGATCGGGCTCTGGACGGTTTTGCCGATCTCGCGGATCGCCTCCATGATCCGCGCGGTCTTTTCATGCTCGCCATGCGAGAAATTCAGCCGGAAAATGTCGACGCCCGCCTGATGCAACAGATGAAGCATCGAGGGCGATGAACTCGCCGGGCCGACGGTTGCGACGATCTTGCACTGACGCTTGCGCATGAAAATGGTTCCGGACGCGGATGACGTCCGCGACCCTAGACCAGGTTGGCGCGCGGCGTGAAGGCTCCGGCCTAAGCGCAGAGCCGCTTTTTCGCCGCCTCATATTCGCGGGCGAGCTTTTCGACATAGTCGCCGGCGGGCCCGCGCTTCTTGATCGCGCCGATCCCCTGTCCGCAGCCCCAGATGTCCTTCCAGGCTTTCTTGTCGGTATTGCCGCCTGAACCGAAATTCATTTTCGAGGGGTCGCTGACGGGCAGATTTTCGGGGTCTAGTCCCGCCGCAACTATCGAGGGCTTCAAATAATTCCCGTGCACGCCGGTGAAGAGGTTCGTGTAGACGATGTCGTCAGCGCCGTATTGGACGATCGCGTCCTTGTAATCATCGGAGGCGTTCGCTTCGTCGGTCGCGACAAAGGGCGATCCGATATAGCCAAAATCGGCGCCCATCGCTTCAGCGGCGAGCACAGCGCCGCCGGTCGCAATCGAACCGGAGAGGGCGATCGGCCCTGAAAACCACTCGCGGATTTCCTGAACGAGTGCGAAGGGCGAAATGACGCCCGCATGTCCGCCGGCGCCGGCGGCGACGAGGATCAATCCGTCGGCGCCTTTCTCGATCGCCTTCTTGGCGAAGAAATTATTGATGACGTCGTGGAGGACGAGCCCGCCATAGGAATGGATCGCCTGATAGACGTCCTCGCGCGCGCCGAGCGAACAGATGACGACGGGAACCCTGTGACGGACGCAGGATTCCATGTCCTTCATCAGCCGGTCGTTCGACCGGTGGACGATCTGGTTCACCGCAAAGGGCGCGGACGGACGATCGGGGTGGCGCGCGTCATGCTCGGCGAGCGCTTCCTTGATGTCGACGATCCACTCGTCGAGCTTTTCCTGCGGGCGCGCGTTGAGCGCCGGAAAAGAGCCGATGATTCCGGCCTTGCATTGCTCGATCACGAGTTTCGGGTTCGATACGATGAACAGCGGCGCCCCGATGACGGGAAGGCGCATCTTCTTCTTGATGTCGGCGAAGGTCGTCATGTCGCGTGCTCCTGTCAGCGTTCGTCAGTCCCGGTAATCGAGCGCCGGTTTGCGGTCGCCGAGAAGCGGCCTGTATTTGACGCCCTTGCGCTTTTCTTCAAATTCGGCGCGCGCTTCGGCGCGAAGATCGGCGTTCTGATAAAGCTCGATTGCGGCGAGGGTCAGCGTCTTCGCGGCGTTCGTCGCGCCTTTGTGGCCGATCGACATGCCGCTGGCGGCGACTGCCTGCCAGGAATGGGCCGGCGTTCCCGGCACCCATGTCGCGGTGTTGAGCCCAACTGTCGGCGCCGCCCAAGATACGTCGCCGACATCGGTCGATCCGTAGCTGAGCGACGTTGAGTAGGGCTCGACGTTCGCTTCATCGCCGAGCTTGCGCGTGGTTGCGCCGAGCGTTGCGTGGATATCCTTCGCGAACGCCGTTTCTTCTTTCGTGTAGGCGACGCCGCCGACTTGCGTCAGCTTGTCGTGCATCATCTTCGCCAGCGTTTCATTGACGAGAAGCGGGTAGGAGCCGTGAATGATCTCCCAATCGACGCTTGTGCCGGTGCCGAGCGCGGCGCCGCGGGCTGCGTCTTCGAGGCGCGCCCAGATTTCCTCAACGCCCTGCGGTTTTGGATGGCGGACGTAATAGAAAACTTCAGCCGCATCGGGCACGACGTTCGGCGCCGCGCCGCCCTTGGTGATGACGTAGTGGATGCGCGCGTCCTGCGGGATGTGCTCGCGCATCATATTGACCATCATGTCGAACGCCTCGACGCCGTCGAGCGCCGAGCGCCCGCGATCGGGCGCGCCGGCGGCATGCGCGGAAACGCCCTTGAAGCGGAATTTCGCCGAGCGGTTGGAAAGGCTTGTCTCGCCGTCGGCCGCGTTCTTGTCGTCCGCATGCCAATGAAGGACGACATCAACGTCTTTGAAGAGCCCCTCGCGCACCATGTAGACCTTGCCGCTTCCGCCTTCTTCGGCGGGCGTGCCGTAAAGGCGGATCGTGCCGGGCGTCTTCGTCTCGGCGAGCCAGTTCTTGATCGCGATCGCCGCCCCGACCGAGCCCGCGCCAAAGAGATTGTGGCCGCAGGCGTGTCCGGCGGCCTTGCCGTCGATGGGCGCGCGCGTCGCGCTGGCGTCCTGATTAATTCCCGGCAGCGCGTCGAACTCGGCGAGGACGCCAATCACCGGGCCGCCCGATCCCCATTCGGCGGTGAACGCCGTCGGAATGCCGGCGACGCCGCGCTTCAATGCGAAGCCTTCCGCTTCAAGCGTGTCGGCAAGCAATTTCGAAGATTGCTCCTCCTTGTAGCCGACCTCGGCCCAGCCCCAGATTTTCGAGGAGAGATCGGCGATCATGCCGGAACGCGCGTCGATATCGGCGAGGACCTTCATCGAGGCGGGCGACAGCGCCGGCGGCTCCTCGGCGGAGGCCGACACGCAACAAACGGAAAGTATGATCGCGAGAGCGGAAAGGCGCATGGTCGGCTCCAGTCAGGCTGAGGTCGGCGCAAGGCTAGCGCAGTTTGGAGTGATGCTCACCGGGAATGCGCAGTAAAGCGGCCTTCGCGCAGGGGGCTCAGGCGACGTCCACCTGATAAGCCGCCTCGGGAAGGTCCTCGCCGAAGGCGCGCTGGTAGAATTCCGCGACTGTCGGGCGTTCCAGCTCGTCGCATTTGTTGAGGAAGGTGACGCGGAAGGCGTAGCCGATGTCCTGGAATATCTCGGCGTTTTGCGCCCAGGTGATGACGGTTCTTGGGCTCATCACCGTCGCGAGGTCGCCGTTGATGAAGGCGTTGCGCGTCATGTCGGCGACGCGGACCATCGCGCCGATCGCCTGACGGCCTTCCTTTGAATTGTAGAGGGGGGCCTTCGCGATGACGATTTCGACTTCCTCGTCATGGGCGAGATAGTTCAGCGTCGTGACGATCGACCAGCGGTCCATCTGTCCCTGATTGAGCTGCTGCGTGCCGTGGTAAAGACCGGTCGTGTCGCCAAGCCCGATCGTATTGGTCGTCGCGAACAGGCGGAACCACGGATTGGGATGCAGCACCTTGTTCTGGTCGAGTAGGGTGAGGCGCCCTTCCGATTCAAGAACGCGCTGGATGACGAACATCACGTCCGGCCGGCCGGCGTCATATTCATCGAAACACAGTGCGACGGGTCGCTGGAACGCCCAGGGGAGAATGCCTTCCTTGAAGGCGGTCACCTGCTGGCCGTTTTCGACGACGATCGCATCCTTGCCGATGAGATCGATGCGGCTGACATGGCTGTCGAGATTGACGCGCACGCAAGGCCAGTTGAGGCGCGCCGCCACCTGCTCGATATGCGTCGACTTGCCGGTGCCGTGATAGCCTTGGACCATCACCCGCCGGTTATAGGCGAAGCCCGCGAGAATGGCGCGCGTCGTTTGCGGATCGAAGCGATAGGCGGGATCCATCGCCGGGACATATTCGTTTGGCTTGGAAAAGGCCGGGACCGGAATAGTGAAATCGACGCCGAAGGTCTTTTTGGCGTCGACCTTGGTATCCGGCTTTTCCATGAATTTGTCGTCGGGGCTCGCCATAACGCTCATTCTATTGCTGAAAACGGACGGACCCTTGCCCGAAAGCCTCCGGATTTCAAGGGCGCCGATCAGCGCTGGCGCCGCCTGGCGGCGGACGTCAGCCGCGCCCTTTGGCGCGGCGCCTGAGCGCCATGACACGGCGGGAGATCACCGGCGGCAGCAGCTCGTTGATGCCGCGGTCGATCGCGACCTGCCAGTCCTTGCGGTCTTCGGTTCCGGGGCGCGGCCGGAACTGAGTGGTCTTCGCCTCGCGAATGTCCGACCAGGTCGAGGTGTAATAATAGAGCGCGATCGATTTGCGCGTCACGCCATCGGGATGGGCGATGATCTGCGGATTGCCGTGCATCGAATTTTCGGTCGTCGTGAACATCGCGGCGCGATTGAATATTGGAACGATCTCCTGCACTTTTTCCGACATGTCGTCGCGCCACAGCTCCAGCTGGCCGCCATAGGCCGGCTGCCAGTCCTTGTTCAGATAGATGAGCAGGTTGATGCGCCGCTCCAGATTCATCGGCTTGTGATGATTGAAATCGGCGTGCATCGACAAATGGCCGCCATTGCGAATTTCGTGAAAGCCGCCGCCGATGAAATAGGGGTCTGGGATCAGCCCCTTGATGCCGGAAATATTCTCGATGAGGCGGAGGAACGGACGCGAATTGAACGCATAGAAAAGATGGCGCAGCCGCGGCTCCATGTGATCGGGCTGGTAGGAGCGTTTGTATCGCTCCTGGTCGCGGTCGAATTCCCGCCCGTCCGGGTCGAGATCCCGCGGGAAATGCGCTACGCAATATTCCGCGACCGCCGCCGGCAGAAAGTCGTCGATGACGATATGGGGAAACGGGTCGCCCGCCGAATAGGCGGCGGCGAGGTCAAGGCCGAGTTCCTTGGTCTCGTCATAGTCGAAGATGAACGGGTCGGAGGCGTGGCCTTTGAGGAATGTCATGGCGCCGTCATGCTGTAAATGCTGCGGTTCTGACGCGATAGCTCACCCGGCGCTTTATCCGCAAGGGGCGCCGATCAGCGCCGACGGGGAGACCGGACGGAGTCGAGCCAGGCCGCGAGGCCGGCGATCAGGCTATAGGAAACCAAAGCAAGCGCCGCGAAAATCCTGATATCGGCGGGAGGCGTTCCGATCACGGCGTAAATCTCAATCCCAATCATGGCCGCGGTCACAACCGCGGGGGCGATCCGTCCGATCGCGCCCTTCGGCGAGGTGCCGCCAAGGTAGAGGATAAACCCGCCGAGGAATAATCCGAGCTCGACGCCTTTGCTGATCGTCAGCGAGGACCAAAGGCCGAGCCCCAACTTGACGTCGGATCCCGGCCACAGCGCCAAATCTTCCGCATGCACCAGCAAGTCGCCTAGCCAGTGGCTGAAAATCGCGATGCAGACCAGAATGGCGCCCGGCAGCCCGGCGCGGGCGTTGATCATCAGGCGATAGGCGGCGGCGCCAATCAGCGACCAGAAGATCGCGGCGGCGAGGCTGTGCGTATAGGGCATGAAATAAAGATCGAGATCGCTCGCTTCGAGAAACCCCGGAACGATGCGCGCTCTTTCAACGCCGGCGATGATGAGGACCGACCACAAATAGTCGAGAAACTGCACCGCGACGAACAGATGCCAAAGCGGAACTTTTGGTGATAACGGCTTTAACGCGGCGGCGGGCGCGTAATGACCGATAAACATCGAACGCCCCCTTGGTTCGCGGAACCCGTCAGCAAAACCCGGCTTTTTTCAGGATGTGGTGGGCGCGCACAACCTCTTGCAACTGCGTCTCGGCGCTTCGATCGCCGCCGTTTGCGTCCGGGTGAAAGCGGCGCAGCAGTTCGGCGTAACGCCGCCGGATGTCGCCCGCTTCCGCATTCGGTCGAAGTTCCAGCGTCGCGAAGGCTTTCTCCTGAAGCTTCGACACCGGCCGCCCGTTGCGAAGGGCGTCGCGGTCCTGCGTCGATTGTTTCACCGCCTCGGAAAATATGCCGTAGGCGTCGCGGAGGTCGGCCGGGCCGCGCGCCTTGGCCGCCGCGCGCGCGCGGTCGTTTTTGCCCATTTTCCAGGTCGGCCGGTCGCCATAGATATTGGCGAGCCTTGCCGCCTGGGCTTCGGTCTCCGAAAGACCCTCGAAGAAATTCCATTGCGCGTTATGGGCGCGGGCGTGTTCGGCGCAGAGCCAGACTTTGGTTTCAGCCTCGCGCGGCGATTTTGCGACCCGGACCGCCGCCTTTTTGGCGCAGCCTTCGCGGTCGCAGACGCGCGTGTGCTCTCGCGCCCAAGCGGGGGGCTCGGC
>MEMM01000136.1:0-5060 GCA_001767925.1 Alphaproteobacteria bacterium RIFCSPHIGHO2_12_FULL_63_12
CAGGAACCGCTTTGATGGTCGCACTCATTTCGAAGGGTCCTCCCGAGACGCCTTTACACAGTTGACAGGTTCAATCGTAAGCGGGGCGAGATCTGTCCCGACCCGGGTTTGGGCGGCTCTTAGTCCAAAAATCGGGCCGAGGCGACCCTTGCCCCGTGAAAAAGGCCGCCGCGGCCGGCGACTTGATCGCGCCAGCCGGGATGTGCAAGACAACCGCTCCCCCATTAGGAGAAATCAGATGCGCCATTTCGGGAAATTCGCCGCCGTTACGACCATTTTGGCGCTGCTCGCCGGCTGCGGCGGCGGAGGGGCGGCGCCCGAGGTTGACGCCGGCGTCTTGGCGGCGATGGGCGCGCCGGCGGCGGCGCAAGCGGCGACCGCGTCCGAGGCTGGCATCACCCCGGCGGGCCTCGCCCGCCAGATCGCAACCCTCGCCTCCGACGATTTCGAAGGCCGCGCCCCGACGACGCCCGGCGGCGAAAAGACGCGCGCCTATATCGCCGGCGAGTACAAGCGCCTCGGGCTCGAACCGGTTAACGGCTCCTATTTCCAGACGGCGGACATGGTCGAGACCAATCTCGACCCGGCGCAGTCCTATCTGCGCGTCGACATGAAGGGAAAGACGCGGGACATCGCCTACAAATCGGAAGCGGTCTGGTTCACCAAGCGCGTCCAGCCGGAAGTTTCCTTCGACGCCAGCGACATGGTGTTCGTCGGCTACGGGATCGTCGCGCCGGAATATCAGTGGAACGATTACGAAGGCCTGGACGTCAAGGGAAAGACCGTCATCATTCTCGTCAATGATCCCGGCTATGCGACGCAGGACCCGGCGCTCTTCACCGGCAATGCGATGACCTATTACGGGCGCTGGTCCTACAAATATGAAGAAGCCGCGCGCCAAGGTGCGGCGGCGGCGATCATCATTCACGACACCTTGCCGGCCGCTTACGGCTGGAACGTCGTCGAGAGCTCGAACTCCGGCCCGCAGATAGATTTGAAGCGCGGCGACGACGGCATGAGCCGCGTCAAGCTCGAAGGCTGGATCCAGAAAGACGTCGCCGGCGAACTTCTCAAGGCGGCGGGCCTCGATCTCGGCGATCTGATGAACCAGGCGAAAACGCGCGGATTCAGGGCGGTTGCGATGGAGGGGCTGAAAGCCTCGGCGAAAATCGTCCAGACCATCAACCGGTCGAGCGACGCCAATGTCATCGGCGTCCTCAAAGGCGCCGAAGCGCCCGACGAATATATGCTCTTCATGGCGCATTGGGATCATCTGGGCGTCGATCCCGCGGCCGCCGACGGCGAGGACGCCATCTATAACGGCGCCGTCGACAATGCGACCGGAACCGCCGCGATCCTCGAAATCGCGGGGAAATTCGCCGCCGGGCCGCGGCCGCGCCGCTCCGTCCTGTTCGCCGCGGTGACGGCCGAAGAGTCCGGACTTCTCGGTTCGGCCTATATGGCGGAAAATCCGCCGGTGCCGCTGAAGGATATCGTCGGCGGGATCAATATCGACGCCCTGGCGCCGACGCCGCCGGCGAGGGACATCGTCGTCGTCGGCTACGGCGCTTCCGGTCTTGATGACATATTGAAAGACGTCGCCGACGCGCATGGCAAATATCTGCGTCCCGACAGCGAGCCGGAAAAAGGCTATTTCTACCGCTCCGACCATATCAGTTTCGCCAAGAAGGGCGTGCCGATGCTCTACGCCGATTCCGGCATCGATCTCGTCGACGGCGGCGAGGCGGCGGGCAAGGCGCTCGGCGACGAATACCGGGAGAAGAATTATCATCAGCCTACGGATGAATATTCGCCGGACTGGGACCTGACCGGCATGGCCGAGACGGCGGAGATCCTTTACGAGGTTGGCGCGCAAGTCGCCAATTCGTCCGACTGGCCGAACTGGCGCGACGGCAACGAGTTCCGAGCGATCCGCGACGCCTCGCGCGAAGGGAAATAGCGATCGCTTAAAATTGCGGGGCGTACGCTAGCGCCCCGTTAAGCTTTCGCGGTCATTTCTGGAGCGTTATGGAAACGCTCTACGATCTGATGGCGCTTACGCTGTTCATCGCGACGGCGGGCATTTTCTTTTATCGCTACCGCAGCGAAAATCCGCCGCTTGCGCCCTATATGCTGATTTCGCTGACCTGCGCCGTTTCGAACTGGCTCGGCAATAATGGCGGCGGCGTCGGCGCGGTGTTGCTGCTGATCGCCGGCTCGTTCTATTTGCTGCACATCGCCGGCGCGCCGTATGCGGAAGAAACCGAATAGCGCCGGCGCGCCTTCAACCGCCAGGCGATTCCCGCAAAGCCCAAAATCATCATCGCCCACACCGACGGCTCCGGCGTCGGCGCCGTGACATCGGTTCCCTCGCCATTGACGCTGACATAATCGACGGTCGCGCCAGTCGCGCCGTTCCGCTGGCGCGTCGTCGTGATGTAAATGAAGTCGCAGCCGCCAAGCGCCGCGCAGCCGCTCTGGAATAGGTTGTTGATGGTCAGCGTGGTGCCGGCGTTGACACTCTTGGTCAGAGCGAAGATCGGCGCGCCGTTATTGTAAGAGCCGAAGCTGATCGTCAGCCGCGCGTCGCCGATCGGCGGCGCAAGCGTGAATATCGACACAGTGTCCGTTTTCGAGACGCCGAAGGGCTGCGTGAATAACAGCGAGATCCACTCGCCGATCGGCGTCAGTTGTCCCGCGCCGTCGCCCGCCGTGGAGAGCGCCGTCATCGGCCCTGGCGTGTAGGGCATCGAGGAATCATAGGTCGCGGTGCGCGCCTCGGCGCGGCCGGCGGCGAACAGCGCCAGCACAGCCGCCGCAATCGCCGCACTGCGCGTCGATCGTGAATTCCCTGTTAATCGGCCCGGCGCGTTCATTTCTTTTCCCGCCGTTCAGAGAACGGAAAGCATCGGATGCTTTAATCCCGCGGATTGTGAGGGGGCCCGATTAACTCGGGATTAAAGCGTGTCGAGAACCCGGACTCTTTCATGGGCGAGCATCCGCGCCGGCGAAAGCCGATATCCGGCGCGCCGCGGGCCGACCGCCGCAGTAACACTAACGAAAAATAACCAGTTCATCCGGGCCGCGGCATGACCGAGACGGCGCGTCGCAACGTGCTCATCATCGTTGAAAACCTGCCCGTGCCGTTCGATCGGCGCGTCTGGGCGGAGGCGACGACGCTCGTCGAAGCAGGTTACGGCGTCAGCGTCATCTCGCCGAAACTGAAAAATTATCTCGCCGATTACGAAGAAATCGACGGCGTTCACGTCTATCGCCACCGCCTTCCCGAAGCCGGCGACCGGCGCTTCGGCTATCTTCATGAATATGCGACGGCGCTGGTTGAACAAACGCGCCTCGCCTTCAAGGTCCGGCGCGAGCGTGGTTTCGACGTCATTCACGCCTGCAATCCGCCGGATCTGATTTTCCTCGTCGCGGCGCTGTTCAAGCTGCTGTTCGGCGTCCGCTTCATCTTCGATCACCACGATCTTTGCCCGGAACTATTTGAGGCGAAGTTCGGCCGCAAGGGGTTTTTTCACGCCGCGCTGCTCCTGCTCGAGCGGATGACCTTCGCGCTCGCGGACGTATCAATCGCCACCAATGAGTCCTATCGCGATATCGCTGTGGGGCGCGGGCGAATGGCGCCCGATAAAGTCTTTGTCGTTCGCTCCGGCCCGCGCCTTGAACGCATGACGATCGCGCCAGCCGACCCCTCGCTCAAGCATGGCCGGAAATATCTCGTCGGTTATGTCGGCGTTATCGGCAGGCAGGAAGGGCTCGACCTCCTCGTCAGCGCGGCTTCGCATCTCGTTGGTCAGATCGGCCGGCGCGATACCCATTTTGCGATTATCGGCGATGGACCTGAACTTGCCGCGGTGAAAATGCTGGCGGCGGAAAAAGGCGTCGACGACTATTTCACTTTCTACGGCCGCGTGCCGGACGATCTTTTTTTGAAGGTGCTGAACACCGCGGATGTCTGCGTCAATTCGGATCGTTGCTGCGCGATGAACGACAAATCGACGATGAACAAGATTCTCGAATATATGGCGCTCGCCAAACCGATCGTGCAATTCGAGCTGACCGAAGGGCGACGTTCGGCCGGCGGCGCGTCATTTTACGCGCGCGCCGACAATGTCGCCGATTTCGCCATGAAGATCGACGCGTTGCTCGGCGACCCGGAACTTCGCCGCGATATGGGCGCCATCGGACGCGAGCGCGTGGTGCGTCAATTCAGCTGGAATTATTCCGCGCCGGTTCTCCTGCGCGCTTACGCCAAGGCATTTGAAAGCCGCATCCGGACGCGCGCCGAAGAACGCGCCCCGGCGGGAGGGGCGGCGCCGCGTCCCGCCGCGCGCCCGTGACATCACTCGACGAGCCGGACGTCAGCGTCATCATCCCGCATTATGATCAGCGCCCGTTGCTGATCAAATGCCTTGAAAGCCTAGCGCGCCAGAGCTATCCGCGCGCCGCCACCGAAATCATCGTCGCCGACAACGCGACCCCGGGCGGCGTCGAGGCGATCGCCAGAGAATTTCCAAACGTCTTGTTCATCGAGGCCGTTGAACGCGGCGCCGCTTGTGCGCGCAACGCGGCGCTCACCCGTGCGCGCGGCCGCGCGATCGCCTTCATTGATGCCGACTGCATCGCGGCGCCTGACTGGATCGAGCGCGGCCTTGAAGGGCTGAAAGAGGCGGAGCTTTCCGGCGGGAGGATCGTCGTCACGATTGCAGACGCCGACCGTCCGACGCCGGTCGAAGCGTTCGAGCGGGTTTTTGCCTTCCAGCAGCGCGATTATATCGAGAACAAGCGGTTCTCGGCGACCGCCAATCTGTTTGTCCGGCGGGAGGCGGCGCTGGCGATCGGTCCGTTTACAAATGGTTTATCCGAAGATGTCGACTGGTGCCGCCGCGCCGCCGCGCTAGGGTTTCATTTAGCTTTTAACCCTAAATCAATAGTCGCCCATCCGGCGCGCCGGGACTGGAGCGAATTGATCCGCAAGTGGGAGCGGCTCATCGCGGAGCGCTGGGCGGGCATCGACCGAAGGGATGCGTTTTGCGCCCTGA
>MEMM01000136.1:5076-18861 GCA_001767925.1 Alphaproteobacteria bacterium RIFCSPHIGHO2_12_FULL_63_12
TGCGAGTGATGACAAGCGCCGAGCTGACCTCGGCGCGCGACCGGTTTGCCGCGGCGTCAGTGCTCGCGCGAATCCGTTGGTGGCGCGCCCGGAAGATGACGGCGATGTTGACGGCGAGGTGAGGGAGAGCGAATGCGTCGATCGATCTTTATACCGGTTCTGGCAGCCCTATTGTGCACGGCTTCCGTCGCGCCCGCGGCGCCGCAGGCGGAAAAGAAAACTGTCGCCAGCGGCAAGACCCAAGTCGTCGCCAAGGTCGGCGGCCGCGAAATCACGCTGACGGAACTGCGGTTAGAAATGGGCCGCATCGGCGTCTCGCCGAACGATCCGAATGCAGAGCGTATCGCCCTCGAAAGTTTGATGAACCGCACGCTGCTCGCGAATGCGGCGCGGGCGACGAACCTCCATCGCAAGCCGGAAACCATGGCGCGCATGTACGCCGCGCAAGACCAGGCGCTCGCCGACTATTATCTGGCGCTCGCCAGCCAGCCGCCCGAGCCGACCCGGACCGAGGTCGACGACTTCATCGCCGCAAACCCCGCGCTATTCGCCTCGCGCAAACTCTATGATTTCACCATTTTTACGCTGGAGACGAAGAACTTCAATGAAAAGGCGCTGACGCCGCTTTTCGATCGCGAAGCGGATTTTGCGCGCCTCTCTTTGGTGCTCGACAAGGCTGGCGCGCATTATACGATTTCCCCCGCGACCCAGTCAGGCGCCGCGTTTCCGGCGCCGGTTCGTGAGCAGCTGGCGAAATATGCGGTGCGCGACAACATCGTCATCAAGGGCGATCAGGAGACGCAGATTCTCAAAATCGCCGCCATCCGGGACGATGTCGTCGCCTCGGCCGAATGGCCGCAGCTCGCGCGCCGCCTTCTCATGGAGCAGATGGCAGCCAGACGGGCCGAAGAATTTCTGGCGCGCCTGAAGAAGGACGTCGACGTCGCCTACTACCGTCCGACCGCGGCGCCGGCCGCCGAGAACAAATCGAAGTGACATGGGCGTCTTTGATCTTTTTTCCGTTCTGAAATTCCGCAAGCTGATCCTCATCTGGGCGACCGCGGTGGGGCTCGGCGTCGGCGTGCTGCTCGGCGTCGTGCTGCCGACAAAATATCTGTCGGCGGCGAAAGTGCAGGTCGACTCGCTTCAGCGCAACGAATTGACCGGCCTCATCGAGCCGCGGGTCCGCGTCGGCGAATATCTCGGCCAGCAAGCGGCGATCGCCTCGAGCCGGACCGTCGCGATCGAAGTTATCGACCAGCTCTCAAAGGACGGCTTCATCGTACTTTCCGATTTTGAGGAGCTCTGGCGCAACGAAACAGGCGGCGAGTCTGTTGTAGGCAACGACCTCCATCTGTGGGCGGCGGACAGATTGCTGCGCGATCTCAGCGTCACCTCGAACGAAATCGAAAGCACGCTGGAGCTCGGGTTTCGCGCCGAAGATCCCTCGCAGGCCGCGCGCGTCGCCAACGCCTTCGCCTCCGCCTACATGTCGACGGTGCTCGACAAGAAGCAGCGTCAGTCAGCGCGGCGCGCCGCGAGCTTTTCCGATGAAACGCAGGAACTCGCCGACGGCGTCGCCGACGCCCAGAACGATCTGGCGGCGTTTCGTGAAAAAACCGGCGTCCTGCCGCTTGGGCAGTACAAAACGGAATCGGCTGAAGTTGAACTTTCGGCGGTGACCGAGCGCCTCGCGCAGGCGCGCGCCGACAATGCAGAGGAACAATCGCTCCTGCGCCGGGCGGAAGCCTTGCCGAAAAGCGCGATGATCAGTTTCCCCTTGCCGTTCGAGGCGACGTCCGCGCGCGAATCGCAGGAGCGGCTCATCGCGGTGGCGCCGGTCGTCGCGCGCCTCGCCGAACGCTATGGACCAAAATATCCCGATTATATCGAAGCAGCGCAGGAAAAGGCGACGCTTGAAAACGACATTCTGCGCGCAGTGCGCGAGCGCGCTGAACTCGCCGCCGGCCGCGTCGCGGCGCTTGAAGCGCAAGCCGCGCGGCTGAAGTCTGAATTCATGGACATGCAGCAGACGCGGCAGGCTTACGATCTTCTTGAGGACAAGGTCTCCGCGAGCCAGGATACCTATAACCTCGTCACCACGCGGACATTGCAGGAAACCCTCCAGTCGCGTGTCGACTCGATCGATGTGTTTCTTCTTTCTCGTGCGACGCCTCCCTCGGACCCGGTGACGCTCTCGATATGGCTGGTGGCGCTGATCGGCGCGTTTGCCGGCGCGGCGCTTGGTGCGGCGGTCGCGGTATTCGTCGAACTCTATGAAGGCCGAATCCGCTCCATGGAGACCGTGCGTCAGAGCTTTCGCACCCAGATCGTCGCCGAGATCGCGCCAGCCGCGCTGGGACGCAAGCGCAAACACTTCAAATTGAGGCTCGCGTCATGAGCGCCGTCCGTCGACGTCTAAGTCAAAGCGCGCCGCCGCCGTCATCTCGCAAGACGACTCCAGCGGTTGCGCAGGCACGCGCCGAGCATGACCGCCGACTGGGCGCGACGCTCATTCGGCTTGGCAAGCTCAATGATGAAGCGATTGCAAAAATCGTCGAATTGCAGCGTCAGACGAATGCGCCATTCGCGAAGGCCGCATCGAAGCTTGGTCTGCTGACGCGGGAAGATGTCGAGACGGCGCTCGGCGTCCAGAACGGATTCATCCGCGAGCGGGAAGGCGAGGGGAGGCTGCCGTCGAATGCGATCATCGTCCGCCGCCCGGCGTCGAAGGAAGCCGAGCAATTTCGGGCGCTGCGCACAAGACTGCTGACCTCGAAAGACGCGGAAAAGCTGAACCTCTTCGCGATCGCCGCCAACGGATCGAGCCGCGAAGCCGATCATGTCACGCTCAATCTGGCGGTCTCCTTCGCTCAGATCGGCAAGCGCGTCCTCATCGTCGACGCCGACCTGCGCGCGACTCGGTTGGCGACGAGATTTTCTCTTCCCGCTGGACCCGGCCTACGCGAAACGCTCTCGGCGCAATGCGATATTCGCGACGCCATCCGGCCGACCATTATCGCCAATCTCAGTGTGCTGACGGCGGGCGAGATGTCGCCGTCCGCGCACGAACTTCTCTCCGGCAAGACGCTCAATCTCACATTCGACTATCTGCGGTGCGCGTATGACATCGTTCTCGTCATGACGACGCCGTTCGGGCCGGTCGCCGATGCTCAATTCGTATGGGCGGCCGCTGGCGGCGTTTTTATCGTCACCCGTCGCAATCTGGACCGGCTCGCCGAATTGAAGTCGCTGAACACCGCGCTCCGCCAGATCGACGCATCGATCATCGGCGCGGCGCTTGCAGGCTGACAGGAGGCGGCGATGTCCGCGCTCGCCCGACCGACCGGAAGCTTTCACTTCGACGTGCGCCGCACGGCGACGCTTCTCGCGCTTGGCGCGGCGCTGCTGTTTTTATACGCGCCGGTATACATGGACTTCGCCTCAGGGCCGTGGCGCGAAGACGAAAACGCGCACGCCCTGATCATCATGGCGATCGCCATCGGCGCCGCCGGCGTCCGGCTTCTTACCGAAAAATTTTCGCTGATGAGAACCGCCGGCGAACAGTTAGCCGGGTTTTCGCTGCTCGCCGCCGGGCTCGCGCTGATCGCGCTCGGCGGGGCGGGAGAAACTGTGCTTTTTCTTTCAGCCTCCCAGTTTTTCGTCGCCTCGGGAACAGTTATCGCGCTGCTCGGCTGGCGCGGCGCGCGGCGCTTGTGGTTTCCGCTGGCGCTGACGCTGTATCTCATCATCTGGCCGGGTTGGGCGATCGATGCGTTGACGGCGCCGCTGAAGATGTTGGTGTCGAAAATTGTCGCCGACGTTCTTTATGCGGCTGGCCTGCCTGTCGCGCATGCCGGCGCCGTGATTTCGGCGGGTCCATATCAGCTTCTCGTCGCGGCCGCCTGTTCGGGCCTTAATTCGCTGATCGCGCTGACGGCGGTCGGCGCCGTCTATCTTTATGCGGTCAAGCACAAGGACTGGCGCATCAACGCGGTCGTGCTCCTGTCGTTGGCGCCGATCGCTGTCGCCGCGAACATATTGCGCGTGATGACGCTGACGCTGATCACCTATTATCTCGGCTACGACGCCGGGCAGGGCTTCATGCACGAGGGCGCCGGTCTATTGATGTTCGCGGCGGCGCTCGGACTTGTCTTTCTGATCGACAGTCTTGCGCTGTTGGTCTTTGCGCAGCGGCGTGCGGCATGAACGGGCATTTGATCCGCGTCGGCTTCATCGCCGCCTTGATGGCGTTGACCGGTCTTGCGACCGCGAGCCTGAAGCCCGTGAGAGAAACGGTTGCGGCCGCGCCCGATCTCGAAGCGCTGCTGCCCGAGGAATTCGGCGCGTGGAGGCGCGTTGCGATTTCGCAGGCGGTGCTGCCGGCCGAATCCGAGCCTGGTCCCGGCGAGGCCGTCGCTTACCGCGCCTATCGGGACGACCTCGGCCGCGTCATCACGCTGGTCGCCGCCTATGGCCCGCCGCGAGGGGATTCCGTCCGCCTCCATCGCCCGGAAAAATGTTACGTCGCGCAGGGGTTTGAAATTCTGGACCGCCGCGAGAGCGTCGTCGACGCGCGCGGACACGCGGTGCCGATCATCAATCTCAGCACGCAAAGCCCTTCCCGTCATGAAGCCGTCAGTTACTGGCTGCGTGACGGTGACGCCTATACGACACGGCCGATCGACACCGGCTGGCGCCGCCTCAAGAGCCGATCGGGGCCGAGCGACGGCGCCCTGTTGCGGGTCTCTTCCGTTTACGGAGAAAACCCGCAATTCGATTTGCATGAGAAATTCCTTGAAGCGTTTTCGTCGGCGCTCAGTCCCGAGGCGGCGGCGGTACTGCTCGGACCGGAGCGCGGCTGATGCGACAGGAAAGCCGCTTCGGCGCCGTGATCGTCAATTATAATTGCGGGCGCCTCGCGATCGATGCGGCGCTCAGCTTTCTCGGCGCCGGCGGCGCGGTCGCGATCATTGTCGACAACGCCTCGCCCGACGGGTCGGCGGATGAAATCGATCGCGTGATCAAGGGGCTTGTCCCGCATGTTCCAGAGGCGCCGCCGTCGCCGATCGAACGCCGCGCGCCGGTCTTCGCCGATCCGGGCGTGCTAAAGGCCGGCGCCTTGCGCCTTATTCGCTCCCCTAAAAACGGCGGTTTCGCCTTCGGGTGCAATACGGGGCTGCGCGCGCTCGCCGCGACGCCGGGCGTTGATCGCTTTTTGCTGCTCAATCCCGATGCGCTGATCGCGCGCGATTCGCTCGCCGCCTTCGCCGCGCGGCTCAATGACGATCGCGCCGGCCTTTGCGGCGCGACGGTTGTCGGCTTCGACACTCCGCACAAGGTTCAATGCTTCGGCGGCGCGTCGCTCGATCCGTTCTTTCTGATCGGGCGCAATATCGGCGAGGGCGCCGACTGCAGCGAAGCGCCGGATCGCCAGCAGGTCGAGGCGCGCCTCAGCTATCCGCTCGGCGCCGCGATCGCTTTTCGCCGCGATTATCTGGCGCGCGCCGGCTATCCCGATGAGCGCTATTTTCTCTATTACGAAGAAGCCGACTGGGCGCTCGCTGGCGGGCCGCCGAACCGGCCTGCCTGGGCGCCCGGCGCGATTGTCTATCACCGTTACGGCGCCGCGTCGAAAAGCCGTCGGGCCGATGCGGGTCAGGCGTCCGAGCGGTCGCCGCTCGCGGATTATCACATGACGCGCTCGCGCATCCTGTTCGCGATGAAATGGCGTCCGTTACTGGCGCCGGTGGCGATAGGCGCGGGGCTCGCGCAGTCGCTGAACCGTCTGGCGCGCGGACGCCGCGAAAATGCGGCGGCGATTTTGCGCGCCTGCCTGCCGGGAAAATCCGCGCCGGCGAGATTTGAAGAAGCGCCGGCTGCGGCGGCCTGACGCGCGACGCGCGCCCTGCTGACGCATTTGTCTGCAGCGGCGACGCCTGCTATCAAATTTCGGCTGCGATTTCCCGGCCGCTCGATTTGGGCGCAGCAAGACCAACCGCTGTTTCAGGCCGATGATCTGATGCTGGAAGAGGCTCCGCCGGGCGACGACTCCGCGATTGGCGATCTGATCGGCGCACGCGGCGCCGACGACCGGCTGCAGAACCTTCTTCACTGGCTGAAAACGCAGCTGTCGTCTGTCGATGTTTCAATTCAGATCGGCGTCATCGCCGCCGCGCTGATCCCGGCAGCGCTGTTCGGCCCGCAATTGCGCAAGCTGATCATGGCCCAGGTCGCGCCGCGGGCGCCTTTCGGCGTGCTGCGCCGGGCGGCGAACGCCTTCGCGCATATTGCAACGCCGATCGCGCTTTACCTCACCTGGCAGGGCGCGGCGCTTGCGCTCGCCGCCGCGGGCCGGAAAAGCGAAATCGTCGCGGCGGCGATCAGCCTTCTCGCCGCCTGGATCGTCATCCGGCTGATCACTCTCGTCATCCGCTCGCCCTTCTGGTCGCGTGCGGCGTTTTATGTCGTCTGGCCGATCGCGGCGCTCGACGCCGCGGGGCTGCTAGACGAAGCGGTGCGCTATCTCAACAGCATATCGATTCCTGTCGGCGTCGGGGAGGGCGGCGCCGCATCGACTTTCTCGGCGCTCGATCTGGTACGCGTCATCTTCATCTTCGCGGCGCTGTTCTGGATCTCGAGTCTCGTCAGCCGCTTTTTGAAGAGCCAGATTTCGGCCGTCGACGAATTGACGCCGTCTCTGCAGGCGTTGCTGATCAAGATCCTCGACGTCATTCTTCCGGCCGCCGCTTTTCTTCTCGCGCTGCAGATTGTCGGCTTCAACTTCGCGACCTTGGCGATCTTCGGCGGCGCCGTCGGCCTAGGCATCGGCCTCGGCTTGCAGCGGACGATTTCGAATTTTTTCGCGGGTTTCACGCTGATCGCCGACAAGTCGATCAAGCCGGGCGACGTGGTCGAGGTCGGATCGACCTTCGGATGGGTCGCGGAAATGAATGCGCGATATGTCACGGTGAAAACGCGCGACGGAAAATCGCACCTAATACCCAACGACAAATTCATCGAGGAAGGCGTCATCAACTGGTCGCATTCGGACCGCACGGTTCGGCTGCACGCGCAGTTCGGCGTGGCCTATGGCGTGCGCGATCTTCGGGCCGTGAAAAAGGCGGCGGAGGAAACCGCTGTCAGCGTCGACCGCGTGCTGAAGGCGCCCGCGCCGATGTGCAATCTCGTTGAATTCGGCGACAGTTCGGTCAATTTCGATCTGCGCTTCTGGATCAACGATCCGGCGAACGGCGTCGCCAATGTGACCAGCCAGGTGATGCTGGCGCTGTGGGACCGGTTGCACGAAATGGGCGTCGAGTTTCCGTTTCCGCAACGCGACATCACCATCAAATCATGGCCGGCTAACCCGCCTATGGCCGCCGGAGGCGCGCCTGGAGGATGAGGGCCGGGGCTTTGTTTTCCCGAGCCGGATGGCCTATATTCAGGCGGGGCCGGCGGTTGACCGGAGACGGGGCGGCTTGAGGAGAGTTTTATGTTGAGGGTGATTTTGGCGGCGGCCGTGACGCTTTTGCTCGCCGCCTGCGCGACATCGACGCCTTACGGGCCGGCGTCCGGCAACAACCCTTATGGGTTTTCGGATCAGAAAATCGAGGATGGCCGCTACCGGATCGTTTTCCGCGGCAATTCATCGACGACGCGCGAGACGGTCGAGACGTTTCTTCTCTATCGCGCGGCGGAGCTGACGGTTGAAAACGGCTTCGACTATTTCGTCGTCTCGGAGCAAGACACCGAAGCCAACAAGCGCTATTCGACCTCGCCCAATCCCGCCTTCTATGGCCGCTATTATTACGGCTACGGACCATATTGCTGCGCCTTCCCCTATTATGCCTATGGCTGGGGATGGGGCGGCGCGGGCTATGGCGATTATTCCACGCGCGAATACACGCGCTATACGGCGATCGCCTTCGTCTCGATGCACAAGGGACAAAAGCCCGCCGACAATCCAGAGGCGTTCGATGCGCGGTCGGTGATCGACAATCTGCGCGCTTACGTCATCGCGCAGCCAGAATCCTGATCGCTCCCGCTATCGGGGACGATATATGGTCAAACCTAGACGGCGCGAAGCTTCGGCAGCGAAGTAACCGATGCGTCTTTGCCGGCGACCGCGCGCTCATAGACGGCGACAAAGCCGCGCGGCGTGTGGCGCAAGATGATCGCCGGCTGGCGGCCTACATGAATGGCGGAGCCGACCGCGGGTTTGCGCGGCGATTCGACAGACACTCCGTCCACGGACTGATCGAGGACGCGCACGAACAGCGAGCCGCCGCCGGGAAGCCGGCAGACCATGCGCTGTTCGGCGGCGGGATGGCGCGGCGCGCCGCGACGATCGGAAAGTCCTGCGGCGAAATTCGGGTTGGCGCGCAGCATCAGCTGCTCGGTGAGCAGCGCGCGGCGACGGCGCGAGAGAAGAAAGGAGAGCGCAAATCCGTCCGGAAACGTGCGCACGATGCGCCCTTCGATGACATCGAGACCGGAAACGTAGATGACCGCGGCGTCGCCCTTGACGATTTTGGCGTCGACCACGACGGAAAGATCGCCGGGCGAAATGTTCAACAGGCGGCCGTCATATTCGTCGATGCCGTTAACAATGACGCGGGCGGGCAAATCGAGCGGAATGCGGCGATAACGGCGTTGTTCTGACTTTGTCGTTTTCATACTTCTCTACGAAGAATTGCCTCATCGCGGTCAGTGCAGGCTACGTGCCGCCGCTCAAACCTTCGCTAAGCCGCTTCTTAAAACTTTAGGATTTCCGCGCCGGCGCCCTTTAATTTCGCCGCCTGCCATGGTTAAGGCCTTATTGACGCGCGCTCGGCGCGTCGCGGGACGGTAACGCTTCATCCCATGACGCGGCTTGCAATCATTGCACGAAAACGGGACAGCGGCCTATCGTGCCGCGCGCGGCGCGGCCCGCACTTAATCACCGGAGGTAAGTTCGAATGCTCAGGAAATTCGCGATTGCGGCGCCGGCGGCGGTGATGCTCGTCATGTCGGCTGAGGCGAAACAGGCGCAAGACCCCTATCTCTGGCTTGAAGAGGTCGAAGGCGAAAAAGCCCTCGACTGGGTGCGCGCGCAAAACGCCGAGAGCCTTGCAACGCTGGAAGCCGATGCGCGATTTGCGCCGATGCAGGCGGAGGCGAGAGAGATCCTCAATTCGACCGCGCGCGTTCCGGACGGCGCGATCCACAATGGCCACGTCTACAATTTCTGGCAGGACGCGGCGAGCGTGCGCGGCGTGTGGCGGCGGGCGTCGGTCAAAAGCTACCGCGCTGGCGCGCCGGAATGGGAAACCGTCCTCGATTACGACAAACTTGCAAAAGACGAAGGCCGCAACTGGGTCGCGGGCGCCGTCGCTTGCCTGTCGCCGGCTTATGTTCACTGCATGATCGAGCTGTCGGACGGCGGCAAGGACGCGGGCTACTGGCGCGAATTCAACACGCAAACCAAGTCTTTCGTCGACGACGGATTTGCGCTCGGGGAAGGCAAATCCAACCTCGCCTGGATCGACCAGGACACGCTTCTCGTCGGCGCCGATCTCGGCGAGGGATCGCTGACGACCAGCGGCTATCCGGTTCGCCTGCGCCTCTGGGACCGCGGCGCCCCGGTCGCCGACGCGCCTGTCTTCCTCGAAGGCGCGCCGACTGACGTCGCGGTTTTCCCCGCGGTCGAACAGGATGAGAGCGGCGCGCATGTCTTCGCCAATCGCGCCGTCGATTTCTTCGGCAGCGACTTTTATTATGCGGCCAATGGCGGCGCGGGCGAGCTGCAAAAATTGCCGCTGCCGCAGCGCTCGAACCTCCTCGGCGTCCTTGACGGCCGAGCGATCGCGCTCCTGCGCGAGCCGTGGAGTCATAACGGCGCCGATTACGCTTCCGGCGCGCTCATCGCATTGGATCTTGCGTCAGGCGCGGCGGAGATCGTCATGGCGCCGACGAAAACGCAGTCGATCGACGACGGCAGCGTCGCCATCGGCAAGAGCGACATTCTTGTCAGATATCTAGACAATGTCTCGGGCCGCGCCGCGCGGCTGAAACGCGACAAGAAGACCGGCGCTTGGAAAGCCTCGCCGATCGCCTTGCCGGACGCCGGCGTCGTCAAGATCATCTCGGCGGGCGGCGGCACGGATGACGCCATCCTCTCTTACGAAAGCCAGACCTCGCCGACCGCGCTGTATTTCGTGACGGCGAAGAACAAGGTGAAAAAGATCATCGAGGCGCCGGCCTATTACGACGCCAGCGATGTCGTCGTCGACCAGCGCTTTGCGACCTCGAAAGACGGAACGAAAGTCCCCTATTTCGTCATGGGCAAGAAAGACGTGCTGGCAAAAGGGAACGCGCCGACGATCCAGTACGGCTATGGCGGCTTCCTCAATCCGATCTTGCCTGTCTATTATGAAGACCCGTCGCGCCCGCAACATGGCGCGCTCGCCGGAAAGATGTGGGTGTCGCGCGGCGGCGTACTCGTCATCTCGAACATTCGCGGCGGTTCGGAATACGGCCCCGCCTGGCATCAGGCGGCGCTGAAGGAAAAACGCCAGAACTCCTTCGACGACTTCATCGCGATTTCCGAAGACCTCATCAAGACCGGCGTCACCAGCCCGCAAAAGCTTGGCGCGATCGGCCGGTCGAATGGCGGCCTGTTGATGGGCGCGATCCTCACGCAGCGCCCCGATCTTTATGCGGCGATCGATTGCGGCGTGCCGCTCTTCGACATGAAGCGCTATAACAAGCTTCTCGCCGGCGCTTCGTGGATGGCCGAATATGGCGATCCTGATATTCCCGCGGAGTGGGCCTATATCTCGGAATATTCGCCCTATCAGAATCTGAAAGCCGGCGTCGCTTATCCGAAAGTCTTTTTCTACACATCGACCAAGGATGATCGCGTGCATCCGGGCCACGCGCGCAAGGCGGTCGCGAAGATGACGGCGCTCGGCCACAAGCCGTTCTATTATGAAAATATCGAAGGCGGCCACGGCGGAACCGCGAACCAGGATCAGCTCGCGCACCGCACCGCGCTCGAATTTGTCTATTTCGCGCGCATGTTGATGGGCGGCCCGCAATAATCCGCATCGCGGGGTTCCCTTCAGGTCTCAGCCCTGTATTCTCCTCGCCGCAAGCGAGGAGAATAGCCGATTGATGGCGTGGTGGTTCGGGATCAAGCTGTGGAAGCGCGTCTTTCTGGGTCTCAGCCTTGGCGTCGCCTTCGGTCTTCTCGTCTCGCGCTCGATGGACGCCGCCGCCGCCGAGGCGCTGCTGCTGAATGTCAGGATCGTCGGCGACATCTTTATCGCGATGATCCGCCTCGTGATCATTCCGCTGATCTTTTTGACGCTGGTCGCCGGTGTTCTCGCGCTCGGAGATCCGGCAAGGCTCGGCGCGATCGGCCTCAGAACGATCCTGCTCTATCTCGCGACGACCTTCTTCGCGAACATCATCGGCCTCCTCATGGGGACGGTTTTTCGCCCCGGCGCGGGCGTCGATCTCGGCGCCGCCGCGCCGAAATCTATTTCGGCTGAAAGCGCCGGGTTCTTCGAGCGGCTCGCCGCGATGGCGATGAAAAATCCGTTCGAGGCGTTTCTCGCCTTCGATCCGATGACGCTGGCGCTGACCGCGATCCTCGTCGCCGCCGGCGCGATCGCCGCGTTCCGCTCGAATGCCGGCGGCGAAAAGCGGCCGCTGTCGGGGGCGCTCTTCGCCCTGCTGTTCGCGCTCGGCGTCGCCGCGGCCTCGGGCGATATTCTCATCGTCATCTTCGCCTCGCTTGTCTTTGGCGTCGCTCTCCTTTTCATGGGCTCTGCCGGCGCGCCCGCCGCGCGCTTTTTCGCCTTTGCCTCGGACAAGGTGCTGGTCGTCACCCAGTGGATCATGGAGCTTGCGCCCTTCGGCGTCTTCGCGCTGATCGCCCATGTCGCCGGAACGAAGGGCGTTGAGGCGTTCACGGCGGTCTTCATGCTGGCGATCGCCGTCTATCTCGGCTGCTTCCTCCATATGGGGATCGTCTATGGATCGATCCTCAAATTCTGGCTGAGGCTTCCTTTCGTCAATTTTTTCCGAGGCATTCTCGACGCGATGATGGTCGCCTATTCGACCTCCTCGTCCTCGGCGACGCTGCCGGTCACGATCGCCAGCGTGCGCAAAAATCTCGGGGTGTCGAAATCGGTCGCCGGCTCGGTCCTGCCTTTGGGCGCGACCATCAACATGGACGGGACCGCGCTGTATCTCGGCATCGTCGCGCTCTTCACCGCGCAGGCCTTCGGCTACACGCTCGAGCCGCAGCATTATTTCCTGATCGCGCTCGCCGCGGCGCTGGTCTCGATCGGCGCGGCCGGCATTCCCTCAGCGTCGCTCTTTCTGCTGGCGACGGTCTTGCAGGTCTTCGGCGTGACGCCTGAGCACACCGCGCTCGTCGTCGGCTTCATCTTCCCGTTTGACCGCGTGCTCGACATGATGCGCACCGTCGTCAATGTGACCGGCGACGCGACTGTCGCCGTCGCCGTCGCCAAATGGGAAGGCGAGCTGGACGAGGAGATCTTCCGGGGCAAGCCGGCGCTGTGACCGCTTGGCGCCTGGCGGTTTGTTGAGCGCCGGCGCGGCCTCCAGCCGGAAAAGGCGCCCCCTTTGGCTGGCGGCCTCTTCTGTCGGGCGGCGCGGATGACGCCCCCTCAATCGCCACGAAGTGACGGAACCAGTCTCTGGTTCCGCTCAGGGCAGATTGGGTGAGCGCCCAAAAAACGCACGGCCAATCCGATCTAACCGGGGCGATCGAACCGGACCTGCGTCCATTCACCATGTCAAAGAGCCGGCGCGCGCCGCCGGAACGATGCGCGCCCTGACGCCAAGACGATTGAGGGGCCCCAAACGTGACAGGATCCCGAAAATATTTTTGCCGCACGCGTGAGTGAGCGCTCACTTGCAGCCCGGCGGCCCGCCCCCGACTTGCCTTCGTCGTTCCCCCGGCCTAAAGACCGCCCCTCAAATCCGGAAGTTCGTCTTCCAGGCTTTGCCGGCACGACCCCCTGACGAGAAAAAGGGACGGGGCCGGGAAGCCGCCGCCGACGGGGTGATGCCCTCTCGGCGGCCGATGGTGTTTGGGCCGTCGGCGGGCCCTTGCGTTTGTGCGCTTCGCGCACGGGCGTCGGGGTGACGCCCTCTCGGCGGCCGAAAGCGTTTGGCGTCATGAGGCGTTGATGTTTGAAAGTCTGAGCGAACGGCTCGGCGGCATATTCGAGAAGCTCCGCGGCAGGGGGGCGCTCGAGGAGAAGGATGTCGACGCCGCGCTACGCGAAGTGCGCGTGGCGCTGCTCGAAGCCGACGTCGCGCTCCCCGTCGCCAAGGATTTCATCGCGAAAGTGCGCGAGCGCGCGGTCGGCGCCGAAGTTCTGCGCTCGGTGACGCCCGGCCAGCAGGTCGTCAAAATCGTCCATGACGCGCTCGCCGACACGCTCGGCGGCGAGGCGGACGACGCCGCGCTCGATCTCGCGATGGCGCCGCCGGCGCCGATCCTGATGGTCGGTCTTCAAGGCTCGGGCAAAACGACGACGACCGCGAAAATCGCCAACCGTTTACAGACGCGCGAGAAAAAGCGCGTCTTGATGGCCTCGCTCGACACCCGCCGCCCGGCGGCGATGGAGCAGCTGAAAGTTCTCGGCGAACAGACGGGCGTCAAGACGCTGCCGATTGTTGCGGGCCAGTCGCCGCAACAGATCGCCGCGCGCGCGATGGAGGCGGGGCGCCTCGGCGGTTATGACGTCGTCATGCTCGACA
>MEMM01000136.1:18872-26736 GCA_001767925.1 Alphaproteobacteria bacterium RIFCSPHIGHO2_12_FULL_63_12
AAACGCTGCTCGTCGTCGATGCGCTGACCGGTCAGGATGCGGTCGTCACCGCCGACAAGTTCAAGACGCGCCTTCCGGTGACCGGTATCGTGCTGACGCGCGTCGACGGCGACGCGCGCGGCGGCGCCGCGCTCTCGATGCGCGCGGTCACCGGCAAGCCGATCAAATTCATCGGCCTCGGCGAGAAATTCGACGCCATCGACGTTTTCGACGCGCGCCGCATGGCGGGCCGCATTCTCGGCATGGGCGACATCGTCAGCCTCGTCGAAAAAGCCGCCGAGCAGATCGACGCCGACAAGGCTGAAAAAGCCGCGAAGAAAATGGCGAAGGGCGAGTTCGATCTCGACGATCTCGCCGACCAGTTTCGCCAGATGCGCAAGATGGGCGGCATGGGCGCGATTTTGGGCCTGCTTCCCGGCATGGGAAAAATGAAGAAGGCGCTCGACGCCGCCGGCGGCCTCGACGACAAGGAAATCAAGCGTCAAGAAGCGATCATTTCGTCGATGACGAAGGAAGAGCGCAAGAAGCCGGCGCTGATGAACGCCAAGCGCAAGATCCGCGTCGCCTCGGGCTCAGGAACGTCGGTGCAGGACGTCAACAAGCTGCTGAAATCGCACCGCCAGATGGCGGACATGATGAAGAAACTCGGGCGTGGCGGGATGCAGGGCCTCGCCGCACAGATGGCGGGGATGGGCGGCATGGGAATGCCCGGCATGCGCGGCGGCGCGGCGCCCGACCTCTCGGCGCTCGGGCGCGGAAAATCGCCGTCCACGGAAGAAGTAGATTTCGACGCGCTCGAACGCGCGATGAAAGGCATGGGGCCGGCGCCGTCCGGTCTCGGTCTGCCCGGTTTTGGCAAGAAGAAATAACCCCCGGATCTATCTCAGAAAGGAAACACCAGATGTCTTTGAAACTTCGCCTCGCCCGCCGCGGCACCAAGAAGCGGCCGTTTTATCATATCGTCGCGGCCGACAGCCACGCCGCGCGCGATGGCCGCTATATCGAAAAGCTCGGGGTCTTCGATCCCCTGATGGGCAAGACGGACGAAAAGCGCGTGCAGTTCGACGCCGAACGCATCAAATACTGGCTCTCGAAAGGCGCGCAGCCGACCGATCGCGTCGCGCGCTTCCTGACGGCGCAGGGCCTTGCGAACTGGAAGCACGGCGATAATCCGAAAAAAGCGCAGCCCAAAACCAAGGCGCAAGAGCGCGCCAAGGAAAAGGCCGACAAGGCCGCCGCCGCGTCGGAAACGCCGGCGGCTTGATCGTACACGAATGATCGGCGCGCCCCGCTCCCCCGCCCGCGCGGGGGAGCTGTCACGCGTCAGCGTGACTGAGGGGGCTTTTTCCGCGCGGACCGCCCATGCGGACGCCCCCCTCAGTCGCTTCGCGACAGCTCGCCCGCAAACGGGGGAGCGGGGAGCGGGGGGCAGGATAGTTCCCACACGCCCTTTTTTAAGCGCGCGCAATTCCGCCCCATTGGCGCCGCTGGATCGCCATGGCGGGACCGGATAGACTTGTCCCGTATCAACGGCCCATCTTGGGCGGAGGGGTTAGATGTCGCGACTGTTGCTGAAATCCGCGCTGGCCGGGAGCCTGCTTCTCGCCTTCACGGCTGCCTGCTCGCGCGACGCCGATTATCCGGCGTCATCGGCGCCGGATATGGCCGCCGCCGAACAGTCGGTGGGCCGCGTTGCTTATGCGGGCGACGCCGTGATGCCGATCGAGCCGCCGCCGCCGGGCGGGGGCGGCGATGTCGCCAATGCGGGCGTCATGCTCGCTTATTCCTATTCGATGGGCGTCACCGCGCCCAAGGGCGCGATCGCGCCGATGGTCGCCGCGCATGAGCGCGCCTGCATCGCGGCCGGCGCGAAAGTCTGTCAGGTCATGGGCTCGTCGGTGAACTCCTATGGCGAGGATCAGGTCTCGGGCTATCTGAACCTGCGCGCCGAACCCAAATGGCTGGAGACGTTTCGCGGCGGCGTCGCGTCGGACGCGGAAAAATCCGGCGGCGAGCTGACCTCGAACACCGTCTCGACCGAGGATCTGACGCAATTCATCATCGACAATTCGGCGCGCCTTGAAGCCAAGAAGGCGCTGCGCGAGCGCATCAAGAACCTTCTTGAAACGCGCGAAGGATCGCTCAACGACGTGCTCGCCGCCGAACGCGCGCTCGCCGAAGTGCAAGGCGAAATCGACTCGATGACCGCCTCGCTCGAAGCGGCCAAGGCGCGCGTCGCGATGTCGGCGCTGTCGATTTCCTATGCGTCGGATCCGGAAAAATCCTACAGCATGTTCAAGCCGCTGACCGAGGCGTTTTCCGCCTTCGGCCGCACCTCGATGCAATCGCTCGCCGAGGCGGTGAATTTCATCGCGCACAGCTGGCCGTTTTTCATCCTCGGCCTGATCGTTCTCGCGATCTTGCGCATGTGGTGGATGGGGCGGCGCAAAAAGGCGTAAAATCCTTTTAAAACTTGAATAAAACCGGCGCCCATTCGCTAACCCCCGCGGGGGTAAGGGATGGGCGTTCGGTATTCAGGGGCCCTTGATGATTTATCCGTCAAAAGCGATTGCGCTCGTCGCCGCGCTGCTTGCGACCAATGGCTGCGTTCTCGCCGCCGCCGCCGGCGTCGGCTATCTCGTCCATGACGAAGCGACGGAAAACGACGGCAAGTTCGATCCGCTCGAAGACGTCAGGGACGTCGAGGACGGGAAGAATTGAGGGCGAATATCGGTTCGCGCAGATTGCGAACCGTCAAGCGCTGTCATTCCGGGGCCGACGCGAAGCGGCGGAACCCGGAATCCACATCGCAACGTATCCCGTGCCACAAGCTGGATTCCGGGTTCGCGCCTGCGGCGCGCCCCGGAATGGCGGAACCAATTTTCGGTTCCCATCATACCGATTTATTTATCGCGTCGCGCCTTACGACGCCGGCGTCAGCCGCAGCACCTTGCCGATCGGCGCGCCGTCATGGTCTTCGGTGGTAACGTAGATCGCCCCGTCCGGCCCCTCGCGCACGTCGCGGATGCGCTCGCCGTCGAGATAGCGCTCCTCGCTGACGACCGCGCCGTTCTCGATGTCGAGACGGTGGAGGGCGGGGATCGCCATCGCGCCGACGAGAAGATCGCCCTTCCATCCGGGAAAGAGATCGCCTTTATAAATCGAAAGGCCCGACGGGCCGATCGAGGGAACCCAATATTTGACCGGCTGTTTCGTTCCCTCATAGGCGGTGAACGGCGTCACCTGCGCGCCGGAATAATCAAGCCCGTAGGTGGCGATCGGCCAGCCGTAATTGGCGCCGGCGTCGATTATGTTGAGCTCGTCGCCGCCCATCGGCCCGTGTTCGGTCTCCCAGATGGTCCCGGTCTCCCGATCGACGGCGAGGCCCTGTTCGTTGCGATGGCCGTAGCTGTAGATTTCCGGCCGCGCCCCGTCTTTATCCGCGAACGGATTGTCCGCCGGGATCGATCCGTCGAGATTGACGCGCACGATCTTGCCGAGACCGCTCGACAGACTTTGCGCCTGTTCGCGATAATCGAAGCCGTCGCCGACCGTCACCAGAAGCGTGTTGTCGGGCGCCAGCGCGAGACGCCCGCCATAGTGCACGGGCGTGTCTTTCATCGTCGCCGTCTCGAAAATCGTCCGGATGTCGGACAGCGCCTTGCCGTCGAAGCTCGCGGCGATGACGCGCGTTGCGTTCGATTCCGGCGTTCCCGCGGCGTAGGACAGAAAGATCGTGCGATTGGTTGCAAAATCCGGATGCAGGAGAATGTCAAAGAGGCCGCCCTGGCTTTTCACATAAGGGGCGGGAACGCCGGCGACCGGCTCGGCGACCAGCGCGCCGTCGCGGATGACGCGCAGCTTGCCGTCGCGTTCCGTCACCAGCATCGACCCGTCCGGAAGAAACGCCATGCTCCACGGATTGACCAGCCCTTCGGCGAGCGTTTCGACATTGAGCGTCGCTTGTCCCTCGGGCGCAGGCGCGGCGCGCGTCGTCTGGGTCTTGCGCGCTTCGCCGGCGGGCCCAGCGCAGGCGGCGGCGCTGGCGGCGAGCGCGGCCAGCGACAGGCGGATGATCGTCGTCATGCGGTCTCCTTCGCCGCCCTTACCGGGACGGTTGGCGTTGCTTCCGGGGCCGAGTAGTATCTTTTCACGGCGATGGCGGCAAACAAGGGGCGCAGGAATGGCGATAGGGCGGATCGTACTCGGCTATGCGGCGGCGGCGATCGTCGGCGTCGCGCTGGCGTCGGCGTTTCACACCCAGATGGTGATCCAGGCGCTCGGCGAGGCGGGGGCCGTCATCTCCCTCGACCGCCGTCTTTCGATGACCCTTGACGATCTGGTCGGACTTATCCCGCAATTCGGGGCGGTGATCGCCATCGCTCTGGCGATCGGCTTTCTGGTCGCGGCCGGCCTCAAACGGGTGCTGACGCCGCTCGCCCCCATCGCCTATCCGCTCGCCGGCGCGGCGGCGATCGGCGTCGCGCTGACCGCGATGGCCATGGCGTTCGACGGCATCTCCCCGCTCGCCGGCGCGCGAACCACGGCGGGATTTGGCCTGCAATGCCTCGCCGGGGCGATCAGCGGCCTTGTTTTCTCAGCGCTGGCGGTTCGCCGGAAGTGAGCTTTCGCCGGCGCCGCACATGAGATAAAGGGCGCGGCCATGGCTCGCACCGCCCCCAATGCGCCGAAAATCGGAATCGTCAGTCTCGGCTGCCCGAAGGCGCTGGTCGATTCAGAACGCATCCTGACGCGCCTTCGCGCCGAAGGTTATGAGATCGCGCCCGACTACAAGGGCGCGGACGCGGTTCTCGTCAACACTTGCGGCTTCCTCGATTCCGCGCGCGCTGAATCGCTCGACGCGATCGGCGAGGCGATCGCCGAAAACGGCCGCGTCATCGTCACCGGCTGCCTCGGCGCCGAGGAAGGCGTCATTCGCGACGTTCATCCCAAGGTGCTGGCGGTGACCGGGCCGCATCAATATGAAGCGGTGATGAGCGCGGTGCATGACGCGGCGCCCGCGCCGCACGATCCGCTGTTCGATCTCGTGCCGCCGCAAGGCGTTCGCCTGACGCCGCGCCATTACGCCTATCTGAAGATTTCCGAAGGCTGCAACAACGCCTGCTCGTTCTGCATCATCCCGTCGATGCGCGGCAAACTGAAAAGCCGGCGCATCGACGCGGTGCTGAAGGAGGCCGAAAAGCTCGTCGAGGCCGGCGTCAAGGAGCTTCTTGTCATCTCGCAAGATACGTCCGCCTACGGACTTGATCTCAGATATGCGCCTTATTCCTGGCGCGACGACGACTACAAGACGCAATTTCTCGACCTCGCGCGCGGACTTTCCTCGCTCGGCGTCTGGACGCGCCTTCATTATGTTTATCCCTATCCGCATGTCGACGAGGTCATCCCGCTGATGGCGGAAGGGCGCCTGCTCCCCTATCTCGACATTCCGTTCCAGCATGCGAGCCCCAAGGTGCTGAAGGCGATGCGCCGGCCCGCGCATCAGGAAAAGACGCTGGAGCGCATCCGCCGCTGGCGGACGATCGCACCGGACCTCGTCCTGCGCTCGACCTTCATCGTCGGCTTTCCGGGCGAGACGGACGAGGATTTCGAATTTTTGCTCGACTGGCTGGGGCAAGCGCGCCTCAACCGCGTCGGCTGCTTCAAGTTCGAGCCGGTCAAGGGCGCGGCGGCGAACGATCTTCCCGGCGCCGTCCCCGAAGCGGTCAAGGAAGAGCGCTATCACCGCTTCATGGCGGCGCAGCAGGCGATTTCAGCCGATATTCTCAAAGGCTGGATCGGGCGCGAACTTGACGCGCTGGTCGATGAGGTCGACGAAGACGGCGCGGTCGCGCGGTCCTACGCCGATGCGCCGGAAATCGACGGCGCCGTCATCCTCGAGGGCGAAACCTCGCTGAAGCCGGGCGACATCGTCCGGACAAGGATCACCGGCGCGGACGAATACGATCTCTGGGGCGAGAGAATTCGCGCCTGACGCGAGGACGCCCGACGCGCCGGCGCCGTTTGATCGGCGCGGCGGGATCGGGCAAGGAACGGGTTGATGCAGGAAGATCTCGCAGCGCTGATTAGAAGGACCGCCGCCGGCGTCCGGGCGCGCGACTTCCTGTGGTCGGCGGCGATCACCGCCGGGATCGCGCTCATCATCGTCGTCTACGGCCCGAGCGAGTCCCGGCTTTTCGGCCTGCCGCGGCATGTCTGGCTGCCGTCCCTCGCCTGGATCGTGTTTTTGTTGTCGCTCGGCGTTCGCTACCGCTTTTCTTCCGGCCGCGAATGGGCGCTGCCGGTCGAGCGCGTCATCGCCAATGAAATCAGCGCGCAGCAGGCCGAACTCGCGTCGCTGCGGCTCGCCCGCGACGTCGCCAAGGCCCTGCCGGAGCCGCTGTTCATTCTCGACGCGGCCGGAATCATCGAGCACGCCAATCCGGCGGCGGAAGAATTCCTCAACGCAAAGGATATCGAGGGAAGGCATTTCGCGGCGGCGCTGCGCGCGCCGAACGTGTTCGAGGCGGCGGACGCGGTCGCCAAGGGCGACGGCGCGCATGTCGTCGACTTCTCGACGACCGGGTCGGTCGAGCGCCATTGCCGCGCCTTTGTCGCGCCGCTCGATGACAGCGCGCCGCGCGACCGGGTGCTTGTCTATATCCGCGATCTGACGGGCGAGCGCCGCGTCGAACAGATGCGCGCCGATTTCGTCGCCTCGGCGAGTCATGAATTGCGAACGCCTTTGGCCTCGCTGCTCGGCTTTATCGAAACCCTGCGCGGCCACGCCAAGGACGATCCGGAGGCGCGGGAAAAATTTCTCGGAATCATGCAGGCGCAAGCCGAACGAATGCAGCGCCTCGTCGCCGACTTGATGTCGCTCTCGCGTATCGAACTGCACGAGCATGTGCCGCCGCACGGACAAGCCGATCTCGCCTCGCTCGCTGAAGACGTCATCGACAGCCTGCGGCCGGTGTTCGAGCAATCCGCCGCGATCGTCGATTTTGAAAATCTGAACGGCGGGCCGATCCCGCTCACCGCCGATCGCGATGAGCTGTTTCAGGCGATCCAGAATCTCATCGACAATGCGATCAAATATGGCGGCGAGCCGGCGATGATCAAGGTGAAGACCGGGCGCGGCGTCGCCCCTTCGCTGGCGCAGGACGGCGAGGTCTCCCACCGCAGCGGCGACACCGCGGCGCAGCTCGCGGCGCGGATCGGCTGCCCGGTTGACGATCTCGCCTTCGTGCAGGTGCGCGATTTTGGTCCCGGCATCGAGCGCAGCGACCTGCCGCGCCTCACCGAGCGGTTTTACCGGGTCAATATCGAGCGCTCGAAGAAAAGCGGCGGCACGGGCCTTGGCCTCGCCATCGTCAAGCACATCGCCAACCGCCATAAAGGCGGGCTTCAGGTCGAAAGCCGCCTCGCCGGCGGCACGGCTTTCACCTGCTATCTGCTGGCGCCGAAGCGGCGCCCGGCGCAGGGTTGATACCGGCGAGGGCGAATTTTTTGCGCCTGACAAGAATCTGTCACACTATTCAGCGATGTAGACGCCGCCGTCCGCCCCGCGGACAAAAGGAACAGGACCCATGTCGCTCGCCGGCCAGATCAAGCCCCTAGGAAAGCTGCGCGCGCTGGACGTCGATTTCGCGCAGATCGCCGCTCTGGTCGAAACGCAATTGAGCGAAGCCATCGGCGCGCTCGACCGGCGCGACATCGCGGTCGCCGAACGCGTCATCGCCGTCGACAAAAAAGTCGACGCGCTCAATCGCCAGATCGACCAGAAAGTCATCGAGGTCCTGAAAGAAGGAGGGCTGACCGATCGCCAGCTGCGGCAGGCGATCAGCTATCTAAAGCTCGCCGG
>MEMM01000136.1:26765-29714 GCA_001767925.1 Alphaproteobacteria bacterium RIFCSPHIGHO2_12_FULL_63_12
GATCACCGGCGTCGTGCGCATGGGCCGCGCCAGCCTGCGCCAGCTTTCGGATATTTTGAGCGCCTTCCAGGCGGCGAACCTCACCGCCGCGTCGGCGGTCTGGGCGGGGGACAGCGACCTCGATGAACTCTATAATTCGCTCTATGGCGAGCTGATGCAGGCGATGTCAGACGACGCCAAGCGCATTCCCGCCGGCGCGCATCTGTTGTTCATCTCCAAGAATTTCGAGCGCATCGGCGATCACGCGACCAATATCGCCGAAGCGATTCACTTTGTTGAAACCGGCTCGCCCTTCCCGGAAGCCCGGCCCAAGGGCGACGAAACAGCGGCCGCCCTTCCGGGCAGGCGCGCGGAATAACGGAACCAAGCGATGGCCAGAACCAAAGCCCTGATCGTCGAAGATGAGGAATCGATCTCGACCCTGCTCGACTACAACCTCTCGCGGGAGGATTTTGAAACGCGCATCGCGGTCGACGGCGAGGACGCCCTGTTCAAGACCCAGGAATTCCATCCCGATATCGTCATACTCGACTGGATGCTGCCGAAAGTCTCCGGGATCGAGGTCTGCCGCCGCCTTCGCCAGAATCCCGAAACGCGCAATCTGCCGATAATCATGCTGACCGCGCGCTCGGAAGAGACCGATCGCATCCGCGGACTGGAGACCGGCGCCGACGATTATCTGACCAAGCCGTTTTCAACCGCCGAGCTGATCGCGCGGGTGAAGGCGGTGTTGCGCCGCATCCGTCCGGCGCTGGTCGAGGATGTCGTCGAACAGGGCGATCTCAAGGTCGACCGCACGGCGCACCGCGTCTGGCGCGGCGATCAGGAAATTCATCTCGGCCCGACCGAGTTCCGCCTTCTCGACCATTTGATTCAGCATCCGGGCCGCGTCTTCTCGCGCGAGCAGCTGTTGAACGCGGTCTGGGGCTCGGACGTGTTCGTCGAAGTGCGCACCGTCGACGTCCATGTCGGGCGCTTGCGCAAGGCGCTGACCAAATTCAACCATGACGATCCGATCCGGACGGTGCGCGCCGCCGGCTATTCGCTCGACTTTTCATGAAAAAAGCCGCCGCGGCGACCCGCGACGGCTTTTTCCTCGAGCGCTTTTTACTTTGTTCTAGTTGGCGGCCCGGCGCCGCGCCGCGTCGGCGATCATGCGCGCCGCCGGCGACGCGCTGCGCTCGGGGCGGCGCTGCGCCGGCTGGAACGCCATCTGCGCGTGATAGCCGCAATAGGGTTTGCCGGTCGGCGCCGACTGGCCGCAAAAATGAAAATCGTCCTTGGCCGGATCGCCGATCGGCCATTTGCACATATTGCCTTTCAGGGTCGATACCGTCGCCATATCGCCCGAGGACAGGATCGCCGGCGCGATGAATTCCGGCTCGACGAGGGTTTCGATCTCGGCATGCACGAACCCGGCGCTCGGCGCCTCCTCGGCGTGATAATCCGCGTCGCAGCCCCGCTGCGGCTTGGCTGGCGTCGCCCGTCCCGAAAGGCCAAGGCGGTGAACCTTGCCGATCACCGCGTTGCGGGTGACGCCGCCCATTTTCGAGGCGATCTGGCTCGCCGACAGACCTTCCGCCCAGAACTTCTTCAACAGCTCAACCCGCTCGTCGTTCCACGCCATGATTTCGCTCCTTGCTTCCCTCGAAAGGCCGTCGCCTGCGCAGGCCCCGCGCCCCGTAACGCCTTGTCCCAAATCACTATATCTAGTGGCGGTAGAAAAGCGCCGCCCAACACCCTCAAAATATAGTATCCAAACGGCGCAAAATTACAACATGGCGCCCCCTGCGAATTTTGCACACAACATATTGTAAGGCGCGGCGGGCCCCGGCGGCGGACGCGCGCGACATCGCCGCCATGAGCGCTTTCACGACGCCCGCGGCGATTAAGGCCGGCAAATCCCCCCATGGCTTTGGCGAGCGGCGCTTCGGCGCCGTCAACTGGCTGGGGCTCCAGACGCTGTTTTTGAAGGAAATCCGCCGCTTCCTGAAAGTCTCCTTCCAGACGATTTTCGCGCCGCTGATCTCAACCCTGCTGTTTTTGCTGGTCTTCATCCAGGCGATGGGCGGCAGGGCGGCGGTCGGCGGCGTTCCCTATGCGGAGTTTCTGGCGCCCGGCCTCATCATGATGGCGATCTTGACCAACGCCTTCGCGAATTCGTCGTCGTCGATCATCATCGGCAAGGTTCAAGGCTCGATCGTCGACGTCTTGATGCCGCCATTGTCCGCGTCCGAATTATTGGTCGCCTTCGTCGCCGGCGCCGCCTGCCGCGGCATTCTGGTCGCGATCGTCACCGCCGCGACGAGCGCCGTCTTCATGGCGATGGCGGATGCGCCCATGCGCATCGCGCATCTTTGGGCGATCGCCTATTTTTCAACCGCGGCGGCGCTGATCTTCGGCCTTCTCGGCGTCATCGGCGGCGTCTGGGCCGACAAATTCGACCAGCTCGCCGCCTTCACCAATTTCGTCATCACGCCGCTGACCTTCCTCTCAGGCACGTTTTACGCGATCACCAGCCTTTCCGAGCCGTTCTTGACGATCAGTCATTTCAATCCGGTTTTTTACCTGATCGACGGCTTTCGCTACGGGTTCACCGGCGAGGCCGAAGCCTCGCTCACCGTCGGCGCCGTCACCGCCGCCGCGTCGGTCATCCTGCTCGCCGCGCTTTCCTATCGTCTGCTGAAAAGCGGCTACAAGCTGAAAAGCTAGGCGGCCGAACATGCAGGACGACATCATCATTCCCTTCGAGGTCGGCGCCGGCGCGGTGCGCGGACGGATTGTGCGTCTCGGCGCGGCGATTGACGCGATTTTGAAGCCGCACGGTTTTGACGACCCGGTCTCCGAATTGCTCGGCGAAGCGGCGGCGCTGACGGCGCTGATGGGCTCCGCGCTGAAATTCGACGGCAAGCTGATTTTTCAGGCGCATGGCGACGGCGCGGTGAGGCT
>MEMM01000137.1 GCA_001767925.1 Alphaproteobacteria bacterium RIFCSPHIGHO2_12_FULL_63_12
TGCTCACCGAACTTGGCGTCGTCTGGCAGGAGCGTCAGCTCGCTGACGGCCGCGTCTTCATCGCCGCCTCGATCGGCGCGACGCTGTCGTTCAACATCGTGCCGGCGGCCTGTCTTGGCGCCGACGGCAAATCGAACTGCGTCGGCGCGAACCTGATCACGTTGTTCACCGGCGGCTCGCCCAATCCGCAATCGGTCTCGGCGTTCAACCAGAAATACGTCTTCACCAGCGCCGGCATGTATTCGGACGGATCGAGCGCCTTCCTGTCGCGCTATGACATCGCCGATTACGGCATCCCGCGCGGCAATATCGCGTCCAGCATCTACAATTACTTCACCCTGGCGCAGCGCTTTCGCGACGAGATCGGCACCAAGACGGTGAGCGCCGACGGCTACGCCGACGACATGTCGGCGGCGGCGCTAACGATCGAATCCGGCAAACAGGTCGGTTTCGACGTCGCAGTCTCCACCGACGGCTCGATGGCCGCCGTTCACCGCGCCAGCCTCGAAGCGACTCCGGAACTCGTCCGCAAGCTCCTCGCTTCGGACAACGCGCCGCGCAACAAGATCACGAATATCCGCGAATAAGCGCGAGACCTTCTTTCCCTCCCTTGAAAAGGGAGGGAAGGAGGAGCTCGCCGTCGGGTCAGGTCGTGCAGGATCCGACAGTGATGCAGAATTGCACTTTCGCCGACAGGCGCGGCCAGCGTGTCGCCGCCTTTTCCATATGGACGGCGCCGATCACCTTCTGCGAAATCGGCGATGAATAATCATATTCCGTCTCGGCGACGACCAACGACGCGGTGTCCTGCAGGAGGCTGGGGTCGACATCGCCCGGATAGACGGTTCCGGCGGCGTAGGGGACCGCGTTATTGGAATCGCGACTCCAGTGGACTTTCACTTCATTCGTCGCCGTGTCGAGATAGACGCTGACGACGCGGAACGTCACCACGATGTCGCGCTGGTCGATGATGTCTTCCATGCCGACGAAAAGATCGTCGAGATTGTCCTTGGTGATTGAGGTCTCCTGCGCCACAAGATCGGCGAGCGTGTTCGCCGACATGTTGACCTTGCGGCTGGTCGAGTAGGCGGACGAGCCTTCGACGACGCCGAAGAAAAGCAGGATCATCACCGGAGCGATAAACGCGAATTCAACAGCGGCGAGACCGTCGCGGCAGCGCAGGAAAGCGGACACGATCGGGCGCAACGCCCCGCCGCCCGCCGCCGCCATGATATCGCGCTTCTGCATGCTCTCACGAATCATAGGGCTCATTCCTGAAGATCGTCGTCGAGAACATTTTCACCGCGCCGCCCTTCGCTTTTTCGAGATTGAGGCCAAGCCCCGGATTGAAGCTTTTGTGCATGTAGCACACGCGCACGCGCACGATGTCGCGCGCGCCGCCGGCCTGATACGGAATGGCGTCGACTTGATCCGGATCGGCGTCGCGGCATACCGGGGCGGCGACGTCGGCGGCGAGTTCAGCAAAGGTTGAAAAGCGCGCGACGTCGACGGTCAGCCGCTGATTGCAGTCGCCGAAGAGCTTCACGACATTGCAGATTTCATCGAAAAAGGCGTCGCGCGAAATCGCATTGGTCTGCGCCTGTCCGGTGCGGATGAGGCGCGCGGCTTTGGCGTTGGCCGCCTCGACCGCCGATTCGATGAAGAAGAAATATCCGGCTTCAAGAATGGAGAAAGTCAGGGCGAAAAAGATCGGCGCGACCAGAGCGAATTCGACCGCCGACGACCCGCTGCGGCATTTGAGGAACCGCTGGCCGCGTTTCGTTTGACCCTGTCTCATATCCGTACAACTCCCGCCGGATCGTTTCGGCGCAACCCTTTGGGGTAAAATCGAAGCAATATTTGCGCCTGGGCGTTTATCCCCATTCCGCGCAATTTGAACGAAACGGCTTAACCCTTCGTGATCGTACGCAGTTAACGGGCGCTAACCATCCGCGTCCGGACAAAAGAAAAAGGCGGCCCGAAGGCCGCCTTTTCCGTCAGGAAATTTGGCGCCGCTTAGAACTTCTTGCGGACCGTCACGCCGTAGGTGCGCGGCTCGTTGAGATAGCCGGAGAACGAACCCTGCTGCGCGACCGACGGGAACGCCTGGATGATGTATTTGTCATTCAGAGCGTTGCGCATCCAGCCCTGGATTTCAAAGCCGTTCTCCCAGTTGAAGCCGAGGGAAAGGTTGAGGTTCTGGACTTCACGCGACGCGATAGCTGCCGGAACGTTTTCGATCGCCTGGACATTCGACTGCCAGTCGAATTCGCCGCGCAGATACATCTCCAGCGTTTCGGAGAGCGGCTGGGTGTAGGTCAGCGAGGTTGCGATCGACCATTTCGAAATGCCGGCCGGGCGAATGCCCGACGCGTCAAACGTGGTGGCGCCCGGAACCTGGCACGCCGCCGGAGCGGCGCCGACGAAGGACGCGCAAGGCGCGTTCGGGAACGAGTCGTATTCGGGGTCGAGATAGGTGACGCCGAAGGTTGCGACCAGCGGCTCGGCCGGCTGCCACAGCGATTCAACTTCAAAGCCCCGGACCGACTGTTCGCCGGCATTGGCGAGAACGAAGCCGGTGCCGTTGAAGATGTTCGACTGGAAGCCTTTGATCGTCTGGTCGAAGAGGGCGACGTTGATATAGCCCTGATCGAACTTCGCCTTGAAGCCGAATTCGAAGAGCTTCACGTCTTCCGGTCCAGCCGCGCGGCCAAATCCGAGCGCGTCAGGCGGCGAGGAGTCGGAGGAGAGGTTGACGGCGGAAGCTTTCCAGCCCTTCGCATAAGTGAAATAGGCGTTCAGCCAGTCGTTCACGTCATACGCCGCGCGCAGCGTATAGGTGACCTTGTCGCCTTCGAACACGCCGGTTTCGTTCGCGTTCGGATAGCTGACCTGCGGATCGAAGAACTGCAGCGGGGTGAGCGCGAGCAGCTGGTTGCAGGCCGGCGGCGGGTTGGTCGCCGAGCACGGCGTCGTGCTGATCGCGGTCGCCTGCGCGAACTGGGCCGGGAACAGGGCGAAATTCGCCGGGGTCGGCGCCTGACCGCCGGTCAGGGCCTGGAACGCGCCCGCGAGGCCGATCTGCACGAGATTGAGGTTGGAGAGCACATCGGTCAGCACGCTGTTGGCGATGACTTCTTTCTTGTCATCGAGATAGGCGATGCCGCCCGAGAGAGTCAGGCGCTCAGTGAGGTGAAGGTCAAGCTGACCGAAGATCGAGAAGGACGTGTTGTCCATCTGATAGTCGCCGAAAACCCCGGTCCCGTTGGCGAAGAAGCTGCCAGCCGGCAGGCCGAGCGCCGCTTCGGTCGCCCCGAGCGCGCCTGGCGCGCCGAGGAGTTGCGTCAGGCCGTCGGTGTACCCGCGCGCATCCGGTCCGAAAATGACGTCGCGCGACGAGGTGACGTCTTCGCTGAAATAGAAGCCGCCGATCAGCCAGTCGAGCGTGTTGTCGCCAGTCGACGCAAGACGAATTTCCTGCGTGAACGTCTCGAACGAGCGCGCCTGCGGGTTGGTGATGATCGCCGCCGCGCTGAAGTCGGCGTCGGTCTGCGAGGTGTCGCTCTGTTCGCGATAGGCGGTGATCGAGGTCAGCGCCGCGCCGCCCCAGTCCCAGTCCATCTGACCCGAGATGCCCTTGCCGGTCAGCTGGTTGCTGACTTTTTCGTCAAAGGCGACCGAGTAAGCGCGGTCGGCGTCGCTATCGACGGCCTTGCCGAGGAAGGGCGGGTTCGGCCCGCCGATGGCGAACAGCGTCGCCGGTCCGTTGATCAGCTGGATCGCGCCGCAGCAAACCTCGTCGATCTTGTTGTAATCGCCGATGACGCGGAACGAGAGATTGTCGGTCGGCTCGAACAGAAGATCGGCGCGCACCGACCAGCGATCGCGCTCGTTCAGTTTCGATCCGTCGACGATGTTGGTGTAGAAACCTTCACGGTTGTTGGTGCTGCCGGAAATGCGGAAGGCGAGCTTGTCGGAAATCGGGCCCGTCAGCGAGCCTTTGAAAATCACTTCCTCAAAACGGCCGTAGCTCGCTTCAACCGCGCCGCCCCATTCGAATTCCGGCTTCTTGGTCGTGATCGAGATCGCGCCGGCCGACACGTTCTTGCCGAACAGGGTCGACTGCGGGCCGCGCAGGATTTCGACGCGCTCCAGCACCGGAAGGTCGGCGATCGCCGCCGCCGAGCGCGAGCGATAGACGCCGTCGATGAACACACCGACCGAGCTTTCGATGCCGGGGTTGTTCGCGCCGTTGCCGAAGCCGCGGATGATGAAGTTCGACTGCGACGAGTTCTGTAGCTGGCTGATGCGCAGGGACGGCACCATCGTCTGCAGGTCGAAAAGATCCTGCACGTTCGACTGTTCGATCGCGCGGTCGTCGACGACGGAGACCGCGATCGGCACTTCCTGCAGCGTCTGTTCCCGCTTCGAGGCGGTGACGATGATCTCATCGTCCTGAGCGAACGCCGCGGTCGACGCGATGGCGCCGGCGGCGGCGCCGCAGAGAAGACGTCCCGTAATCTTAACGAGACCCTTGGTGACTTTCATGGATAACCCCTTCTTGCGCCCCTCCCTGACGGGGCAGTTTAACGGTCGCCGGCATCATCCGGGCGCTCGCGTGTGGGGCAGTATTTGCGCGCCAAAGAGTCGGCGTAAAGTAAACGTCAGCAGCGTTTTCACCGCGACGCCTCAACCGTGCCTATTTTGCAACAAGCGGTTTACAGGCGGTTTGCGCGCCGGACATCAAAATTGCTGCAGTGCAGCAGAGTCTCCGGTCCGGCGCGGTCAACGTCCCGCCTTCGATAAAAGGGGATTATCGGCCGCGCCGGCGCCCTAATAGCCTTTAAGGATCAGAGCCGCCGTCCAGGATTTCGCCGACAGGCGAAATCCGCCTTTGCGCGCGTGCTGGAAATAGCGAAATTGGGCGGCGGTGGCGGCGGTCAACTCGCCGATCAGCGCGGGCTCGCCGTTCTCCGGGGCGCCTTTCGCAATGAACAAGACATCGTCGCCCGGCGCGACCGGGTGCGAGGGATCGGCGAAAATCAGCTCGCCCGGCTTGAATCGCGGCGCCATCGCTTCGTCCTGCGCATAGACCCCGAAGATCGGCGCGGCGGCGGCGCAATGGAGGGGCCTCGGCTTCAGTTCGACCGGACGCTCCTGGCGGAATATCCGGAAGGTCGCGGGCCCCGCGCCGCCGGCTTTCGCCGTGCGATAGACGGGGATCATTGATGCTTTTGGCGCGGGCGCGAACGCGGCCTCGCTTTCGGCGAAGCCGGAGGGCGCCGGAACGCCAAGGTACTGTGCGATCCGTTGCGCTTCGCGCAGCTTCAGCACGCGGTCGCCGCTCAGCAGGCGCGATACGCCGCTTTTGTCGATATTGATCGCGTCTCCGATGCCTTTGCGGGACTTGCTGTCGTCGCGCTCCAGCGCGTCGATGATCCATTGAATGTCGGAGCGGGTCTTGCGATGCATGGAGAGCGCTCCCGCCGGGCGGCTTGTTGCCATGATGACAACCATCGCTTAAGAGCCGCGGGAGGCCGAGGCTACAAACCGGCGGTTGCAACAGACGCTCCTCGCGGGACCGGCCGTTGACGGGGCGAACGGCCCTTCCATGCGCCGCCGCGCGGCTTGGAATGGCGCCCGGAATGCGGTTAAAGGGGCGCCGCCTGCACGCCATCGCCAGCGCCATCAAGGACCCATGACAGACGCCCGCAAAATCAAAGTGAACGGCCGCGAGATCGAAGTTGCGCCCAATCTCACCCTGCTTCAGGCCTGCGAAGCGGCGGGCGAGGAAATTCCACGCTTTTGCTATCATGAGCGGCTGTCGGTCGCCGGCAACTGCCGGATGTGTCTTATCGAGGTGAAGGGCGGCCCGCCCAAGCCCGTCGCCTCCTGCGCGCAGAATGTCCGCGATCTTCGCGGCGGCCCCAATGGCGAGCCGCCAGAGCTGTTCACCAACACGCCGATGGTGAAGAAGGCGCGCGAAGGGGTGATGGAGTTCTTGCTCATCAATCACCCGCTCGACTGCCCGATCTGCGATCAGGGCGGCGAATGCGATCTTCAGGACCAGGCGATGGCCTATGGCCGCGACGGGTCGCGCTATGAGGAGAACAAGCGCGCGGTCGAAGAAAAATATATGGGCCCCCTGATCAAGACGATCATGACCCGCTGCATCCAGTGCACCCGCTGCGTGCGCTTTGCGACGGAGATCGCCGGCGTCGACGATCTCGGCCTCGTCAATCGCGGCGAGAACGCTGAAATCACCACCTATCTCGAAAAAGCCGTCGATAGCGAACTCACCGGCAATCTGATCGACGTTTGTCCGGTCGGCGCGCTCACCTCGCGGCCCTATGCGTTCAACGCGCGGCCGTGGGAGCTGACCAAAACCGAAACCATCGACGTCATGGACGCGGTCGGCTCGAATATTCGCGTCGATGCGCGCGGCCGCGAAGTGATGCGCATTCTTCCGCGCCTGCACGAGGAGATCAACGAGGAGTGGATCTCCGACAAGACGCGCTTCATCTGGGACGGGTTGAAACGCCAGCGTCTCGACCGGCCCTATATCAGGGTGGACGGCAAGCTGCGCCCGGCGAGCTGGGACGAAGCGTTCGCTGTCGTCGCGGCGAAACTGAAAGCCTCGAGCGCCGACCGCGTCGCCGCCATCGTCGGCGACCTCGTTCCGGCCGAAGCGATCAAGGCGTTGAAAGACCTGATGGCGTCGATCGGCTCTCCGCATACGGACTGTCGTCAGGACGGCGCGCCGCTCGGCGGCCCGCGCGAGTCTTATCTTTTCAATTCGGGCATCGCCGGAATCGAGCGCGCCGACCGCATCTTGATCATCGGGTCGAACCCGCGCTGGGAAGCGCCGCTGGTCAATGCGCGCCTCCGCAAAACCTGGCTCGCCAATCTCGGGATCAAAATCGCGCTGATCGGCGAGAAGCGCGATCTTTCCTACGCTTATGAGCATCTGGGCGCTGGTCCTGAAAGCCTCGACAAGGGCGCGGCCTTCCTGAAAGGCGCCGAGCGGCCAATAGTGATTGTCGGCATGGGCGCGATCGCGCGCGCCGACGGCGCCGCCGTGTTGGCGCAGATCGCGGCGCTCGCGCGCGACGCCGGCGTCGTCAGGGAAGGCTGGAACGGCTTTAACGTCCTGCATCTGGCGGCGGCGCGCGTCGCCGCCCTCGATCTCGGCTTCGTTCCCGGAAAAGGCGGGCGCGATTTCGCCGCCATCCTCAAAGGCGCCGCCGATCGCGCGATCGATGTCGTCTACAATCTCGGCTGCGACGAGTTCGACGCAACAAAGCTCGCCGGCGCCTTCGTGGTCTATCAGGGCCACCACGGCGACAATGGCGCGCGCCATGCGGATGTGATTTTCCCCGGCGCCTCCTATGTCGAGCAGTCCGGCGTTTACGCCAACACCGAGGGCCGCGCGCAAATGGCGAACCGCGCGCATTTCCCCTTCGGCGAGGCGCGCGAGGACTGGGCGATCATCCGCGCGCTGTCCGACCGCCTCGGCAAGAAGCTCGCTTATGACGATCTCTTCGCGCTCCGGCAGGCGATGATCGCCGACGCGCCGTCGCTCGGCCGCCTCGATCAGGGACCGTCTGGCGCGGCGCCGCTCGATCTCTCGGCGGTCGGCGTCAGGGGCGCCGTCTCGTCCGACCCGTTCCGGTCGCCGGTCAGGGATTTCTATCTGACCAACCCGGTCGCGCGCGCCTCGAAAACCATGGCGGAATGTTCGTCCGTCCTGTCGGGCGCGGCGAAACTGGCGGCGGAGTAAGACAAGAGGGCGATGACGCTTCAGACCGACAACGACCGCGTCATCGCGTCCATTCGCGCCAATATCGTCTTTGAAAAACTTATTGTCTCGGTGCTGACGGTCGCCGGCGCCGCCTCAATGGCTTATCTCCTCATCGGCCTCGGCTGGCGGGCGTTGGCGGGGGGACTTTCCGCCAGTGCTGCGGCGACGACAGTGATCGACGCCGTGCGGTTCGCTTGTGTGTTTTTCCTTGCGGGGTTCGTCGCATCGCTGGCGATCGGCATTCCGCTGTTTCGCTGGCTGGAGCGGGCGAAGATCCGCCGCGTTGCGCCCTATGCGCTGGCGGCGTTCGCGGTCAGCTTCGCCTTTCTGGCCGCGGCGGGATCGGCGCCGTCTTTCGAGGCGCCGGCGCGTGCGCTTTATCTGGTTCCGGGAATCGCCGCGGCGCTTCTCTTTGGGCGAAAGATGCGCCCGTTCTGGCTCGCCGCCGATCGCGCCGACGCGGCTGCGCCTGGCGTCACGCGGATTCACTAGCGCGCAATGAGTGGTTGCCGGATTTGCGTCAGCGCGCCGTCGGGCCGCGCCGGCCGTTCACGTCACCTTGCCGCGCCGGGAAAATTCCGGCCGGCGCCATTCTTCCGTAGACAGAATATCGGCGAGAACGCCGGCGGCGTTCGAGACGTCTTCAAATGACAAAAACAGCGGCGAAAAGCCGAAGCGCATCAGATCGGGCGCGCGAAAGTCGCCGATGACGCCGTGCGCGATCAGCGCCTGCATGATCTCATAACCGTGCGCGTGGCGGAGGCAGACATGCCCGCCGCGCCGCTCCGGCAAGGCATGGACGCCGAGGCCGAGACCCTCCGTCGCGCCGAGGAAAAAATCGCCGAGCGCGCGCGCTTTTGCTTCCAGCGCGCCAAGATCGACGCCGTCGAAAATATCGAGCGCGGCGTCGAGCGCGCAGAGCGACAGGATCGGCGGCGTTCCGGCGGCGAAACGCCGGACTCCGGCGGCGGGGGCGTAGGCGCCGGCGAAATCGAACGGCGCCGCATGGCCCATCCAGCCGGACAAAGGCTGCGCCATCGCGTCAGCGTCGCCGCGCGCGACATAAATAAAGCCGGGCGCGCCCGGCCCGCCATTCAGGAATTTGTAGCCGCAGCCGACGGCGAAGCGCGCGCCGGCGCCGCGGACGTCGACCGGAATGAGTCCGGCCGCGTGGCTCAAATCCCAGATAATGTCGAAGTCTTGCGCCGCCGCTTCTTGCTCGGCCGCCGCCATGTCGAGAATTTCAGCGCTGCGGTAATGAACGAGACTTTGCACGAGAACGCTGTTCTTCGGCGGCGCGCGGCCATCGAGGCGCGTCAGCGCGGCGCCGGTCATGCGCGCGACCCCTTCAAGCACATATTGATCGGTCGGAAATTCGCCGGCGTCGACCGCCAGCGTCGCGCCTGGCCGCCGCGCGGCCAGCGCGGCGGCGAGTTTGAACAGATTGACCGAGACGCTGTCGCAGACGATCACGTCTTCGCTCGCCGCGCCGATCAGTCTGGCGATCTTTGCGCCCGCGCGCGCGGGAAGGTCGATCCAGTCGGCGTCGTTCCAGCTGCGGACAAGGCCCCGCCGCCAGTCGGTTTCAGCGGCGTCGCGCAAGCGGGCGAGCGCCCGTCGCGGCGGCGGCCCCAGCGAATTGCCGTCGAGATAGATGACGCCCGCCGGCAGATCGAACTCATCGGCGAAGCCGCGCAATGCATCCGCCGCGTCGAGCGCGCGCGCTCTTTCAAGCGTCGTCATCGCAGCGTCCTCAACACGGCGCGCACCGGCGCCGCGTCGAGCCCGGCAAGTTTCAGCGGCGGCGCGATCAGCTCGTAATCGCCTTCCTCGACATCATCGAGAACGAGCCCTTCGAGGATGCGCAAGTCGCGGGCGCGAACCGCCTGATGCGCGTCCATTCGTTTTGACTCTTGCGGGTCGAGCGACGGCGTGTCGACGCCGATGAGGACGACGCCGCGATCGGCAAGCCAGAAGATCGCCGCCGCGTCGACGGCGGGAAACCCCGAATCCCAGCGATCCTGCGGCGCGGTTTCATAGAACCGCAACAGCGCTCGCGGCGCGAGGGCGCGCGATCCGGCGCGCGCGGCGAGATCCGCGGCCGTGAGCAATGGGCGCACGCCGATCACATGAATGACCGTACACGGACCGATATAAGGCTCCAGCGCTATCTGGTCGATCGGCGCGCCCATGCGATCGTAATGCAAGGGCGCGTCGGCATGGGCGCCGGCATGGGTCGAGAGCGTCGCTTTCGCGACATTGACCGGGCAGGCGCCGTCGATTGTCCATGTTCGCTCGGCGCTGAAGGGCGTGTCGCCCGGCCAGACCGGCGTCCGGCTAGAGAGCGCCGGGGAGATGTCGATCAGCCTCATCGGCCGGCCTGATAGACGGGGACGCCGTCGCCGAGTTTTGCATTGTTCTCTTCGCGCAGTTTCGCGGCCGCCTCGTCATAGACGAAGGGAAGGAACGCGTAGCGGCGCCCGCGCGTCACCTTCGTCACCGCGTGCAGCATCGAGCAGGAAAAGACGACCGCGCCCCCGACCGGCGCCTTGTAGCTGCGCATTCCATATTCGGGAAACATGACCTCGCCGCCGTCGAAATCGTCGTTGAGATTGATCGACACCGCGAAGCGCCGGTGCGCCGTGCCGCTGGTCGTGTTGTCGCGATGCGCGCGAAAATGCGCTTCCTCCGCGGCGTCATAACAAGAGACGATGAAGCGTTCCATGCGGGTTGCGCGGAACTGGTGCACTTTCAGGATTTCCGGCGCGATGCGCCGCTGGACCAGCGCCTTGGTGCGGTCGATGATCGCCTTGTCGTCGATCGTATAGTCGCGGCGGCGCTTGTGCGCGTAGTCGCTGACGCCGACCGTCTTGCCGTCGATCTCGCGCACGAAGCCGGAATCTTCGCCGCCATGGGTCTCGTAAAGGCCGACCAGCGCGCGGCAGAAATCGCGGTCGAAGACATTCGGCAGGACGAGGATCGGGGCCGACACTTCAAATCCCGGAAACGACGCCGGCGGCGGCGATTTCTCGACCAGCGACAAGGCCGCATTGATGTCGCTGCGGTCCGGCGCGAAGGGGACGACGTCGATGATGCGCAAGGTCGGGTCGATGATGACCCAGCGACGCATGGCCGTGACGGGGCCGGTTCTGTCGGCGGCGTCTATCGGGGCAGCGCCGTAGAGCGCGCTCACCGACGCGTCGAAATCGTGAAAGAACCGCACGCCGGGCGGCCGGTCGGCGATGCGCTTTGCGGCTTCATCCGAAGGGTCGAGGCTGACGCCGAAAAACGACGCCTTGTCGTCGTTGAAAATATCGCGGCGCGCCAGCGCCGCCTCGATCGCTGCGCGCGAATGGGGATCGGACGCGGACGCGAAAAAACACAAGACGATATACCGCCCCGCAACCGTGTCGAAGGAAAAGCGCGGATTGGCGTCGGTGCGCTGCTTGAACCACGGCGCCGGATCGCCGGCCGAGAGAGAAACATGGGACGTCATTGCGCGCCGTCGAATCGCCGTTTGCAGGTCGCCGCGAGGATCGCAACCCCGCGGCTTTGGCGCAAGCGCCAATTTCGCGTCAGATCGCGGTCGGCGACTTCCGGCGCATCATCAGGCGAATGAAAAGCCGTGACGATATCTGGCCGATCACGAAGAACAGCACGGACATGCCGGCGGCGAACGGGATCAGCCACCGGCCGAGTATTTCACGCGGCGGCTCCGGCGCGCCGGGAGGCAGGGGCGTGTCCGGCGTCGCAGGCGTGTCGAATGTGCCGATCATGATCGATCCGCTGTCGGGTCCGACCCATAGCCCCGCTTTGTCGGGAGCGACGATTTCGGCGAGACCGGTGAAGGCGAAACCCGCCGCCAGCAGGAAGAACACGAGCGACACGAAAAGGCCCGCCGTCGCCGTCACGCGGCGTGAGGCGAGCGTCAGCAGCGCGCCAAACGTCTTCACCGCGCCGCCATCGGCGAACGCCGTTTGAATTTTCATTTCCTCGATGAACGAGCGGGCGCATGCGTCCGGCGCGCCGAGCGACTTTATCGCCTCGGCGAGTTTTCCCTCGCCCGTTCGGTGTTCGAGATGGGCGCGGATTTCGGCGACAATGTCGTCGCGATCGCGATCTGGAAGCGCGCGCAACGCTTTCGACAGGCCGCGAAGATAGTTCTCGATTGTTGCGGCGTCTTTCATTTCTTTTCTCCCACGATCATCGTCAATTCGTCGCGAAATCCCAGCCATGCGGCGCGCATCGATTTCAGCGCGGCGCGGCCGTCGGCGGTCAGCGCATAAAGTTTTTGCCCCCGTCCGCCGCCGGCCGGAGTGCGCCAGCGTCCTTCGATGCGCCCCTCGCGTTCCAGCCGGTTGAGCATCGGATAGATCGAGCCGTCGGAAAGGCCGATCTCGGGACGCAATTCCAGCGCATCGAGAAGGCCGATGCCGGATTTCGCCTCGGTTTCCAGAAGCGCGAGCACGGCAAGTTCCGCCGCGCCTTTTCTCAGCTGGGATTTCCAGGTTTCGACATCCATCGAGGTCTGGTATGGCAAGATAACTTGCATTGCAATGTCAGATCGACGAATCGAAGGGCGCGCGCGGCGACCGGAACATGCGATGACGCCCCCCCCCGCCCGGATTTTGGGGTAAGCTGAGAAAAGGAGATTTGATGTCCGCCATTTTCGCCTTCACCCATGCGATCGTCAGAAAGCCCGGGCGCTCCGTCGTCGGCGGGCTGCGCGGCGGCGGCGGGCCGGATCCTTCCTTTGACGGGGTCGTCAATGAACACGCCGCCTATTGCGCCGCACTGGTGCAGGCGGGGCTGGCGGTGACGATCCTCCCCGCGCTCGACGCGTTTGCGGATTCGGTTTTCGTCGAGGACCCGGCGCTGGTTTTTCCCGAAGGCGCGATCCTGTTGCGGCCGGGCGCGCCGAGCCGCGCCGGCGAAGTCGCCGAGATCGCGCCGGCGCTGCGCGACAAATTCGAGACCGTGCTCTCGCTCGATGAAGGCTTCGCCGACGGCGGCGACATCCTGATGACGGCCGAACGAGTGATGATCGGCCTTTCGGCGCGCACCAATTCCGATGGCGCAAAGGCGCTGGTGCGGCTGCTGGCGAAATTCGGCCGGCGCGCCAGCGTGGTCGAGACGCCCAAAGACGTTCTCCATTTCAAGACCGACTGCGCGCTGATCGACGAAGAAACTGTGCTGACGACGCCCAGGCTTGCGCGCTCGGGCGTCTTCAAGGGGTTTCGCGAAATCCTCACCGCCGCCGGCGAGGACGCGGCGGCGAACGCGCTGCGCGTCAACGACCGGCTGTTCGTCGGCGCAAGGTTTGCGCGCACGATCGACGCGCTCGACCGCGAAGGATTTGCGGTGACGCCGCTCGCGGTCGATGAAATCGGCAAGATCGACGCCGGCCTTTCCTGCATGTCGCTGAGATGGCGATCGCTCACGGACGCGTGATGGCCGCGTCATGCGGGCGCGATTGACCGCTTCATCGTCGAAACCCTAGCTTCTTTCGCACCTTTTACGGCGCCTCAGCCAAAACGAATGAAAAAAGGAAAGAAAATGACGGCCATAAAAATCTACGGAATTCCGCTCTCGCAAAATGTCAGGAAGCCGATGGCGGTCGCCGCCCATCTCGGGATCGCGGTCGAGAATGTCCCGGTGCGCCCGATGGACCCGGTGGTGAAGGAGAAATATCCGGCCGCGCGCGTCCCCTTCATGGAAGACGGCGCCGTCATTCTCGGCGAATCGAACTCGATCATGATCCATCTCGCGTCAAGGACGAAGAACGATCTTTCCCCGGAAGATCGCGCCCGCCGCGACGCCGTCAACCATTGGCTGTTCTGGGACGTCGCCCACTGGACGCCCGCCTATCAGCCGATCCAGTTCGAGCGGCTGGTGAAACCGATGATGGGACTTGGCGCCTCGGACGAGCAAGCCGTTGAGGCGACGCTCGTCAAATTCAAACGCGAGGCGAG
>MEMM01000138.1:0-493 GCA_001767925.1 Alphaproteobacteria bacterium RIFCSPHIGHO2_12_FULL_63_12
ATTGATGAAGAGGTAGTCGCGGGCGAGCCCTTCCTCGCGAAATCCAGCCCTGGCGAGCAGCGCGCGCGAGGCGATATTTCCCGGCTGACAGGCGGCTTCGACCCGATTGAGCCGCTTTTCCCCGAAGGCGTAATCGAGCGTCAGCCGCACCGCCGCCAGCCCGCGCCCCTGCCGCAAATGTCCCTCGCCGATCCAGTAGCCGATCGTTGCGGAATGGGCGGGATGGAGGCGAATATCGGAGAGCGTGACGCCGCCGATCATCTCGCCCCCCGATTTCAGAAAAACGAGCAGCGCGAGTGCGGCGCCGGCGCGATGCAACCGGTCATGCAGGCGCAGCTTCGCGCGAAAAGCGTCGAGCGCCGCATCCTTGTCGAGCCAATCGGGCTCCCAGCGCGTCAAATGCGCCCGGCTTCGTTCGCGCAGCGCCGCCCACGCCTGATAATCGGTCAGTTGCGCCGCGCGCAGCACGATGTCGCCCTGCTCCAGAATCGGC
>MEMM01000138.1:549-5628 GCA_001767925.1 Alphaproteobacteria bacterium RIFCSPHIGHO2_12_FULL_63_12
TCGCCAGCGACGGGGTTCCCGCGAGCGCCTTGGCGGCCGCGGCCTTCACCTCGTCGACCGTCACCGCGTCGAGGCGTCCGGCGATTTCCGACGCCGGAATAAGGCGCCCATGTGAAAACAGCTGCCAGGCCGCCGTGTCGGCGCGCGTCGCCGGACTTTCAAGCCCCATCAGCAGGGTCGATTTCAGCATCGCCCGCGCGCGGTCGATTTCCTTTCGCGTCGCCGCCTCCGCCATGCCGGCGATCTCCTGCCGGATCAGGCTGACCGCCTCGGCCGCGTTGTCGCCATCCGTTCCGACATAGGCGCCGATCGAACCGACCTCGTCATAACTGTCGGCATAGGAATAGACGGAATAGGCGAGCCCCCGGTCTTCGCGCACCGACTGGAATATCCGCGATGACATGCCGCCGCCAAGCGCTTCGGCGAAAACGCGGGTGGCGAAATAATCGCTGTCGCGCACCGCCGCGCCCGGAAAGGCCAATGCTATATGCGTCTGTTCGATATCGCGCGGATCGTGACCGGCGCCGCCTTGATAGGCGGGTTTTTTTGCGCGCGCCGGCGACATCGCTGCTTTGCGCGCGCCAAAAAAAGTCTCCGCCAGCTTTGCTGTCGCATCCGGGTCGATGCCGCCGGAAGCGGCGATCACCATGTCGCCCGGCGCGTAATGTCGCCCCATGAAGGAAAGCAGCTGCAGGCGCGCGTGACCGGTGACGCTTTCGACCGTGCCGAGGATCGGGCGGCCGAGCGGGTGATCGCCGTAGCTGAGGCGCTGCAGCATATCCATGACGGCGTCGTCGGGAATGTCGGCCGCCTCGCCGATTTCCTGAATGACGACCTGCCGCTCCTTGTCGAGTTCTCCGGAGTCGAAGAGCGGGTCGGTCAAAATGTCGGCGAGGATTCCCATCGCCGTTCCAACGTCGCTTTTGAGGACGCGCGCGTAATATCCGGTGCGGCTGTAGCCGGTGCTGGCGTTCAGATAGCCGCCGATATTTTCGATCTCCTCGGCGATCTGTTTGGCGGTGCGCGACGAAGTGCCCTTGAACGCCATATGTTCAAGAAGATGCGCGATGCCGTGCTCTTCCTCCGTCTCGTCAATCGCGCCCGCTTTGAACCAGACGCCGACCGACGCCGATTCAAGTCCCGGCATCGGATCGGCGACAATCCGGACGCCGTTAGGCAGGGTGATGATTTCAGCCATGGGGTTCCCTGAGGTCAGACGAACAGGCTCTGTTCGAGAATGATGGTGCGGATGTCGTCTATGCGCGCCGGCGCGTTGATCATGCGCTCGTCCTGCGCGAAAAGGCCAGCAAACCGCGCGGGCAGCGCCGGACGCACCCCGCTCGCCGCTTCGACGGCGTCCGGGAATTTCGCCGGATGCGCGGTCGCAAGAGAAACCGCCGGTCCTTTGACTTCTCCGCTCGTGCGCAGTTTATCGAGCGCGACAAGGCCGACCGCGGTATGCGGATCGATCAGCATCCCGGCGGATTTCAGCACCTCGCGAATTTTGGCGGCGACTTCGTCCTCGCTGGCGCGTTCCGCGCAAAAGTCGGCGGCGATAAAGCGCCGCACATCGCCGGAGAGGACCATGCGTCCGCCGTCTTCGAGATCTTGCATCAGCCCGCGCAAATCACCGGCGCCGCGGCCGACCGCTTCAAACAACAGCCGCTCGAAGTTCGACGCCACCTGAATGTCCATCGAAGGCGATGACGTCGGAAAGGCTTTAGACGGCTCATAAACGCCGGTCGCGATCGCGCGGCGCATGATGTCATTGGTGTTGACGGCGACGCCGAGACGCGCGACCGGCGCGCCCATTTTTTTGGCGGCGTAGCCGGCGAAAATATCGCCGAAATTCCCGGTCGGCGCCACGAAGGATACTGGGCATTCGAACCGCGCCGCGGCGGTGAAATAATAAACCGCCTGCGCCGCAAGCCTCACCCAGTTGATCGAATTGACGCCGCCGAGATCGAGATGCGCCTTCAGCGAAGCGTCCGCGAACAGCGCTTTGACGATGCCCTGGCAATCGTCGAAAGTTCCATCGACCGCGATGTTGACGATGTTCGCCGCTTGAACAGTCGTCATCATCCGCCGCTGCACATCGGAAATTCGCCCGCGCGGATGCAGCATGAAGACTTCGGCGCTTTCAGAACCGGCGAAGGCGTGAATCGCGGCGCCGCCGGTGTCGCCGGAAGTCGCGCCGATGATCGTCTTGCCGCGCGTCGCGCTATCAAGCGCCCAGCCGTAAAGCTGCGCGAGCATTCGCATCGCGACATCCTTGAAGGCGAGCGTCGGGCCGTGAAACAATTCCATCAGTAGATCGTCGCCGCCAAGATCGACGACCGGCGCAATTTCGGGCGTATCGAAGGGCGCATAGGCGCGCTGCGCGAGTATCAGAAGCTCGGCCTTTGAAATTTCCGGGCCGGCGAAAGCGGAAAGAACGCTCGCCGCGACTTCCGGGAACGTCGCCTGCGCGAAGGCCGCGCGATCCGCCGCCGCGATTTGCGGCCAGGACGCTGGCATATAAAGGCCACCGTCCGGCGCAAGCCCGGCCAGAACCGCTTCACGAAATCCGATATCGGGCGCCTGCCCGCGGGTCGAAAAATATCGCATCAGCCGGGAAGATCGCAAATCAGATATTTGTCGTCCAGCAGCGAGCCGATGAGCAGGCGGCTTCCCGAAACCGCCGCGACGGTCGCGGTCGAAATCGCGTCGCCGCTGTCTGAAAAGACTTCGGTCATGGGCGTCGCCACCCCTTCCTGATCGACAAAGCGGATGACGAGCGAGGGCGCGTGCAGCAACGGATCGCGCTCGACCAGCGGAACAGACAAGGGCTTTGGCTGCGCGCCGATCCAGACCGATCCGTCCCACGCGATCGTCAGATTGTCCGGCGCCGCCGGCAGCGGCTCGATCCGCGCCAGCGTCAGCGCCGCGGTTTCAGGATCGCGATCGTAAATGCGCAGCGACTGGCCGGCGGTTTCAGCCGCATACAGACGGGTTTGACGCGCGTTCAACGCGACGCCGTTGGCGAACCTCAACCCTTCGGCGGCGAGACGCATGGCGACGCCGTCGTAAAAATAGATTTTTCCCGCCGCCGCGCGCGACAGGAATTGCAGCTTGCCGAACAGCGAGGCGCGGCCGGAGTCGACATCGTTGGTAACGTAAAAACTGCGCGGGCCGACAGCGACGACATCATTCGGGCTGGTGAGGCGCCGCTCCGTCACGGTTTCAAGATGCGCAAGATCGCCTGTCGGCGTGACATCGAAAATTTCAACCGACTTCATCGCCTCGTTGACGACGAAGAGACGGCGCACATCGCCGCTTTCATAATAGTTCAATCCGAGCGGGCGAAATTTCTCCGGCGCCCCAGTGGTGCGGTCGCGCCAGTTTTCGGCGTCGAGCGGGTCGTCGATCAGCACGGCGAAGACGGCGCCGCGCGCCAGCGGTCCCGCCCGGCGGTCGAGGGAGGAGACGAACGCCCGCCCGATCGACGGCGCGGCCTCGATGTCTTCCGGCCCCGCCACCCCGGCGACCGGCGAGCACTGGCCGTCAAAGCGGTCTTCAACGGTCTTGAAGTGGTTAAACGAAAAAAGCGTATAGGCGACGGCGCCGCCAGCCAGAGCAAAGAGCAGGATAAAGGACCCTGCCAGCAGCGAGAAACGCATTTCAGACCTTGAATTTAAGCCGGGACAGCCGTGGGATCGGGCGACCATAATGCCTCGCCCCCAGCCGCGCCAGCATGAGTTTCGCCGGGGTTGCCTTTCCCAAAGCGCCAGACTATATGCCGCGCTCTTTCGAACCTCAGGACGCGCGCCGCGCGAAAGGCTCCGCCATGAAAAAGGGCATCCACCCCGATTACCACACGATCAAGGTCGTTATGACGGATGGCACGACCTACGAGACCCGTTCGACCTATGGCGACGCCGGCGCGACGCTTTCGCTCGATATCGATCCGCTGAGCCACCCGGCATGGACCGGCGGCCCGCAGAAGATCGGCGACAAGGGGCAGGTCTCGAAGTTCCAGCAGAAATTTGGCGCGTTCGCTCTCAAGAAGAACTGACCGACCGCGGCGATCATCGCCGCGACTTCCGCATCCCTCAGGAACGACGCCCGCCAAAGGCGTCGAGCAAGGCGCGCTGTTGCGCGGCCGCGTCGCGCACCGCCGCGCGGCCAAGACCTGCCTTGAACAGGTCGGTGTCGAGACGGGCGATCCGGTCGTAAAGCTGGCTGGCGCCGTCGATCAGAACCAGCAGCTTGTTCGGCAGCTCGCCGCTGAGCAGGTCAGCCGACGCGCTTTCGCGGGACGACAGGCGGTATTTGGACTCGGCCGCCTCATTGACCGCCATGTCGCCTTCGCGCACCGCGCGTAACACGAGCAGCCAGGACGCAATCTGCATCAGCTGGGTGGTGAGGCGCATCGATGCGCCGGCATAGGAGAGCGCCGCCGAGCGGCTGAGCGATTTTGAGGCCTCCCGGCCCTCGCCGTCGAGATAGTTGGCGGTTTCTTCCACCAGAGACATGCCTTCGCGGAATGTCCGGGCGAAAACTTCCGACTGAACGAAAGTCATGGCGCCCGATTTCGACGAGGCATCTTTTCCGACTGATTCCATGCTCTGGCTTCCCGCACTTCGGTCTACGTTGCCGAACCGGACGCGCGGTGACAACAACAAATAGGTTAACGACAAGGCGCGCCGGACGTTTCGCCGTCCGCCAGAAGCTTTGAGCAACCGACATGCCAGCAACCGGCGGGGGAAAAGCCTCGCGTCCCGCCCTTCCGGGGGGAGGAATGCCGCACCGGAGGGGTTTTCACCGCGCCTTTTCTCCGATCCGGCGAAATGGGTGTCGCGATTGCGGACGCGGGCGCGCCTATTCTGGACGCGCCGGGGACAGGGCGGGCGCGACGCTCTACAGCTTGAACAGTTTTTCCGCCGCCGATTTGGTCGACCCTCGCTGGGCGATCGCCTGTTCGCAGCGCGCGATCTCCGTCCGCAGCGATTTGATCCGTTCTTCAAGGTCGCCGACCGACATCGCATAGAGATCCTGCTTGCCGATCTTTTCGAGCGTCAGGTCGGGGATTTCCCGCAC
>MEMM01000138.1:5638-5816 GCA_001767925.1 Alphaproteobacteria bacterium RIFCSPHIGHO2_12_FULL_63_12
TCCACGGCGATCTCCTTTGTTCGGTCCGGCCAAATCTTGCGCAAAGCCGGCGCGGGGTTCAAGTTTCTCCTTCGGCAAAAGGCGAGAGAGATGAAAGCGATCGAGATCGCGCGACCCGGCGGGCCGGAAGTCCTGACATTGACGCAACGCCCCCGCCCGGCGCCGGCGCCGGCGCAGG
>MEMM01000138.1:5865-13647 GCA_001767925.1 Alphaproteobacteria bacterium RIFCSPHIGHO2_12_FULL_63_12
CGCGCTGCTGACCGGCGGCGGATATGCGGAATTCGCGCTCGCCGAGGAAGGCTCCTGCCTTCCGGTTCCGGCAGGCGTCGCGCTTGAGGACGCAGCCGGCTTTCCGGAAACGATGTTTACGGTCTGGGCGAATGTTTTCGACGATGCGGCGCTCAAACCCGGCGAGACCTTTCTGGTGCATGGCGGGACCAGCGGCATCGGCGTCACGGCGATCATGCTCGCAAAGGCATGGGGCGCCAAAGCGATCGCGACCGCGTCGAGCGACGAGAAACTGAAAGCGATCCTCGCGCTCGGCGCAGACGCCGCCTTCAACTACGCGACTGACAAATGGGAAGACGAGATCGTCAAGCTCGGCGGCGTCGATGTCGTGCTCGACATGACCGGCGGCGATTTCGTCGCGCGCAACATGGAGGCCCTGAATTTCAAGGGCCGCCATGTGTCGATCGCGGTTCTTCGCGGCGCGACGGCCGAGATCAATATGTTTCAAATCATGCGCAAACAGCTGCGGCTGTCGGGATCGACGATAAAAGCGCGGTCCTTCGACGAAAAGGCGCGACTCGCCGCCGCCATCGAAAAGAACGTCTGGCCGCTCGTCGAAGCCGGCAAGCTCCGGGCGAGGACGGATGCGGTTTTCCCGCTGGCCGAGGCCGCCGCCGCCCACCGCCGCATGGAGGAAGGCCGCCATATCGGCAAAATCCTTCTCAAAACCGGCAATTAGACGCTTGGCCTTCCCGGCCTTTCGGACTATATACCGCGCCCAATGCGCCGATGGCGCATCGCTTTCCCCAGAAAATTCCAGGGTTAGCGCGGCTCCCTCGCGAAAAGGGACGCCGGCCCCGAAGACCTATTGGAGACGAACGCCATGTCCGACAAACCGCTGATGCCCCTCGCGACCGCCGTCTGGCTGATCGAAAACACCTCGCTTTCCTTCGAGCAGATCGCGGATTTCTGCGTGCTCCATCCGCTGCAGGTCAAAGGCATCGCCGACGGCGATGTCGCGGCGGGCGTGCGCGGCATCAATCCCGTCACCAACAATCAGCTGACGCGCGAAGAACTGGACAAGGCGCAGGCGGACCCCGATTTCCGAATGAAAATGTCGCGCGCCAAGACGATCGTCGCCGAGAAGCCGCGCAAGGGCCCGCGCTACACGCCGGTCTCGAAGCGCCAGAACAGGCCCGACGCGATTTTGTGGCTTGTTCGCAATCATCCGGAAGTTTCCGACGCGCAGATTTCAAAACTCCTCGGCACGACGAAGTCGACGATCCAGTCGGTGCGCGATCGCTCGCACTGGAATTCGCAGAACATCACCCCGCAGGACCCGGTCGGCCTTGGCCTGTGCAGCCAGACCGACCTCGACAATCTCGTGCGCAAGGCGTCGGCCAAACGCGCCAAGCTGCATCCGACCATGGACCCCGGCCCGACGCTGCGGCCAGCCTCCGAAACGCTGGCGCCGAAAGAAGAGCCGGAAGAAGAACGCGAAAAGCCGATCGACCTCAACAAGGTGTTCGCCAACCTTGGCGGCGGCAAAGCCGAACAGGCTCACGACGACGAGGAAGACGATTTCAGGCCGCGCCGCTAAGACGCGCGGACCTCAGCTCTTCTTTTCTTCGTAATCGGCGGCGGCGCTTCTGACGAGGCGGCCGCCATCGACGAAGACGGTTTGTCCCGTGATATAGGACGCCGCCGGGGAGCTGAGGAAATACGCCGCTTCCGCCACGTCTTCCGGATCGCCGATGCGATTGAGCGGCACCGTGTTCTTCGCCGATTTCAGATCGAAATCCTTCATGTAGTCGCTGTTGATGGCGCCGATGCCGACGGCGTTGACGCGAATGCCGTATCCCGACATTGCGAGCGCGGCCGCCTTGGTCAGCTGGTGCATGCCGCCCTGTGACGCGGCGAAGGCGACGCGGTCGGCCGCGACGGTGACCGCTTCAACCGACAAGATGTTGACGATAACGCCGTCGGCCTCGCCTTCGACCGATTGCTCGATCTGCTTGACCATCTGCCGGCACGCCGCCTGTGAAATCAGGAATGCGCCTTTCAGATTCCAGTTGATCATCTCATCGAAGGATTCTTCCGACAATTCGATAAAATCCCCAGACGCGACATGGAGGGTCGCATTCACCAGCCCATCGACGCGGCCATAGGTTTCGAGCGCCTCGGCGATGATATTGTGCACATGAAGACGGTTGGAAATGCTGGCGGTCACAAATGCCGCTTCGCCTTTTGCGCTCAGCTCTTCGGCGAGCTCGCGTAGCGCGTCCTCGTCTTCATCTGCGAGGATCACCCGGTCTCCGGCCATGACGAAGCGGCGCGCGCAGGCGGCGCCGATCGCCGTGGCTGCGCCTGCGATAATGATGGATCGGTTCGTCATCGTCACCTGTTCCTGTTGCGCGTCGCGCGCGCCATCTTAAAAAACAAAGCGCCCCCCTTCTCAGGAAGGCGCCTTTTTAACGCTCCGGATTTCGTTCAGCCGGGCGAATGATTGTCTTGTCGCAATCGCTCAATCTGGTCCTTGATCTTCAGCTTAAGTCGCTTCAGCTCGTGCAGTCGCAAATCATCGGGGTGGGGGTGTTTCAGTTCCGACATCAGCATCGTCTCAAGTTCCTGATGCCGCTGATTGAGTGACTGCAAGTGAGCTTTAAGCGCCATATTCTAACCTCCTTGGTTAGGCTGCAGACTAGGAATTAAACCATGGAACAAGCCCGTTTGTCGACTAATTCCGGCGGCGCTTTTGTTAACCTTCCGGCTTTGCAGCGGGCCTCGAAAAGGGCTAAACCGTTTTCGGCAACCAATTGAGTTTCCTTTGAATTCGCCGCTTCGAATCATAGTCGGGATCACCGGCGCGTCCGGCGTCATCTATGGAAAGCGATGCCTTGAAGCGCTGAAATCCTCGGGCGTTGAAACTCACCTTGTCGTGAGCCGGGCGGCGGAAATGACGCTCGCCTACGAGCTTGGCGAAAAAGCCGCCGGCCTCGAAAATCTCGCCAGCGTCCGTTACGCGGCCGGCGATATCGGCGCCGCGATTTCGTCCGGTTCGTTCCCGACGGCCGGTATGATCATCGCGCCATGTTCGATAAAGACGATGTCGGAAATCGCGACCGGCGTCACCTCGAACTTGATCAGCCGCGCGGCCGATGTTGTCTTGAAAGAACGCCGCCGCCTCGTGCTGATGGTTCGCGAGACGCCGTTTCACCTCGGGCATTTGCGGACGATGACATCGCTTGCGGAAATGGGCGCGATCATCGCGCCGCCGCTACCGTCATTTTATGCGGAGCCCAAGACAGTCGACGATATTGTCGACCAGTCGGTCGGCCGCGTCCTCGATCTTTTTGGCGTCGACTGGCCATCGACCCGCCGGTGGGGCGAAGATTTGTCCAAAGGATCGCGCTCCTGACCTCGCCGCAATCCTTCTGGGAATGGTCCTTAGAGTTTTATGCGCGCCCCGGCGTCGAGCCTACGCTGCTCGCATTGCAGGACAGGCACGGCCTCAGCGTCAACATGCTGGTGTGGTGCCTGTGGTGCGGCGCGCATTTCCAGACGCCAACTGATCTCGTCGTCAGAAAGGCGGTCGATATTTCCACCCGGTGGTCCGCGGCGGTGACAATGCCGCTGCGCGAGGCGCGCCGCGCCCTAAAGGCGCCGCCGATACAGGCGCCCAAGGAAATGACGGCCTCGCTGCGGGCGCAAATCGTCAAGGATGAGCTGGCGGCGGAGAAAATTGAACAGGCGGCGCTGGAGCGGCTGGCGGTCGAAAACCTCGTCGCCGCCGAAAGCCCCGCCGAAGCGGCGGTCCGGGCCAGAAAAGCCCTCGCCGCTTACATCCGTCTCACCGACGCGGCGAAGTCGCACGGCTTTTCGGTGTCGTTGATTGAAAATCTGATCGGTCTTAAGTTTCCGCCGTCCGAATCGGACGGCGATGGCGTCGAATGAGCGTTGGATGACTTCGGGAAACGGAAAAGATCACGATGACGGCTCTGTAGTCGAGGCGTCGCATTTTTTCAGCGCGCGCGAGAGCGGCTTCAACAGCGCCAACGAAGACGCGCTGCAGCCGCGTCTTGCGTTGCTGCTTCAAGAGCATAGCGATCTCGATGCAGCGATTGTCGCCCTCGCCGCCTCGCCCAGTCACGACGGATTGACGCTCGCCCGGCTGAAAAAGAAGAAATTGCAGCTCAAGGACATGATCCAGAAACTGCGCGATCAGATGACGCCCGACATTATCGCCTGAAGCGCGTCAGCGTTTTCGCTTCTGATCGTACATGACCTTGTCGGCGGCCATCAGGGCAGCTTCCGCGGTGAGCCCTTGCGTGATTTCGACAACGCCGCAGGTGATGCTGACCGGCAGCCCGTCCGGCGCGGGCGTCGCCTTGACGATCTCCGCCAGCAAGTTCGCCTTGTACTCGGCGAGCGCGCGCGGCGTGTTGGTGAGAATGATCGCAAATTCGTCGCCGCCGAGGCGGCCGAAGACGTCCGTCTGGCGGATATTGGCGCCGACGACCGCTGCCGCATGGGTGAGCGCCGCGTCGCCCGCCGCGTGGCCATGTTTGTCGTTGATCTTTTTCAGATCGTCGAGGTCGATGAAAACCAGGCTCGACGGCTGTCCATAGCGTTGCGTCATGGCGAGCGCGCGATTGAGTTCGCCGACGAAAGCCCGGCGATTGAGCACGCCGATCAGGGGATCGGTGCTGGCGAGTTGTTCGAGTTCGACCATGCGCTGGCGCGCTTCGGACAAGTCGCGGCGCAGATCGGCGACTTCCCGCATCAGCGCCGTGAGCGCCGCGCGCACGCGCGGGGTCAGTTCATCGTCAGGAATCCCGGCGACCGAAATCGCATCGACGGCGGGCGGCGCGGCCGCGGCCGCGGCGCGCGACGGGGCGGAAGCGCGCTCGGCGGCGCGAGTCTGCTTGGCGCCTCCCGGACCTGTCACTTTCATTTCTTCCCCCTCATTCGTGAGGCGGCACTGAAGCCGGATTTGCCGCGGTTTGGCAACCGCGGGCGTCGGAGCGCCTCGCGGATTCGTGTTCACGGCTCATCGCGCCTTAGCCTCAGCTCGGCGAAGCCTCAGTTGTTACAATCTTAAAAACCGCCCCTAATCGGGATTGCGGCGAAACGTGAAAGTCCCCTTCTCAGGCGATCGCGACGCCCGCATCCGAAGGGAAGGCCCGGGCCGACGCGCCCCCGTCTGGATGGCCCGGGTCTTTCTCTTCAATTCCGAAATTTCCGCACCGGGCGTTATTGCGGTTTTTCCAGCTCCATCCACAACGTCACCGATTGATGGGTCGCGCGCTTTTCCGCCAGGCTCGGCACGTTCTGGTTCCAGCGCCACATGCCCCAGTCGCTGTTGCTCGCCATATCGCAGCGGAATGTCAGGGGGCGATGAAGCGACGGCGGCGTCTTAAACCTCAATCCATTGGCAATGGGGCCGTTCAGGTAAAAGTCGAGGCGTGTCTCGTCATTTTTATTGCCGGTCTCGGAAGCATAAAAATCGATCGCGTGAAAGGCCGATCCGCCGGGTTTCATCACCCGCGCATGATCTGTCCAGAATTTCCCGAGATGCACGGCCGTGATGTGTTCGATGACGGATATGCTGAAAAGGATGTCAAAATATCCATCAGGCACTTGCGGATCGTTGTCGCCCATCAGGCCGGACACCAATCGCACGCCGGGGATTTCATGAACCGTGGTTCGCCCGTTGCCGGCGCCTTCGAACGGGTCCAGGTTCCAGCGCTCGTTGGACGAGTGAAGCGCCGGCAGGACACGGCTTGCGCCGCCGCCGATCTCGAGTATGCGATTGTTCCGCACCGGGAGAAGATGACGCAGAGTGACCGCGTCCTGTATATGCTTGAGGCCGTCAAGCGCCTTCAGCGTGAACCCCCCGAGGGATCTGAAAACCGCGGAATCGTTCAGCGCCTCCCAGTAACGGGCCTTTTTGACTACCTCGAATGTCATTGACGTTTCCCCCGATCGCACCGCGCTTCGAGACGATCACGAAAAGCACGCGGCAATCCGCCCTAATCTACACGTTCGTCACGGCCGTGTTGAGTCATGAAAGCAGCTCGTCGCAAATATGACATTCGGCCATTTGCAGACCGCCGCCGGACTGGTGTAAGCACCCCATTTTAGAGGGTGGAGTCTCCCTTGGCCGGAACGACCAAAGCCGGCGCGCCAGGCGCCAGATCCCGCAAGTTGAAATCCGCGGCGCCGCTGGTCGGCGTCATCATGGGTTCGCGCTCCGATTGGCCGACCATGGAGCGCGCCGTGAAAATGCTCGGCCTCCTCGGCGTGTCCTTCGAGACGAAAATCGTGTCGGCCCACCGGACGCCGCAGCGGCTCTACGACTATGCGACGACAGCCGCCTCGCGCGGGATCAAGGTGATCATCGCCGGCGCGGGGGGCGCGGCGCATCTTCCCGGCATGACGGCGGCGATGACCAATCTGCCGGTGATCGGCGTCCCCGTTCAGTCAAAGGCGCTTTCCGGCCTCGACAGCCTCCTCTCCATCGTCCAGATGCCGGCCGGCGTGCCGGTGGCGACAGTCGCGATCGGCGAGGCCGGCGCGGCGAACGCCGGGATCCTCGCCGCCTCGATCATCGCGCTTGGCGATGCGGACGTCGCAAAAAGACTCGCCGACTGGCGCGCCAGGGAAACCGCGGCCGTTCCCTCGACGGTCGCTGACTGACCGATGCCCGACTGATATGATTATCGAACCCAACGGCGTCATCGGGATTCTCGGCGGCGGGCAGCTCGGCCGCATGCTATCGCTCGCCGCGGCGCGCCTTGGCCTTCGAACGCATATCTACACGCCGGACGAAAATTCTCCCGCCGCGCAGGTCGCCGACGCGGTGACGATCGGCGATTACAAGGACGCGGAAAAGCTCGCTGGCTTCGGCGAGGTGGTGAATGTCGTCACCTATGAATTCGAGAACGTGCCGGCGGAGACTGTCGACATCTTGACGGCGCACCATGTCCCGGTCGCGCCCGGCGGCAAGGCGCTCGCGATCGCGCAGGATCGCCTGATCGAAAAGCAGTTCGTCGCGTCGCTGGGGGCGAGGACCGCGCCGTTTCACGCCGTCGACGATCTCGCCTCGCTGGAAGCAGGCCTCGCCAAAGTCGGCCGCCCGGCGATCCTGAAAACGCGCCGCCTCGGTTACGACGGCAAGGGCCAGACGAGGATCGCCGCAAGCGACGGCGATCTCGCGCTCGCCTGGGACGAGGCGACCAAAAAAGCATGGGCGGAAATCGGTGCGCGACCGTCGATCCTTGAGGGCTTCATCGATTTCGCGATGGAGATTTCCGTGATCGGCGCGCGCGGCCGCGATGGAAGCATCGTCTGCTATGACGCCCCGCGCAACATTCACAACGGCGGCATCTTGCGCCAGTCGATCGTGCCCTCCGCCGCGCCCGACGCCGCCGTCAGGCAAGCGCGCGACATCGCCTCGAAAATGCTCGAAGCGCTCGATTATGTCGGCGTCATCGGCGTTGAATTCTTTGTCGAGCAAACCGGCGGCGTCATCGTCAATGAATTCGCCCCGCGCGTGCACAATTCCGGCCACTGGACCGCGGACGCCTGCGCCGTCTCGCAATTCGAGCAGCATATCCGCGCCGTCGCCGGCTGGCCGCTCGGCGATCCGATGCGCCACTCCGACTGCGTCATGGAAAATCTGATCGGCGATGAGGTCGAGCGCTGGCGCGAACTGTCCCGCGAGCCGAACGCCTGCATTCACCTCTACGGCAAGCGCGACGCGTCGCCCGGGCGGAAGATGGGGCATGTGACGCATCTGAT
>MEMM01000138.1:13690-27101 GCA_001767925.1 Alphaproteobacteria bacterium RIFCSPHIGHO2_12_FULL_63_12
GGGGCTAGGGGTGAGGGGCCGTCATGCGCGAAGGACAAAAGACAAAATTGGCGCGCCGCCTTAGAGGCGAGGCGAATTATCCAGAATTGGCCGCATGGAACGCGCTTCGAGCTTTACGCGCTCATGGCATTGCTGTTCGCCGTCAGCATCCAATCGGCCCCTATATCGTTGATTTTGCGATTGTGAAGCGGAAGCTCGCGATTGAGATCGACGGCGGCGTTCATCGGCTAGATGAAGTCTGCGCAAGAGATGCGAACCGGGACGTGCGGATAAATGAACTCGGCTGGCGCATCGTCCGTATACCAAGCGAAACGGCGGCAAGCACGGATCACTTGCTTGAAATCGTCCAGCGGGAGCTTGGCCTTTAACGTCCCCTCCCCCCTACCCCCTCTCCCGCAAGCGGGAGAGGGGAACACTGCGTCGCTGAATTCCGCCGGCGGCGCGAACCGCCCCTACCGTCCTTCCGGATAACGCATCTTCGCGAGCCAGCCCCACATGCCCTGCGCGTCGAAGCCGCTATCGCGAACTTTCGCTTTCAGCTTTTCGAACTGCATGACGTTTTCGATCCGTGCACGGAGGAATGAGCGCGTCTCCGCCTCGCCCGCGCCGTCGTCGGCGAACCAGCGCGCCATGGTCGAGGTCAAAACGCCGACAAGAATCGCGCGTTTGGAATAGAAATTGAAATCGGCCGAGCTATCCCCCATCGCCCGCCAGATCGCGTCGGCGGCGTTCCAGACGAGGCGCGCGCCCGTCGGCGCGTTCAAGGGAAGCGCGAGGTAAGCGGCGGCGCGGCGGGCGGCTTCCTTGTCGGGCCGCAGGAAAGCGATTCGCGCCTCGACCCCCAAGGCGACCTTTTCCCGGATTTTGAGCCCAGCCGCGCCCTCCCCCTTGAGGGCGGCGGCGCTGGCCCGGTCAGCGATCGACGACCAGTATTCGACGAGCCCGAGGGGGCCGGTCGGAAAGGCGGCGGCGAGTTCGGCGGCGCTGACCCCGGCGTCCCCGGCCGCCTTCGCCATCATCGGGGCGGTAAACCCTTCAAAAACCGCGGCCTTGAGGGCGACCGGAAGGAGCCGGGCGCGGACATCGTCGAAGGGGTCTGAAAATTCGGTCATGAGAGCGGCCAGCCTTGAAACTGCTTTACCGGCAATATGGACAGGTTAAGGCCCTTTTGGTATAGGCGCGCTCGCCGCGGACGGAAGAACGGTCCGGGGCGGCAATCACGACAGCGTCGCGTCCAGCCGGCGGGACCCGGCTCCGGGCGGCGTTTTGGCATCAAAAGGAGGGTATTCCCCTGGTTCAGATTGTAGTCCGCGACAATAATGTCGAGCAGGCGCTCCGCGCGCTCAAGAAGAAGATGCAGCGCGAAGGCACGTTCCGCGAAATGAAGCGGCGCAAGTTTTACGAAAAACCCTCTGAAAAGAAGGCCCGGCAAAAGGCGGAAGCCGTCCGCCGCGCCCGCAAGCTGATTCGCAAGAAATTGCAGCGCGAAGGCGGGGCCTAGGACGGCGTTGGGCCGTCCTGTCCGGGCGGCCATGCTTTCCAATCGCTTAGAATTCACCCTCACTTTCAGCTTGAGCTATCCGCCGGCCCTGTCTTCAATGGGGCCGGTTTTTCCTTATCGGAGACGTCCATGAAAGCCCTGACCGTCCTTCTCGCCGCCTGCCTCTTCCTCGCCTCCTGCGAGACCGTCAAAGGCGTCGGCCGCGATATCGAAAACGCCGGCGAGGCGATCGACGACGCGGTGGACGAGTAGGAATCGGGGCCGGGGTGCGTCCGCCGGGCCTCACTGCCGACAATTTTCGGCGGAAAGTCTGCAAAAAATTCACTTCAATGTTGGTGAATCGCCGCCGGTCCCTGATAAAATCGGGCCGTCTGGACGCCATTGGGGGCGTTGGCGCGCGTGACGCTGCGGCGAGGGGTTTGGCGTGAAGAAGAAGATGACACACCTGATGAAGGCGATCGCGGGCGCTGCGGCGCTCCTTGCGGCGGGGCCGGCCCTCGCCCAGCAGCAGATCGACGAGCCAAGGCTCGACCCGATCTTCGGCCAGAAGCGCCCGGAGACGCCGGAAGAGCGCGAGCGCATCAAGAACGATGAAGAGTTCGATCAGGACAAGGGCTGGCACCCCTTGCGCGACTTCGTCGGCGTGCTGACGTTTCTGGCGCCGTCAAACACCGATCTTTCCGTCGGCCTTGGCCCTGAATACCGCCCCGACTATTTCGGCTCCGACGATTACCACTTTGTCCCCGATCCCGAAGTCTATGTGAAGTTCCGCAATTTCGTCTTCCTCGACAATGACGGCGCCGACATCGCGCTGTTCGGTTTTTCGGGTTTCAGCTTCGGTCCTTCCTTCCGTGTCGTCGGCAATCGCAAGGAATCCGACAACATCGCCCTCACCGGCCTTGGCGACATCGACTACACGGCCGAAGTCGGCGGCTTCGCGGCGACGAAATTCGTCGACCGTTTTCTCGTGCGTTTCAAGGTCCGCAAGGGAATCGCCGGCGGTCATGACGGGCTGATTGTCGACGCGGCGGGAACGGCGCTGCTGTTCCGGAACGGAAGGGTGTCGACATCCGTCTCGGCGAATGCGAGCTGGATCGGCGAGCGCTACGCCGATACCTATTTCTCGGTCACGCCATCGCAATCGCTGGCGTCGGGTCTGCCCGTTTACGACGCGCCCAGCGGCATGCGCGATATTGGCGGCAGCTTTAACGCCTACATCAATATCGGCAAACGCTGGTCGCTGAACCCCTACGTCACCTACACCTATATTTTCGACGATGTCGCCGCGACGCCGATCATCTCCCTTTACGGCGACCGCAATCAATATCGCGCCGGCTTCCACCTGATGCGCGAATTCAATATGAAATGGCGCTGACCGGCGGCGCTCTTTCCCTGACGCCCGTCCCCTACAGCTTCGGGAGCCGTCAATATTCAGGACTACTCGCCGACGGCTCCAGCGGCGCCCGCGCGCCCGGCGTGCTCGTCGCCCATGAGGGCCCCGGCATCACCGATCATATCCGGCGGCGCACCCTCGAAGTCGCGTCGCTCGGCTGCGTCGCCTTCGCCCTCGACCTTTACGGCGTCGTCGATCCGTCGATCGAGGAGGCGAAGGGCTTCGTGCAGGCGCTTCGCGCCGATTTGAGCGAGCTTCGCGGACGCGCGAGGGCGGCTCTCGACGTGCTGGCGTCGCATCCTCGCGTCGATGATACCCGGATCGCCGCAATCGGCTTTTGCTTTGGCGGAACCGCCGCGCTCGAACTTGCGCGCGACGGCGCGGCGATCGCGGGAGTCGTCGGCTTTCACGCGGGGCTCTCCACCTCGCGGCCGGAGGATGCGGCGAATATCAAATGTCCGGTTCTGATCTGCATGGGCGCGCAAGATCCGATCATCGGCGCCGACCAGCGTCAGGCGTTCGCCGAGGAAATGACGCAAGGCGGCGTCGACTGGCGGATGCATGTCCATGGCGGCGCCGGCCACAGCTTCACCAATCGCGACATCGATGCGTTCGGCTTTCCGGGATTTGCTTATGACGAAGCGGCGGACCGGCGTTCATGGGCGGAGATGCGGGCTTTTTTCGCGGAGATTTTCGCCTAAGGCGTGCGCCCTTGCGCGGATTGTCCGCATTTTATCCGCCGGCCTTTGGCGGTTTTTCTCGGCGCCGTGCGGGGTTCAGAAGGATTTGGCGCCCTCTTGGCCGTTGCGGCGATTTCCGCCTCCGGTTGAATTCAGCGCGCAGCTTTTTTGAAGCCGTCGCTGCGCCGCGTCAGTTTCACTTGTCAAAGAGCCGCGACGACGCTCGCGCGCCGTAGCATCGTAAAAGACTGAGATCGGAATTCCCCGTGCGCTTTCAAGAAGCGGTTTTGGGGAATCGGCGCCGGCGAATTCCCCGAATGCGCGAGGGGCCTGCTCATTTCCGCGAAAGCGCCTAGTGTCCGGGCCGGTAATCGCGCGTCGCCTCGGCGAGCAGCGCGTCGAGCGTCATCGCCGGCGTCTTCCATTGTTCATCGGCGAACAGCGGCGCCTGATCCGCGTAATGCGGCGACGCGCGGTCGAGCGTCGCGGCGCCGAATTGATGAATGGTGCGGATCGCCCGCGTTCCGTCCGGCGCCCATTCGGCGTTCATGATGTAGGTGTCGCCGGCGATCGCCTCCCCGGGGCCTTTGGCATAATCGGAAAGCGAATAGATCGCGCGCAGCGTGTCCGGGCCGCCATCGAGCGGCGCATTGAAATCGCCGCGCACCAGCCGGTTCGCCTCCCCCCATTCGGGATCGAGCCGATTAAAGCCCGCCGTGAGATCGCTGGCGGCTTTGGCGAGCGCTGCTTTCGGGTCGGGAAGCGCTGCGCCGTCGCCGTTCAGCAGGAGCCCCAGCGCGTTGCGCCCGAAGGCGATCGCCAGCGCCGCGCCGCGGCTCGTCCGGTGCGCCGAGCCGTCCCAGATGCGCAAAACTTCCAACGAAGGCGCCAGCGCCGGATCGGCGGCGATCGTCTCGTCGGCAAGCGTCGCTGTGATCAGGCGGCGCAATTCCGAGTCTGCGGAATAAACATCGTCGAATTTATAGGCGACGAATTCCTCCGCCGTAATCGAGGCGTCGGCGCCGTAAAGCTCCTGCTCGCGCAGTCCCCGATTGGTCGACCGCGCGCGCACGCCAAGGTGATCTGGATAATCCTCCGCCTTCGGACTGTCTTGCGGCGCCGAGACTTTCCACGGCTCGTTATTGGCGTTGACGAGATAGCCGGAGGCCGGCGCAATCACGAACGGCGCGGTTCCGAACGGCAATACGCCCTTCCACACGAGATCGGCGCGCTCGCCCGGCGCCGTCTTCGACCAGTCCCATTCAGCGGCGCGATCGGGCGCCGCCATATTGTAGAAATAGGCGATGCGGCCGGTCCGGTCGGCGAAGACGACATTGAACGAGGGAATCGCCTGCATCGACATCGCCGCGCGCCAGCCGTCGAAATTGCGCGCCTTGTTCATCCGGCGCCATTGCTCGATCGCGCGGATTTCGCCGTCGCCGGCGAAGGAAACCGCGCGCCAACCGTTCGGCGTTTCAAAGACGGGCCCGTGCACCGAGCGCAGGAGCGGGCGCGACACCGGCAGGCTGAACGGTCCCCACAGCTTGACGCGAAAGCGCGCGACGCCGCGCCCGAACTCGCGCCATTCGCCATCGAATTTATATTTCACCGGCTTTTTCGGATTATCGACTTCCAGCGCATAAACATCGACAAGATCGGGCTTGTTCACGGTGAACGCCCAACCGAGGTCCGGCGCGACGCCGTGCAGGATAATCGGCGAACCGGGAAAGACGCCGCCGATCATGTCCCATCCCTCGCCGGATTTGACGCGCGCCTCGTACCAGGCGACGGGGCCAGTGAAGGGCTGGTGCGAATTGACCATCAGCCGCACGGCGCCGTCGGCGGATCGCGACGGCGCGACCGCCATCGCATTCGATCCCAATTCGGCCTCGGGCGTCACCCGCAGGAAAGCCGACTTCAGCCAGTCGAGGCCGGCGGATTTTTGTTCGTCCTTCTCGAATATTTTTTTCAGCTCGTCTTCAAGGCCGTAGAAAAACGGCGTGCGTGCCGCAAAGCCCGCGACGATGTCATGCGGCGTCACCGGGGCGATGCCGTTCGCACATCGCCCGCGCTTTTCGGCGCAGTAAAAATTGAGGCCGGCCGCATAGCCGTCGATCAGCGCCTGCGTTTCCGGCGAGAGATCGCTCGCATATTTTTCGGTGATCGCCTCATTGGCGCCGAGCGCGGCGACGAGATAGTCGGTGATCGCCGCGCTCTTGCCGTTGCGTTCCGCCAGCCGGCCGCGCGTGAACAGCAAGACCTCCTCAAAGGTCTTCCAGTCATCCTCGGCGTGGGCGTAGGCCAAACCGAAAGCGACATCGGCGTCGCGCGCGCCGTAAATATGCGGAACGCCCCATTTGTCGCGTATGACGCGCGCGTTATAGGCCTTCGCCGCGCCGAGCGCCGCCTCCCGGTCGAAGGACGCGCCGGACGGCGTCCATAAATAGAGCGCCGCGGCCATAAGGCCGGCGCCGACAAGGCCTGCGCCCAGAAGAACAAGTTTCCGCATCGTCCATTCTCCTGAATCCTGAGCGGCGCCCTGCGACACTATCGCCGGGCGCTAATCCGCCAGCGATCCTGCGCAGGTTCGCCCCGTCAATCGAGACGTAATTGCAGTATTTGAAGGGCGCCGGCGCCGGAAATTTACCGATCGGCGGCGCACTGTCTTGAAACTGTTGCGATTCAGGAGCGAAAAGCGGGAACTTCGGTCAGTCTGAAAACGGAGACGCTTCATGGGTTTCAAATCGTCCGATCCCGACGAGGTCAGCAACCCCCGAATGCTGAACGCGCCGGCAACGATCGGGGATCTGATCGAACTGAGGATTTCACGGCGCCTGTTCCTCGGCGGCGCCGCCGCGACCGCCGTCGCCGGCGCGGCCGGCTGCGCCAATAGCGGGCCGTCGCGCGCGCCCGGCGCGTCGTTCACTTTCGCGGAAATTGAGCGTGCGATGGACGATACGCATCACGCGCCGGCGGGCTATGCGGCGGATGTCCTGCTGCGCTGGGGCGATGCGCTGTTCGAAGACAGTCCGCCCTTCGATCCGATGCATCAGACCGCGGCGGCGCAGCGGCGTCAGTTCGGCGTGAACAATGATTTCATCGGCTTCATCGCGCTCGACCCCGCTGCCGACGGATCGGCGCGCGCCCTGCTCTGCGTCAATCACGAATACGCCAATGCGAAAATGATGTTCCCCGGGGTCGAGCCCGATTACCCGGCGCTCCTCACAAAAGCGCATTGCGAAGTCGAGATGGCGGGACACGGATCGTCCATCGTCGAAATCGTGAAGCGGGATGGAAAATGGCGGCCCGTCATTCCGTCGAAATTCAACCGCCGGATCACCGCCGAAACGCCGATGAGCCTGACCGGACCCGCCGCCGGCGACGACCGGCTGAAAACGCATGAGGACCCGGAAGGCCGGACGGTTCTCGGCACGGTCTTCAATTGCGCCGGCGGCATCACCGCCTGGGGCTCCTATCTGATGGCGGAAGAGAATTTCCATAATTATTTCGGCGGCGAATTGCCGGACGGCCACGCCGAAGCGCCGACCCTAAAGCGTTACAGCGTCGGGTCGTCCCCCCGCTTCGTCTGGGGCCGCTATTTCGATCGCTTCAATCTCGGCAAGGAACAGCATGAGGCCAACCGGTTCGGCTGGATCGTCGAGGTCGATCCTTTCGATCCGACGTCGACGCCAAAAAAGCGAACCGCGCTCGGACGTTTCAAGCATGAAGGCGCCGAAAGCGTCATCGCGCCTGACGGCCGCGTCGTGCTTTATTCCGGCGACGACGAGCGTTTCGAATATGTCTACAAATTCGTCAGCGACCGCAAATATGTCGACGGCGATCGCCGCGCCAATATAGACATTCTTGAAAGCGGCACGCTGCATGTCGCGCGCTTCGACGCGGATGGAACGCTGCAATGGCTGCGGCTCGTTTTCGGCGAAGGGCCGCTCACCGCGGAAAACGGTTTTCGCTCGCAGGCGGACGTTCTGATCGAAACGCGCCGCGCCGCCGACCTTCTCGGCGCAACGCCGATGGATCGCCCGGAAGATGTCGAGGCCGATCACCGCACCGGGCGCGTTTATCTGATGCTCACCAACAACAACCGGCGCAAGGCGGATCAGGTGAACGCCGCCAATCCGCGCGCCGACAACAAATTCGGCCATATCATCGAGATCATCGAGCCGGACGGCGATTTCGCCTCCACAACGTCGCGTTGGGACTTCCTCGTCAAATGCGGCGATCCTGCTGACCCCGCCGTCGGCGCGACGTGGAATCCGGCGACCACGAAAAACGGATGGTTCGGCAGCCCCGACAATTGCGCGATCGATCCGAGCGGTCGGCTGTGGATCGCGACCGACGGCAATGCCGAGACGGGCGCCGCGGACGGATTGTGGGCGATGGAGACGACGGGACCGCTGCGCGGCGCGGGGCGCGCCTTCTTTCGCGCGCCGATCGGCGGTGAAGTCACCGGACCGCGCTTCGCAGATGACGGAACGACTTTGTTCCTGTCGGTGCAGCATCCGGGCGACGACGGCACGACATTTTTCGAGCGCCCGCTTACCCGATGGCCGGATTTCTCACACGAGATGCCGGCGCGCGCGTCGGTCCTTCAGATCAATAAAATCGACGGCGGCCCGATCGGCTCGTGAGCCGCGGCGCGATTGGAGCGTGACGCAGTAAATCGGCATCCGTCGGTCCTTCGTGACGCGATGCGTCGCATCGCTCCTCAGGATGAAGGAAGTTTAGCGGATTTCTTTACCCTGAGGAGCCGCGAAGCGGCGTCACGAAGGGCTACGTGATTCAGACTATTTGGTTCATGCGCTAGTCGTCGTCGCGGATTTCGACCGCTTCGCCCTCGATGATAACGCCAGCGCCGTCGCGACGCGCCCGCTCGCCCCATCCGCCGCCGACGACATGAATGTCGGCGTTCGCCGCCGCATGGGCGATCGCCGCGCGCCCGACTCGTTTCCTGATCGGCGGAACGAGCAGCAGGAAGCCCATGGTGTCCGTCACATAACCGGGCGTCATCAAGAGGACGCCGGCAACGAGGATCAGTACGCCCTGCGCGATATCCTCAACGGGCGCTTCGCCGCGCGCAATCGCCGCTTGCGCCCGCTGCAAAACGCCAAAGCCCTGCAACCGCACCAGAAAGGCGCCAATCAGCGCGGTGACGACGCAGCCGAGCAGCGTCGGAACGAGGCCGATCCAGCCGCCGATCTTGATGAAGGCGGCGATCTCAAGGATCGGCACGCCGACAAAAAAAATGAAAAGAAGGAGCGGAATTCCCATCGGCTGACGGCGCGTCCGCTCACGCGACCGGATCGAGCCAGCCCCATTCGTCGCGCGTCTCGCCGGTGAAAAGGCCGAAAAAGGCGGACTGAATCTCCTGCGTCACCGGGCGTTTGCCGGTTCCGATGGCGAGGCGGTCGACGGATTTGACCGGCGTCACTTCGACCGCGGTGCCGCACATGAACATTTCGTCCGCGGCGTAAAGCGCCTCACGCGGCAGCGGCTGCTCGACGACCTCAAAACCGCGCGACTTCGCGAGCGTGATGATCGTGTCGCGCGTGATTCCCATCAAGATCGAGGAGCCGCCCGGCGGCGTGTAAAGCCGGCCGTTCATGACGATAAAGAGGTTCTCGCCCGCTCCTTCGCTGACGAGGCCCGCGGCGTCGAGCCCGATCCCTTCGGCGAATCCGCGCTCGCGCGCTTCGAGCGCGATGAGGCGGCTGGAGAGATAATTTCCCGACGCCTTGACGCCCGCCGGCATCGTATCCGGCGCAAGGCGCCGCCAGCTCGACACGCAGGCGTCGACGCCGTTCCTCAACCCGTCCTCGCCGAGATAGGCGCCCCACGGATAGGCGGCGACGATCGTTTCCGATTGTTGGTGCGGCGCGGAGATGCCCATCTCTCCATAGCCGAGAAACACCAGCGGACGGATATAGGCGGATTTGAGCCCGTTTTCCCGGACGACGTCCTTGCAGGCCTGCATCAGCGTCTCAACCGGGTGATTGAGCGGCATGCGATAGACGCGCGCCGAATAATGCAGGCGCTTGATGTGATCGAAATTGCGGAAAATCACCGTGCCTTTGTGCTTCGTCTCATAGGCGCGCATGCCTTCGAAAACCGACGTCGCGTAATGCAGCGCATGGGTCATCACATGGACCTTTGCATCCGCCCAGGGGATCAGCTCGCCATTCGACCAGATATATTTCTGCTCCGGGATCGGCATTCGTTTCTCCTCGCCATTCGATTCGGCGCTTTCCTCATAGCGCCGCCGGGCGCGCCGGACCAGCTTCGGGGGCAAGCGGCGCCATATTCGCGAAAATCCGCCCCCAATCTGGCGGCGGACGCGGAATTTCGCCATAGGAAACCCTGTTTGGAGCAGGATCATTCGGGAAAGCGGGGGTCTGATGACCGCAAAAGGCGCAATCGGGGATTTGCTGACGCTGATGGCGGCGCTGAGAACGCCGGGATCGGGGTGTCCGTGGGACCTTGAACAGGATTTCCGCTCGATCGCTCCGTATACGGTTGAGGAAGCCTATGAAGTCGCCGACGCGATCGAGCGGGGCGACATGGCGGAGCTGAAAGCCGAGCTTGGCGATCTGCTGTTTCAGACCGTCTTTCACGCCCGCATGGCGGAGGAGCAAGGCGCCTTCGACTTCGAGGATGTCGCGCGCGCGATTGTGGAGAAAATGACAGCGCGCCACCCGCATGTCTTCGGCGACGCCGGCCATCGCGACGCGCAGGAGCAAACCCGCCAGTGGGAGGCGCAAAAGGCCGAAGAGCGCGTCGCAAAAGGTAAAACAGGTCTTCTCGACGACGTGCCGGTCGCCCTTCCCGGCCTCACCCGCGCGGTCAAGCTGCAACGGCGCGCGGCGCGCATCGGCTTCGACTGGAAAAACCCGCGCGACGTGCTCGACAAGATCGCGGAGGAAACGGCGGAGCTTGTCGAGGTCATCGACAGCGGCAACGCGGACAGGATCGAGGACGAATTCGGCGATCTCCTGTTCGTCATCGCCAATCTCTCACGGCATCTCAATGTCGACCCCGAAGCGGCGCTGCGCCGCGCCAACCAGAAATTCTCGCGGCGCTTCCGGCATATCGAAAAACGTCTCGGCGATCAGGGACGGCTCGGCGAGGCGAGCCTTGAGGAGATGGAGGAATTGTGGGTCGAGGCGAAGGGGCTGGAGAGGGACGCCTCGTAGGGCGCCGCCCCTACCCTCCATACCCGCCGCGCGGCCTCAGCGATTTCATCAGTATGCGGTATATTCCGAGGAAGACGAGGATGAGGAGGGATTTCAGCGCCACGTCCTCTACCATCCAGTTCATCCACGGCGCGACCGAGGTCCAGTAGGCGATCGGGAAATAGAGGAACGTCTGCGCGAGGTAGGCGGAGAGCAGCGCGAAAAACGGCGCGCGCCACCATTTGCCGCCGCCGCGCGTCAGGTCGTAGACGCCGCCGGCGATGAATTGCGACAGGATCGACGAGCCGACAAAGGCGACGATGAACGCGGTCGAAGGCATGTCGCCGTCTTCAAGCACCGGCGAGAGATAGGAGACGCCGGCGAAAGCGGCGAAGGCCGCCGCCGCCCACGACGCGGTGACGACGCGCGAGGCTTCTTCGCCGCCGAAACGCCGCGCGATAAGGACGATGAGGGGCGCGCCCGCCGCCATCAGGAAATAGCCAAGCGAGAGCCAGTTGCCGGGTTTGACCGGCCCCATGGTGAAGAAGTGATCGAAGCCGCGATAGGGAAGGTCCAGCGTCAGGAAGGCGGCGAGCAGGATCGGGATCAAAAGCCCGGAGAGCAGCGCCACGCGCAGCAACGCCTCGAGGAATTTGCGCAATTCGCGGCCGAGCCGTTGGAGCGGCGTCTCCCGGATCGGCCTCCTCGTCTCGATGGCGGCGACGACTTCCACGGCGGTCTTTCCTCACCTCGCACGATATGGCGGGCGATTCTGGCGCGCGTCTTCTTCCGGCGCAACCTTGTCGGCAGGCCGGCGGCGAAGAACGCGGAATTACGTGGGAGCGTCCCTTAGGACGCCTTCGACAGCTCGCGCTTGATCTTCCGGGCGCCGGTCGAGAGCTTGTCTTCGTCGGATTTGGCCAAGAAGGCGTCGAGCCCGCCGACATGATCGACGGAGCGCAGGGCGGCGGCGGTCACGCGCATTTTATAGCCGCGGCCGAGCTTGTCGGAGTGCAGCGTGACATCGCACAGATTCGGCAGAAACCGGCGCTTCGTCTTGTTATTGGCGTGCGAAACGTTGTTTCCGACCATCGGGCCGACGCCTGTCAGTTCACACCGGCGAGCCATAGAATTAACCTTGCTTGGCGCTCTTCGAGCTGAAAAACGCGGGGTAAATGTGAAGGCGGGGCGATAGTCGAGCCGCCCGGGTCTGTCAAGCCGCCGCGGGGCCTTGCGGAGGGCCTCGCTTGTTCGATTAGTGTTTTATGCCTATATTTCATGCGCGTAAGACAGGTCCATCCATGCCCACGTCCCTGCCCACATCCATGTCCACGTCGAAATCCGCCGGAGCGCGCCGCCGCCGGAGCGTCAATCTGACCATTCGGGAAGACATCATGGCGACGGCGAAATCGCTCGGGATCAACGCGTCGCAGGCGGCCGAGACAGGTCTGCGTCTCGAAATTGAAAAGAGGCTCGCCGAACGATGGCTGAAGGAGAACGCCGGGGCGCTCAATGCCCATAATTCGCGCATTGAGAAGCACGGAACGCTTCTGACGCCGGATTGGGCCGGCGAATAGGAGAATGGCGCGTTTCGACGTCTTCCGCTTCGCCAGCAAATCGGCGCCGCTCGTCGTCGATGTTCAGGCCGATTTGCTCGGCGTGCTTTCGACCCGTGTCGTCATTCCATTATCGCCGCTCGAACGCGCGGAAAAGGAAGCGCTGCCGCGCCTGAAGCCGATTATCGAGATCGGCGGCGAGCGCTATGTTTTGATGACGACGGATATAGCCGCCCTGCCCGTCCGGCGCTTCGGCGCATTCGTCGCCAACGTCGAAGCGGATTATCGAAAGGAAATCACCGACGCCCTCGATTTTCTGCTGCTTGGTTTCTAGCGCGCCGGGCGTAAAGGGATTGATATACATTTGTATATAATGTATATCTATGCTGGAAACAGGAGCGGGCGTCATGCAGGTCGCAAAATGGGGAAACAGCCTGGCGGTTCGCCTGCCGGCCGCCGTCGTCGAAGCGCTCGGCCTCAAGGAGGGCGACGATATCGAACTTTGCGTGCTCGGTGAGAAGCTGTTCGGGGTTGACCGGCCGCTGACGCTGGACGAGCGCCTTGACGTTCTTCAGCGGTTTCGCAGCCGCGTCGGCGGCTCCTTCCGGTTCGACCGGGATGAGGCGAATGAGCGCTAGGCGCGTCTTCATCGACACCAATGTTCTCGGCTATCTGCTCAGCGATGACGAGCGCAAGGCCAGGGTGACCGACAGCTTGCTGCGCGCGAAAGAGGCGACGCGCCTGACGTCGACGCAAGTGGTCGGCGAATTTGTAAACTTCGCGCGAAAAAAAACGCCGCTCAGCTGGGGCGACATGCGCATCTATATCGAGACTTTTCGGGAAGCCTGCGACATCGAATGCGTGACGATCGACGACCAGATCGCCGCGGTCGCGATCGCCGAGCGGTATCGCTTCAGCTGGTTCGACAGTCTGATCGTCGCAACCGCGCTCCGCCTTGGGGCGGACAAACTGTATTCGGAGGACTTGCAACACGGACAGCAAATCGGACCGATGCAAATTCAAAACCCATTCATCACATAGAGCTTGGCGCGGCGGCATCCGCAGCGCAAAAGGCCTGCTTTCTTCATGACCCG
>MEMM01000139.1:0-5009 GCA_001767925.1 Alphaproteobacteria bacterium RIFCSPHIGHO2_12_FULL_63_12
GTCCGCTTCGCGGACAGCTCCCCCGCAAGCGGGGGAGCAGAACCGTTTTTCGCCTTCGCGTCACCGGCCTTTTCGCCGTCGCCCGCGAGCAGCGCGATCGGCGTGTTGACCTTCACATTCTCGGAGCCCGCCGGGATCAGAATCTTGGCGACGACGCCCTCGTCGACCGCCTCGACTTCCATCGTCGCCTTGTCCGTCTCGATCTCGGCGATGACGTCGCCCGAAGAGACTTTGTCGCCTTCCTTCACCTTCCATTTGGCGAGCGTCCCCTCTTCCATCGTCGGCGACAGCGCGGGCATGAGGATCGGCGTCGGCATTGAAAATCCTTGCAAATTTCGGGACGGGCGAAACCGGGGACAAGCAAGGGCTAACTAGCCGCAATCAGGCCCCTTGAACAAGGCCCGCCGCGCCAGCCGGTCTCTATGTCCTCCGCCGCCGTTCCCGGCCGGGGGTCAGCCGAAAAGCTTGCCCGGCGCGCCCGGCGCCATGCGGATGAGGCGCGAGGTTTTAACCGCCGCCTGACGGTGAAAGACGATCGCCTGATAGCCGGGATTTTTCACCATCTCTATGAACGCCGCCGCGCTCGGATATTCAGCGATGAACGCCATGTCCCATTCCTCGTCCTCGGGCCCGATCAAAACCGCCTGAGGTTTCCCGGCCCAGGCGATCTTGCCGCCGACGCCAGTGAAAAACGGCGCGCTCGCGCGCCCATATTCGGCATAGGCTTCGGCGCCGGTCATCTCGCGGCCGTCGTCATATTTTGCGTTCTTGCGCAACCGGATGAGGTTCAGCATCCAGATCGGGCCGGCGTCCGGCAAGCCGGCGAAGGCGGCAAACTGGCTTTTGGTCGGGTCGACATGTTTCGACATTCGTCACGCTCCAGGGTTTTTCCGGATCACCGGTCAATAGGACTGAAATTCAAGACCGCCGTCTTTCGGAAGAAGGATCGCCATTCCGTCTTCGGCGAGTTTGACATGCGTCGCCCGAATGTCGTCGACGCCGCGCAGAAATAGGCGTTTGGCCACTGCATTGTCGGGCGCGGGCGTCAGGTGCGTCAGGACAAGATCGCCGACGCCTGCGTCATTGGCGGCGCGCGCCGCGTCTGTCGGCGAGGTGTGATAGGTTGGAATGTCACCCAATATTTTGGCGAGGCGCGCATTGCCGGCTTTGGCCGCCGCCGCCTGCATCTTTTCGACCATGTGGTTGGCCTGCGCTTCATGGATCAGCACATCGGCGCCTTTCGACGCTTCGACCAGATTATCTGAAAAGGCGGTGTCGCCGGAGACGACGACGCTGCGCCCCTCATAGGAAAAGCGGTAGCCGACCGCAGGCGATACCGGGTCGTGCTTGACCGCAAACGCGGTGACGATAAGGCCGTCGCGTTCAAAAACGCGCGCCTCTCCCGCGCCGTCAAATTGCGTGAAGGCAAGGCCGGCGCTCCTCGGTTCGGCGACGGCTTTCCCGTGATGGGCGGTGCGATAGGCGTGATCGAGCGCGAATTCTTCATTCAGTCCGTTGACGACGCGGTCGACGCCTGTCGGCCCGTAAATCATCAAGGGCGCGGCGCGTCCAGCGACCCAAGAGCCAAGATCGGCCTCGCCGATGTCGCCGATATGGTCGGAATGAAAATGCGTCAGAAAAATCCCGTCGAGACGGTCGCCCGGAATGCCGGCGCGCTGGACGTTCTCCCAGCTTCCGGTGCCGGAATCGACCAGAAAAAACCGTCCGCCGGCGAAGATCGCGGTGCAGGTTTGCGCGCGCTTCAATGAAGGCAAGGGCGAGCCGGTGCCGCAAAAGAAAACGCCGAGGCCGTCGCCCGTCCACAAAGCCGCCGCGCGCGGCTTAAAATTCTTTTCGAGCGCGCGGTCGAAAAGTCGATCCTGTACGGAGGGAAGCCTGACCGCGACCGCGCCGAGCGCCGTCAACCCAACGGCGACGCCGCCGAGTCCGAGCAAAATTTTCTTCATCGCCGCCTCACCCTCCGTCACGGCGCGAGTATCGGCCGAGCGAGGGCGGTTTTTCAATCGCGGCGCGCAGTTGGCGCGCGTCAAAATCCGCGATACAACCTTGGGCGGCGACGGGGATTATATGCGATTTGCATGGTTAGCCGGGGTTTTGCATGGCCTGATCGGGACAGCGATATTTTTCCTGACGCTGCACCCGCTTCGCGACGCGCTTGACGCGCATTCGCTAGACCTCGCCAAAATCGCCGGCGCGTGGCAGGCGATGCAGGGCCTTGTCCTGATGATCGCCGCCGTCGCGACACGCTCGAAGATCAGCGCCGCTCTGATCGCCGGCGGAACCTTTATTTCCTGCGCCATGCTCTATTTCATCATCTTCACCGGACTGCGCCCGCCGATCATCGTTATCGCCCCGATCGGCGGCGCGATCGCCATGGCCGGATGGATCGGACTTTTCACCGCGAAATTGCGCGACAATTCCTGAGGCCGCTCTAGGGGCCGCGCCGCTTCACGTGGCGGTCCCGCCGCCCGCATTCTGGAACGCGTCGAACGCCGCAATGAGCCGCGACACGAATTCCTTCGAGAGCGTGAGGCCTTCGGCAAGGGTGTGACCTTGCGTGTAAAGATAAATCAGCGCGACTCCGGCGGCCAATCCGACGAGCCGCGCGGTGCATCGTCCCGCCGCGAGAAAAAGAAACGCGCCCGCGATCAGTTGCGCAGGTCCCGTCAACCGCCCGTCGAGCACGGCTTGCGTGAAACCATCGAGCGTCGTGAAGTCGGTGACCGTCGGCGCCATGCCCCCGACATCCGCCGCATTCGCGGCGCCGGAATATGCGAGAGCGGGCGTTCCGGCGCCTTGCGCGAATTTCCTCGCCGTATCGACAAAGCGAACCCAGCGATTACCGAGCGCGCTCGGCTTGGTCGGTTGCGCGTAGAAAAACAACGGCGCCTGAGTTAGAGCCTGAGCCATGGTCGCAGCACCTTTCCGCCGACCCAATATCGGCGCTAGCGCCCAACCCCGCAGAACAGTTCGTCAAGAACCTAAATCTCTCCGCGTTATTTTGGCTGATTTGTGGCGAAAGCCCTCGCCTCGGGCGCAAGTCACGCGCAATTGATCAAGGCGCGGCGGAATATTCCCGCCGCGTAACCTCAACAAGATGTTGGTCAGGCGCGCAACGCGGACAGAAGGTCGTTGAGCGACGCTTCGAGCGCATCAAGTTCCGTCCGCAGGACATTGATCGCGCCCTGCGTTTCGATCCGCTCTTCGTCGCTGACATCCGCAACGACAAGATCGCGCTCCGCGGTATCGATTTCCTGACGCGCATCCCGCAACGCCTCGTCGATCGCCGTCGAAGCCCCGGCGCGCGCCGAGGAAAACGCGATCTGAAGAATCCATCGTCCGCCGGGAACGCCGCGAACTTCCTGACGCGCGTCCTCGATATCCGCAATCGCCTCGGCGATCTCGGTGCGGGCCTCGGCGATTTCAGCGCGCATGTCTTCAATGCCTTGCTGGTCGAGCTCGATCAGCTGTTTCAGCAGATCGCCGTCCTTGCCGATATTGATGACGGAATCGCGGTCGCCGCGTTCATGCGCCGCGGCGGGCGTTGAAAACGCCAGGCCGCAGGCGGCGACGCCGGCGAGCGCGAGGCGCGTCACGATTTCAGGTTTCAGTCGGGAGAGAGTTCGGGTCATCATCGCCTGTGTTCCTTGCTGGCTGTTTTCTTGAACGCGCGGCTGAACGCTACAACGCCATGAGTGAAAGTGAGCCGCCGCGTCGCCGGAGGCAATGGCGGCTGCGCCGAAACGTTCCCGAATAACGCCGGCGCGACGTCAGACCAGCCGTGATCTGGCGACGCTCGCCTTGATGAACGACGCAAATAGCGGGTGCGGTTCAAACGGGCGCGATTTCAGTTCCGGGTGGTACTGGACGCCGATGAACCAGGGGTGGTCGGCGATCTCCATGATTTCCGGCAAGGCGCCGTCGGGCGAGGTACCCGAAAAGGTGACGCCCGCTTTGGCGAGGCGAGGCGCCCACGACATGTCGACTTCAAAGCGATGGCGATGGCGTTCGGAAATCTCGGTCATGCCGTAGACTTCGGCGACGCGGCTTCCGGGCGTCAGGCGGGCGGGATAAGCGCCGAGCCGCATCGTGCCGCCAAGATCATCCCGCGACGACCGGCGCTCCGTCGCATTTCCCTTCAGCCACTCGGTCATCAAACCGACAATCGGCTTGCCGCCGGGCCCGAATTCCGACGACGTCGCGTCCTTCTCGCCGAGCAGCGACCGCGCCGCCTCGATCACCGCCATCTGCATGCCGAAACAGATGCCGAAATAGGGAATGCCGCGTTCGCGCGCGAAGCGCGCGGCCATGATTTTTCCTTCCGAACCGCGCTCGCCAAACCCGCCGGGGACCAGAATGCCGTGCACGTCTTCGAGTTCGGTGATGGCGGTCTCCTCCGCCTCGAACACGCTGGCGTCGATCCACTTGATTTCGACATGGACGTTGTTGGCGATGCCGCCATGATTGATCGCTTCGATCAGCGATTTGTAGGCGTCTTTCAAAACCGTGTATTTTCCAACGACCGCGATGCGCGTCTCGCCGTCCGGCTTGGTGATGCGATGCACGACCTGCGTCCATCGCGACAAATCGAGCGGCGGCGGCGCGTCGATGCCGAACGCCGCGAGGACTTCATCGTCGAAGCGTTCATTGTGATAGGCGATCGGCACTTCGTAAATCGTGCGGCAATCGAGCGCCTGCACCACCGCCGACGCGCGCACATTGCAAAACAGAGCGATCTTGCGGCGCTCGCCTTCCGGTATCGGGCGGTCGGCGCGGACGAGCAGCACATGCGGCTGGATGCCGATCTCGCGAAGGTCGCGCACCGAATGTTGCGTCGGCTTGGTTTTCAGCTCGCCCGCCGACGGTATGTAGGGCATCAAGGTCAGGTGCACATAAACGGCGTCGCCGCGCGGCAGCTCGTTGCCGAGTTGCCGGATCGCTTCGAAGAACGGCAGGCCTTCGATATCGCCGACCGTGCCGCCGATCTC
>MEMM01000139.1:5026-18155 GCA_001767925.1 Alphaproteobacteria bacterium RIFCSPHIGHO2_12_FULL_63_12
CCGTTCACGCTCGATAATCGTCTGGTAAATCCGGCCGGTCGTGATGTTGTCGGCTTTCGAGGCCGACACGCCGGTGAAGCGCTCATAGTGACCAAGATCGAGGTCGGTCTCGGCCCCGTCGTCGGTCACGAACACTTCGCCATGCTGATAGGGCGACATCGTTCCCGGATCGACATTGAGATAGGGGTCGAGCTTGCGCAGGCGGACTTTATATCCGCGCGCCTGAAGGAGGGCTCCAAGAGCCGCCGCCGCAACGCCTTTTCCAAGGGAGGAAACCACGCCGCCGGTGATGAAAATATACCGCGCCATGGAAGCCCGTCTTAGCGCCGCGTTTGAAAAGGGCAAACAGGTTTCTTCCCCGCCCGCCCCTCCGCGACGATCCGTCATCGAAGAGCGGGCCGTAACACCCTGTTCAGCCGGTGAAATACCTTATTGCTGCGGTTCTTCCGGAGCTGGTTCGGCGGCAGGCGCCGGAGCGCCGCTTTCGGGCGCCGCGGCGGCGTCCGGCGAAGGGGCCGGAAGTGATTCGGCCGGCGGCGTCGTTTCAAGAGCCGGCGGCGTCGTTTGCTCGGCTGGGGCGCCCGATCCCAGCGTGTTCAAGAGGTCTTCGGTCGTCACCGGAGCATTGGGATCAATGACGGTCTCGCCGGTCAGATCCTTGATGATATCCGTGTCTTTTTCGGTTCCCCCGGCGGTGATCGCGAGAAGAATCGAGGTGCCGAAAAACAGCGCCGCGAGGACCGACGTAGACCGGGTCAGCACGTTCGCCGCGCCGCGGCTGGTCATGAATCCGCCGCCTCCGCCACCGCCAATGCCAAGCGCGCCGCCATCCGAGCGCTGGAGGAGCACCAGAATGATGAGCGACAAGACGATCAGGGCATGAACAGTTAACAGAACGGCGTGCATGAATAAGGTCCGGTTTGGGTCGGGGCCTAAGGTGGCGATCCGCCCGGGAGATTTGAAGGGGCGGTGTCTACGCCGGGCCTCTCCGGAGGTCAAATGCCGACCCATTCCCAGACTGGAAAGCCGCTCGAATCCGGCGAGTGTCGGGCGGAAAGCGAGCCGCAATGACGACCTTTGACCTGATCCCCCACCCTTCCTCGTCGCCGGGTCCGGTCCGCTCGATCCGCGTCGAGATCGGTTTTGAGGACCGGGGTTTCACTCTTCGCTACCGGGCGGTGGGAGAAATCGACATGGTCGACATACCCCGGCGCGCCAAGCCGGCGCGGACCGATGAGCTGTGGCGGCGCACCTGTTTTGAAGTGTTCATCGGCAAGGCGGAGAGCGCCGCCTATGTCGAACTGAATTTTTCGCCATCGACGCGCTGGGCCGCCTATCGCTTTACCGGCTATCGCGAAGGCATGAACGCCGCGATGGAATGTCCGGCGCCGAAAATCGCCGTCGCGCGCAAGAACGCCGAATTGGCACTGACCGCGACGATTGACTTAAGTTGGATCGGCGACAGCGCCCCGCCCGCGCGCCTCGCCCTCGCCGCGATCATCGAGGATCGCGCCGGCGGCAAAACCTATTTCGCGCTGGCGCATCCCGGCGAAAAGCCCGATTTCCATCACCCCGAGAGTTTCGCCTGCGATTGGATGAAAGACGCGACATGATGAAATTCGGCATCGACCGCCTGCTCGAAAATGAAAGCCTCAGAAAACCCCTCGCCGGCAAACGCGTCGCGCTGCTCGCGCATCCCGCCTCCGTCACCCGCGACCTGACTCATTCGCTCGACGCGCTCGCCGCCTGCCGCGACATCAACTTGTCCGCCGCCCTCGGGCCGCAGCACGGGCTTCGGGGCGACAAGCAGGACAACATGGTCGAGTCGCCGGATTTCAGAGATCCGGTTCACGCGATTCCGGTCTTCAGCCTCTACGGCGAAGTGCGCCGCCCGACCGATGAAATGATGGACGAGTTCGACGTCATCCTGATCGACCTGCAGGATCTCGGCTGCCGCATCTACACGTTTATCACGACGCTGCTTTATGTTCTCGAAGCGGCCGCGGCGCATAAAAAATCCGTCTTTGTACTCGACCGGCCGAACCCCGCCGGGCGCCCCATCGAAGGGATGATGCTGCGGACCGGGTGGGAGAGTTTCGTCGGCGCCGGGCCGATGCCGATGCGACACGGGATGACTCTCGGCGAACTTGGGCGCTGGTTCATCCGGAAATTCAGCCTCGACGTCGATTATCGGGTGATCGAGATGGAAGGCTGGCGCCCCGACGACGCGCCCGGCTACGGCTGGCCGCTCGGCGAGCGGGTGTGGATCAATCCGAGCCCCAACGCGCCAAACCTCTTCATGGCGCGCGCTTACGCCGGGACCGTCATGCTTGAAGGCGCGACTCTGTCGGAGGGGCGCGGCACGACGCGTCCGCTCGAACTCTTCGGCGCGCCCGACATCGACGCGCGCCGCGTGATCGAGGAGATGCGAAGGCTCGCGCCGCAATGGCTCAAGGGCTGCGTGTTGCGCGAATGCTGGTTCGAGCCGACCTTTCACAAGCACGCCGGCAGATTGTGCAACGGCGTCCAGTTTCACACCGAAGGCCCCGCCTATAACCATGCCGCGTTCAGGCCGTGGCGCGCGCAGGCGCTCGCCTTCAAAGCGATCCGCCGCCTCTATCCGGACTATCCGCTGTGGCGCGATTTTCCGTATGAATATGAAATCGGCAAGCTTGCGATCGACGTCATCAACGGCTCGCCGTTGTTGCGTCACTGGGTCGACGACGCCTCAGCAACGCCCGCTGATCTCGAAGCGCTGACGGCGCCGGATGAAGCGGCGTGGGTCGATGAAAGGGCGCAGTTTCTCGCCTATTAGACGAAGTCAAACCGCGCATTTGCCTTGCAGCATCAGACGATCGGCGACACGCGATCGAGCCGTCGACAATACAAGCCGGATTTCGTCGAATGTCGTCCGCGACTCATTGTTGAAGTCGCGGAGGCGGTGTTCGTATTCGACGCCGGGACGCAAGTCTTCGATCGCGAATCGTACTTCCTGCAATGCGGTGCGCCGATGCTCGTACTCGCCCGTCGACAGTTCCGACGCGCGTTTCAAGGCGCAGAAAAGGCTGAATTTCACATCCTGTGCGCCGCACTCGCGATCATCCGCGCGATCCCACGCATCGGACCGGGAAAGTATCGCCGCAGCGCCATCCAGAATTTCGAGATCGGCCGCGTCGACATAGCGACGCCGACTCTCTTGCACCTGCTCCATCAATTCGGCGGCGGCGATTTCCCCCGGCGTCAGGTCAGCTTCCGAAACACCGTCGATGATAACCTTCTTGAGGACAGCTTCGCCCGCCTTGATGTCGGCAATCTCCGCCGCTTTCAGCGCCGGATAATCCTTGCTGCAAACCGGTTGCCGGGTCGCACAGCCCGTCGCCGCCAATGCGAGAAGTGCAAACTTTATCCCTTTCACGACGACTTTTCTTCAGCGATCCACGCATCGACCGTCTTTTCAAGAATGCCGAGCGGCATTGCGCCGTTGCCGAGGATCAGTTCGTGGAACTGCTTTAGGTCGAACTTGTCGCCGAGCGCGGCTTCCGCTTTCGCACGCATTCTCAAAATCGCGAGTTGGCCGGTCTTGTAGGCGGTCGCTTGTCCCGGCCACACGACGTAACGCTCGATCTCGCGCGTCACTTCGTCTTCAGTATTGCCGGTGTTGTCGAGCATGTAGGCGATCGCCTGTTCGCGCGACCAGCGCTTGGCGTGCATGCCGGTGTCGACGACGAGGCGGACGGCGCGGAACATTTCCGCCTGCAAGCGCCCGAGATCGCCGAGCGGGTCTTCGGCGTACATGTTCATGTCGGTCTTCGCGATGCGTTCGGAATAAAGCGCCCAGCCTTCGGAATAAGCGTTGAACGGCGACACCTTGCGCAGGAGCGGCACGTTCTTGATGAGCTGCGAGGCCGACAGTTGGAAGTGATGGCCGGGCGCGCCCTCATGATAGAGGAGCGTCGGCAAGGTCCAGCGCGGATTATCGGCGGTGTTCTTCTGGTTGATGTAGAACCGGCCGGGGCGCGATCCGTCGAGCGCGGGCGGATTGTAATAGCCGCCCGGAGACGAGTCTTGCGAATATTCCGGCACCCGCACGATTTCGAGCGGCTGCGTCGGGATGGTGATGAAATAATCCGGCGCCTTCGCCATCATGCCTTCGTTAAGCTCAACGAGATAGGCGAGCATTTCCTTGCGGCCCTCGTCGGTGTTTGCAAACTGCTGCGCAGGATCCGCCATCAGCTGTTTGACGCGATCGGAAACCGACCCTTCGGTGAGGCCTTGCGCAACGAGGATCGCTTCCATCTCGGCTTTGATGCGCGCGACTTCCGAAAGCCCGATCTCGTGGATTTCGTCAGCCGTCATGTCGGTCGTCGTATTCGAATGGAGCGCCGCGGCGTAGATTTTCTCGCCGTCCGGAATGCGCCAGATGCCGGCGTCATGGGTCGCCGTTTTCGCCATGTCCTCAAAGAGCGCGATCATCGCCAGATAGCCGGGGATGACATTGTCGTTCACCGCACTTGTCGCTTCCTCGATATAGGCGGTCTTTTTTTCCGCCGAGAGGCCCTCGATCTTGTCGAGCTTGGGGCGGAGCGTCGTCACCAGCGGGTTGTTCTCGGCGCCGCCCTCGATGAACGTATTCATGACATTGATCGCCTTGGCGATGATGAAGTCGGGCGGCGTCACGCCATGGGCGCGATCGTCTTCGACGCGCGCCTTTGTTTCATCGAGCACGCGACCGAACTCGTTTAGCCGCGAGATATAGCGCTTGACGCTTTTCTCGTTCTTGATGACGTGGGTGTCGGTCAAAAACTGCGGCAAGTCGACGGTCGGCCCGGAGATCTGGTTGACGCGATAACCGCTGTAATCGAACTCCGCCTGCGCGATGATGTCGTCAAGAAACCAGGTCGAAATCTCCCAGGAGAGTTTCTCCTGCCCTTTCAGTTTCTCCGGATTGAAGCGATCCATCGACGCGCGCGATTTCTTGAGGCGCGCGAGCGACTTTGTCTCCCGCGCTTTGGTGTAATCCGACAGCTTGCCAGAGTGAAAATCGAGCGGCGTGTTGTCGATCATGCCGAGCCCGGTCAACAGCTCCGGCGTCTCCATCGCGAATTCGGCGGTGAACTTGTTGACCGCGTTGTTGACGGTGACGGGATAAAACCAGAACCACACCGACGCGCCGGCGATCGCCAGCAAAATCAGCGCCAGCAGTCCGCCGAAGATTTTTCCCAAAATGCGCATGGAGAGCCCCTTCTTTTGATTCTCGATTTTGCCCGGACTTTAAACGGCTCGCGCGCCGGGAACACTTCGGCTCGCCGTTATTGAGCGGCGGCCTGGCGATTTTCAGCCGCCTGCGCTTTTTCAGCCACCCGGTCGATCGCCGCGATCACTTTCGCGGTCTCCGAATGATGGAGCGCGTGGCCGGTGTCAGGAATGACTTCGAAATAGGCCCCCGGAATTTCCCGGGCGAGCGCCGCGGAATGGAGTTGCGGGCTGACCGTCGTGTCGTCGCGGCCGGTGACGATCGCGGTCGGCAGGCGAATGCCGGAATATCGGCCGGCCATGGCGACGATTTGCGGTTTCAAGTGTCTGAGGTCGGCGGCGTTATTCTTGAAATCCCCGGCGCGGAATAGCAGCGTCAAGCCTGACTTTTCATAATACCTGTCCGGCGCCTCGTCGGGCTTGAAAGATGAGATGACGCCGCCCTTCGCCGCAATCGGCGCATAGATCGGAATAACGATCCGGCGCAGCAGCAATCCGGCCACCGGCCAGCCGGACGCCTGATTGTACCAGGCGACGCCGCCGGGCCATTCGTGGCTGACGGCGGCGAGCAGCACGAGGCCCGACATATCGTTCTGATATTCGAGCGCATAGCTGAGCGCGACCGCGCCGCCGAGGCTTTGTCCGACGACGATCGGCTTTTCGACGCCGAGCTTGCCGACGGCGTCATGAATGAGCCGCGCCTGCGACGCGAGGCGCCACCCCTGCGCGGGGCGCGTCGAATATCCCCTGCCCGGTCGGTCGACGATGATGACGCGCCGCGACTTCGAGAGTTCACCGCCGAGCGCGAGATTCATGTCGCGCAAATTGACGCTGGCGCCATGGATGAGAACGACGGGCGGCGCGCTGGACTCTTTGGGGCCAAGATCGAGGAAATGCAGGCGCTCGCCATCGACCTCGATGAACTGTCCGATCGGCGGCGACATTTTTTCGGCGCGCCACGTCGCGCACCCGCCGATCGCGAGCAGCGCGACGAGCACTGTAATCGCCGAATGGAAAGCCGTCATGCCGGTCCCCGCTAAGCCGCCTTGATGATCGCGTAAAAATCGTCGGCCTTGAGGCTGGCGCCGCCGACCAGCGCGCCGTGCACATTGGCGATCGCCAGAATTTCTTTCGCGTTCGACGGCTTCACCGAGCCGCCATAAAGAATGCGAACGCCGTCCCTCACCCGCGAGCGAATGAAGGCGTGCATCTCCGCAATGTCGCCCGGCGTCGGCGTCAGGCCGGTTCCGATCGCCCAGACCGGTTCGTAGGCGATGACATAGGCGTCGTCGCCCGCCGGAATGGAGCCGGAGAGCTGCGCGCCGACGATCTCTTTCTCACGCCCGGCGCGGCGCTCGGCTTCAGTTTCACCGACGCAGATGATCGGCGTCAGCCCCGCGCGCCAGACAGCCTGCGCTTTCCGGCGGACCGCCTCGTCGGTTTCTGCGTGATCGGCGCGCCGTTCGGAATGACCGACAATTATATAAGCTGCGCCCGCATCCGCCATCATCTCGGCGCTGACATCGCCGGTATGGGCGCCAGACGCATTGGCGTGGCAATCCTGACCGCCGACAGCGATTCCCTCGTCGCTGAATTCCGCCGCAAACAACCCGACCAAAGTGGCCGGCGGGCAGATCAGAATGTCACGGTCATCCGGAACCGATCCTGAAAACAGGCCGATCAATTTTTGAACTTCCTGCACCGAGGCGGAAAGCCCGTTCATTTTCCAGTTGCCGGCGATCAGCGGCTTCATCGATGCGCTCCAGACTACAGAGACGCGTTTCGGGTAGGCTAAACCCCGCTTTTTGTCCAGAAAGACGCCCCCCAAAGGGCCGCTTGTCCTTGGCGAGCGGCGCCACTAGGTTGGCGCCGATTTTTTCGGGCGCTGCGGCGCCCCGGCCAAGCCAAAAGGGAACTGGATCGACCTATGCTGAAGCAAATTCGCGGATCGATGAAGAATCTTGCCTCCTGGCTGATCGGCCTTCCCCTGATCATCGCCTTCGCGGCGTGGGGAGTGCCGGAAATGAGCCAGTTCACCCGAAGCTACGCTGTAAAGGTCGGAAAAACGGGCATCTCCGGCGTTGAAGTCCAAAATGAGTTCGACCGCTACGCCACCAACCGCCGGCTCGCCAATGACGGCCAATTCGACCGCGAAGCCGCGATCGCCTCGGGCGTGCCGAACCAAATCGTCCAGTCGCTGGCGGCGCGCGTGGCCCTCGACCATGAATCCCTGAAGATGGGACTGTCGATGCCGCGCGAAATGGTGCGCGAATTCCTTCACACCAGCGACCAGTTCAAAAATCCGCGAACCGGCAAATTCGACAATGAAGCGCTCACCGGAATCCTGCAGGAATACAAATACTCAATCCGCGAATTCGAAGATCGCCTTCAGTCCGATCTGTTGCGCAATCAATTGATGTCCGCCATCGGCGCAGGCGGCAAGCCGCCCAAAAGCCTCGTCGATTCGCTTGTCCTGCGGGAAACCGAGAACAGAACGATCAGCTATCTGACGGTGACCGACGACATGGCGGGCGCGGCGACGCCGCCGACGCCGGAAACGCTTCAGGACTATTACAAGAAAAATTCCACGCAATTCATGGCGCCGGAATACCGTGTCTTTTCAACTGTCGTCCTGAAGAATTCCGATTATGTCGAAACCAGCTCGGTTCCCGAGGCGGAGTTGCGAAAGCTCTACGAGGCGGGAAAAGCCAAATATGAAACCGCGGAACGGCGCACCGTCTATCAGATCACCTTTCCGGATGAAAAAACCGCAAAAGACGCCGTCGACGCGCTGAAAGGCGGCAAGCCGTTCGAAACGCTCGCGAGCGAGAACGGCAAGACGCTCGCCGAAGTCACGCTGACCGACATTGAAAAGCGCGACATTCTCGACCCGAAAGTCGGCGACGCCGCTTTCGGCGCCGCTGAAGCCGGCGCGGTCGTCGGGCCGGTCAAGGGCGTCTTCGGTTATTCAATCGCGCAGGTCGTGTTGATTTCGCCCGCCAGCGTCAAGCCGTTCGAAGAGGTGCGCGGGGAAATCGAAGCCGAAACGCAAACCAAAGACACCAAGAAAAAACTCTTCGACGCCATCGAGGCGATTGAGAATGAGCGCGACACCGGCGCCTCGCTTGCCGACGCGGCGGCAAAAGCCGGAATGACCGCGGTCGCATACGGCCCGGTTGACGGCTACAGTTTCGGCTCAGGCGGCGAAATCGTCGCCGGCATCCCCGGCGACGTGTTGCGCGAAGCGTTCAGAATCGAGGAAGGCGAAGAATCCGACGCCGTCGAAATGACCGACAAGTCCGGTTATTTTTTCGTCGCGGTGACCGAGGTCAAGGCGCCGGCGGTCATACCCTATGACCAGGTCGCGAATGAGGTCCTCTCCCGCTGGACGAAGGAAGACCGCGAAACCCGGATCACCGGCGTGGTCAAAGCCATACGCGCGGAGGTCGAGAAAGGAAAATCCCTGAAAGAGGCCGCCGAACCCTACAATCGCGCACCGATCGTCGAGAACCTCACCCGGCGCAGCGCCGGTCAAACCCTCGCGCCGGCCGTTCTTGAGCAGGCGTTCACCGCCGCCAAGGGCGAGGCGATTTCCGGTCCTTCGGCGATCGGCGACGCGCAAGTCATTGTCACCATCGATGCGATCGCCTTCAATTCCAGCCAGGTGAGCCCGGACGAAGTCGCGATGTTCGCGCAATATGTCGGCAACCAGCTCGGACAGGAATTGATTGACGCCTATTCGAATTCGGTCACGACGGACGCCGGCGTCAAGATCAGCCAGGAGCAGATAGATGCTCTGTTCTCGGACGGTCAATGACGCTGACGCCGTCATTCGAGGAATTCGAAAAAGCCTACAACGCGCATAAGGCGCAAGTAGTTCTGAGGCGTATCGTCAGCGATCTCGAAACGCCGGTCTCGGCCTATCTGAAACTCGCGGGGCGGCGGCGGAACGCGTTCCTCCTCGAGTCGGTCGAGGGCGGCGAAAAACTCGGCCGCTATTCGGTGATCGGGGTTCGCCCCGACGCGATCTGGCGCGCCACCGGGAACCGGGCGGAAATCAATCGCAAGGCCGCCTCGGATCAAAAAGCGTTCGCGCCCGAAGACGCCGGCCCGCTCGAAAGTCTCAAGGCGTTCATCGACGCCTCGCGCATCGATATGCCGGAAGGCGCGCCGCCGATGGCCGCAGGCGTTTTCGGCTTTTTCGGCTATGACATGGTCCGCCAGATGGAGCGGCTGCCGGAGCGTCCGCCGTCGATTTACGAAATCCCGGACGCGGTCTTCATCCGACCGACGCTGGTCGCGGTATTCGACAATATCCGTCAGGAGATCATTTTTGTCGCGCCGGCAAGGCCCGAAGCCGGCGTTTCGGCGCGCGCCGCTTATTCTATCGCCGGCGAGCGCATCGCCGATGCGGTCAGCGACCTCTCCGCGCCGCTCGCCTTGCCGCGCGCGGCGGCGGTATCGCACGACGACGCCGCCTCTGAAGGCGGACGATCGAACACGCCCCCCGGCGATTATTTCAATATGGTCGCCCGCGCGAAGGAACACATCGCCGCCGGCGACATCTTTCAGGTCGTCTTGAGCCAGCGCTTCGAAGCGCCGTTCGAATTGCCGCCGCTCGAACTCTACCGCGCGCTCCGGCGCACCAATCCCTCGCCGTTTCTTTTCTTTCTCGACTTCGACGGCTTTTCGATCGTCGGATCGAGCCCTGAAATTCTCGTGCGCGTGCGCGACGGCGAGGTGACGATCAGACCGATCGCCGGAACCCGTCGCCGCGGAAAGTCGCCGCAGGAAGACGCAAACCTCGCCGCGGAGTTGCTGGCCGACCCGAAGGAGCGCGCCGAGCATCTGATGCTGCTCGATTTGGGGCGCAACGATGTCGGCCGCTCGTCGGAGATCGGCACGGTCAAGGTCACCGAACAATTCGCGGTCGAGCGCTATAGCCACGTCATGCACATCGTCTCCAACGTGACCGGCCGGCTGCGCGCCGGTGTGCATCCGGTCGATGCCGTCGCGGCGGGATTCCCGGCGGGAACGGTCACCGGCGCGCCGAAAATTCGCGCGATGGAGATCATCGACACGCTGGAGCGGCAGGCGCGCGGTCCCTATGGCGGCTGCATCGGGTATTTCTCGGCCGACGGCAATGTCGACACCTGCATCGCGTTGCGGACGGCGATCGTCAAGGATCGCGTCATGTATGTGCAGGCGGGCGCCGGCATCGTCGCCGATTCAGATCCGGCTTCCGAACAGGCGGAGTGCGAGAACAAGGCGAAAGCGCTTTTCGCCGCCGCGAGCGCGGCCCGCCTCTCAAACAGAGGATAATCGCCGCTCTCCCCGCGGCCGCCGTTTTCGATGAGCCGCAGGGATTATGCGGCGGCCCGCAAAGCCTCCTCCGCGCCAATGATCTAAACCGGTTGCCAGCGCCGCGCCTTCGCAAGGCGATTAAGGGGATTAACATGAGACGCACGATCAAAACCGCCTTGTTTGCCGCCACCGCCCTTTCGGCTTCATTCGCCGCAACCGCGATGTCGCCGGCGCTCGCCGAGACCGCGCCCGCCAGCGCCGCCGCCGAGGTCGAGAGCAAGGCCCAGACCGAAGACCAGCGCCTCGCGGCGTTTTTCGAGGAAATCTTTCAGCGCAATCTGAAGAACAGCCCGCTCTTCCAGGCGCAGCTCGGCATGAAGGGGCCGGACTACGGCAAGTGGGACGATTTCTCGGACGAGGAAGCGCAGCGCCAGAATGAAGAGGTCAAACAGGATTTAGCGCGCCTTCATGCGGAGTTCGACGTCGCCAAACTCTCCGAGCAGTCGAAAGTCAGCTACAAGATTTTCGAGTATCTTCAGGAGCGCCAGCTTCGCAATTTCCCGTGGCGTTTTCACGGCTACGCTTTCTCGACGCAGACTAACCCCGTCACCTTTCCGGCGACTTTCCTGCAGAATATCCACCGGGTCGATGACGTCTCTGACGCCGAAGCCTATATCTCGCGCATCGCCGGTCTTGAACCCGCGTTCGCGCAATTCATCGAAGGCGTCGACGCCGCTGCGGCGAAGGGCGTCGTCCCGACTTCCTTTTCCTTCGATCCGGTGATCACCGACGCAAAGAACGTCATCAAAGGCGCGCCGTTCGACGCCAGCGGCGAGGATTCGGCGATCTTCGCGGATTTCAAATCGAAGGTTGAAAAGCTCGACATCTCCTCGAAGGAGAAAAAGCGCCTCATCAGCGAGGCGAGCGCGGCGCTGACCGGCCCGTACAAGTCGGGCGTCGACAAATTCATCGCCAAGGTTGAATCGCTTCGCGACAAATCGGTCGGTGAGAACGGCGTCTGGGCGCTCCCGGACGGCGAGAATTACTACAAGACGCAAATGGAATTCTGGACCAGCGATGAGACGCTGACCGCTGACGCCCTGCACAAGACGGGCCTCGCGGAGGTCAAACGCATTCGCGGCGAGATGAAGAAGATCATGAAGGAAGTCGGCTTCAAGGGCGACTTGCAGGCGTTCTTCACGCATCTGCGCACGGACCCGAACAATTTCTTCCCGAACACGGATGAAGGAAAGCAGGCCTATCTCGATCAGTCGAAGGCCTATATCGACTCGATCTACGCGGACGTCGACAAATATTTCAACATCCTGCCCAAGGCGCCGCTTGAAGTGCGCCGCGTCGAGGAATGGCGTGAGGAAACCGCGCCGATCGCGTTTTACAACCAGCCGACGCCCGACGGCTCGCGGCCGGGCATCTATTACGTCAATCTCAAGGACATGACGACGAAACAGAAACACGAGATGGAGACGGTCGCGTATCATGAAGGCGCGCCGGGACACCATTTCCAGATCGCCATCCAGCAAGAGCTTGAAGGCGTTCCGACCTTCCAGAAATTCGCGTTCTTCGGCGCCTATATCGAAGGATGGGGCCTTTACGCCGAGCGCCTCGCCAAGGAGGAAGGACGCTTCACCGACCCGATGCAGGATTTCGGCCGGCTGCAGAACGAAATGCTTCGCGCCTGCCGGCTCGTCGTCGACACCGGCTCGCACGCGAAGAAATGGACGCGCCAGCAGATGATCGACTTTATGCTCGACAACAATCCGACGACGGAAGAAGACGCGGTCAAGGAGGTCGAGCGTTATATCGACAATCCGGGACAGGCGCTTTCCTACAAGGTCGGGATGATGAAGATTCTCGATCTGCGCGAGAAAGCCAAAAAGCAGCTCAAGGACAAGTTCGACCTGCGCGACTTCCACGACGTCGTCTTGAAGAACGGCGCCGTGCCGCTGCCGATCCTTGAAGAGCTAGTCGACGATTACATCGCGAAGAAGAAAGCCGCCTGAACGGCCGCGCGCCGGCGCCCTCAGGGCGCGACGCTCGCGAGCTGGGCGGCGCTGATCGCCTTAAGCGACGACACCGTCGCGAGGTCGAACCCTCGCGCCGGCGCCGTCGTCAGCCATGGGCCGATGACGTCGAGCGTTTCCCGTCGCGGGTGACAGATCACGATGGCGTAGCCGGTCTTTTGGGCGATGCGCTCGGCGAGGTCGAGCTGGCGCTGGATGCGCGCCGCGCCCGGCTCGCTGTCGAGAAAGACGTCCCTCACATAAACATCGGCGCCGACCGCAGCGCCGGCTTTCGCCGCGGCGCTGGAGCCGGTCGTCAGCGAGTCGATGAAGAACAGCCCGCGCCGGTCGAGAAAAGCGAGGACGCGCTTCATCGCCTGTTCGTCGCGGGTGAATTTCGACCCCATGTGATTGTTGACGCCGACATAGCCGTCAAAGGCGCCGAGATTGCGCGAAAGCGCGCTGAACAACGCCTCGCTCTTCATGTCGCTTTCGAGGCTCATGGGGCCAGGGTCCGCGCTGCCCGACGGCTCCATCGGCAGATGCAGGAG
>MEMM01000140.1:0-11337 GCA_001767925.1 Alphaproteobacteria bacterium RIFCSPHIGHO2_12_FULL_63_12
TGACGTGCTGGCCGCCGGCGCCGGAAGAGCGAAAAGTATCAATCCGGCAATCGCTTTCCTTGACGTCGATTTCAATCGATTCATCGACGACCGGGTAAATCCAGACGGACGCAAAGGACGTATGCCGGCGCGCATTCGAGTCAAATGGCGATATGCGGACAAGCCGGTGAACGCCCGATTCCGTCTTCAGCCAGCCATAGGCGTTGAACCCGGAAATTTTGACCGACGCCGATTTGATCCCTGCCTCTTCGCCGGCCTGTTGCTCGATGATGTCGGCGTCGTATCCGCGCTTTTGCGCCCATCGCAAATACATTCGCAGAAGCATACCCGCCCAGTCGTTCGACTCGGTGCCGCCGGCGCCGGGATGGATTTCGACATAGCAATCGTTGCCGTCAGCCTCGCCGGAGAGCAGCGCCTCGATTTCCGATTTCGCCGCCCGCTCGCGCAACGCTGATAACATAGAATGAACTTCGTCGCCGGTCGCCGCGTCGTTTTCGGCGGCGGCGATTTCCGCGAGACCGACGAGATCTTCCCGTTCCGTCGCAATTTCGGAGATCGACTTGATCTGGCTTTCGAGCGAGGTGCGCTCCTGCATCAATTTGCGGGCGGCCTGCGGATCGTTCCAGAACTCGGGCGATTCAGCGAGAGCGTTCAGCTCTTCGAGGCGCCGATTTGCTTTATCCCAGTCAAAGACGCCTCCTCAGCAAACTCAGCGATTGCTGAATCTGCTCGTCAAGGCTTTCAATATCGGCGCGCATTTCAATTCCAGTTTTTGATGGCCGCGCGTGCGGCTCCGCGAGATCAAATTCGGCGCCCGATCTAATAGAGACCGTTGAGATCGTCCACAGAAGATTGAATCGCTTCGCTGGCGGGGGCCGTCGGCGCAGCGCTCAAGGGATCGAGATTCAAATCATCATTGGCGGGACCGGTGAGGAGATTGTCCTCCGCCTTGAACGCTTCAAGGATGACATTGCCGTCGCCCGGACCCGCCGGTCTTCCGGTCTTTGCGTTGACGCGCACCAGCCGGATGCCCGAGGGAACCCGAAACGGAACGCCCGGCTGATCTTTCAGCGCGGCGGCCATGAAATCTCCGAATATCGGCGCCGCGACGCGCCCGCCCGCTTCCCCCTGACCGAGGGATTGGGGCATATCGAACCCGACATAAACCCCGGCGGCAAGGTCCGGCGAGAAACCGACGAACCACGCGTCCTTGTAATCGTTTGTCGTGCCGGTTTTGCCTGCGATCGGCTTATCCACCACTTTCTTCACCGCCGAGCCGGTGCCGCGCGCGACCGCGCCTTCAAGCAACGAGACGATCTGGTACGCCGTGCGCGGATCCATGATCTGTTCGCGATCGTCCGTGAGCTGCGGCTCGGCCTGCCCTGACCAGACAATCGGGCCGCAATCCAGGCACTCCCGCTTATCGTTGACGAAGATCGTCTTGCCGTGACGGTCCTGAACGCGATCGATCACGAAGGGATCGATATGCTTGCCGCCATTGACAAAAGTCGCATAGGCGGAGGTGATCCTCATCAAGGTGGTTTCGCCGGACCCGAGCGAGATCGCCAGCTCGCGCGGCAGATTATCGGACAGCTTGAATTTGGAGACATAGTCTACGATGCGACCGATGCCGAGGTCCTGCGCGAGGCGCGCGGTCATCGTATTGCGGGATTGTTCGATTCCCAGTCGCAGCGTGCTCTCGCCGTAGAAGCGACCCTCGGCGTAATTGCCGGGTTTCCACCAGCTATCGACACCCGGCGCCACGAAGGGCGCATCGAGCACGATCGATGACGGCGTATAGCCGCTGTCGAGAGCGGTCGCGTAGACGAAAGGCTTGAAGGTAGAGCCTGGTTGCCGCTTCGCCTGGATCGCACGGTTGAACTCGGAAAGCTGGAACGAAAATCCGCCGACCATGGCGAGCACGCGCCCGGTGTGCGGATCCATCGCGACCAGCGCGCCGTTCACCGCCGGAGGCTGACGAAGCGCGAACGCGCCTTGCTTTTTCAGCGCTTCGACATAGACGACATCACCCCGTTTCAGGGCCTGATCGACTGAGGTTAATTCGGCGCCGAGCGAGTCGACTGATTTGAAGCTTCGCGCCCATTTCATGTCGTCGAGGGCGATTGCGCCTTCGGCACCGTCGGCAAACCCGATTTTCGCGGTCTTCCCCTTGGCGTCGAGCACCAGCGCCGGTTTCCACGGCTCCAGATCGGTCGACAGACGCTTGTTGCTTGAGAGGGTTTTCTCAACCTCCGCCAGTTCGGCGGCCCACGCGTCTGTCACCGCCATCGACGAAATCGGGCCGCGCCAGCCATGGCGCTCGTCATATTCAATCAGCCACCGGCGCAAGGCGTCGCCGGCGACTTTCTGAAAACGCGCATCGATCGTCGTGCGAACCGCGAGCCCGCCATCATAAAGCGCGTCGGATCCGTAGCGTTCGGCGATCTGCTTTCTCACTTCCTCGGCGAAATATTCCGCCGCCCAGTCGCGGGCGCCGAGAGGTTGCGCGATCTGCGCGTTCAACGGCTGGGCCTGCGCCGCGGTCATCGCTTCCTGATCGATCTTGCCGTCTTCAAACAGACGTCCGATCACCCAGTTCCGGCGTTCGACGGCGCGGTCGTAATTGTGGACGGGATGGTAGTTGCTCGGCCCCTTCGGGATCGCCGCGAGATACGCCGCTTCTTCGATTGTCAGCTCATCGAGCGACTTATCGAAATAGTTGAGCGCCGCCGCCGCCACGCCGTAGGAGCGGTTCCCGAGGTATATCTCGTTGAGATAAAGCTCGAGGATATGTTCCTTGGTGAACGCTTTTTCGATTCGCCGCGTCACCAGCCATTCCTTCATCTTGCGTTCAATTTTCTGCTCGCTCGACAAGAGGAAGTTCTTGGCGACTTGTTGGGTGATGGTCGACCCGCCTTCAAGCCGACGTCCGCGGATGAGGTTGCCGATATTGGACAGCTGGGCGCGCACGATTCCTTTGAAGTCGAGGCCCTTGTGTTCGTAAAAATTCTTGTCCTCGGCGGAGATGAAGGCGTCTTTGACAAGCTCCGGCATCGCTTCGATCGGCACGAACAACCGGCGCTCGCGCGCAAATTCCGCGACCAGCGCTCCGGTGCTGCCATAAACGCGCGTGGTCACCGGCGGCTCATAATTCGCGAGGACTTCGTAATCCGGAAGATCCTGGCTGAGGCTGAAGAGGTAAATCCCGAACGCGCCGACCGCGAGGATCGAGAAAAGAACGCCCGCGGCGAGGACGCCGCCGACAATTTTCACCGGGAGCGGCAATCCGCCGATCGCCGTTGCGAAGGAACGCCGGGGCGCGGTCAGAGGCTCGTCGCCGCCGGCAATCAAATCATCAGACATGCTCTGCTCGCCCTCAACCATACCAACTGACGCTCAATCCCTTTCAGCCTGCACGGCGAATTGGGTGATTTGACGGCGCCCAGACCGGCCTTATATCCGAATTCAACGCTTCAAATCGAGCCTCACCGGGCCTCGGCTGGGCTGACCTCGTTGCTGGCGTGCTTTGAGGCGGCGCGCTGCTGGAAATAGGCGTCGATCGCCGCCGCCGCCGCGCCCATCGACCGCTTGCGCCAGGCAGGCGACTGCAGGTTCGTTTCATCCAGTTTGTTGGAGATAAAAGCGAGTTCGAGCAGCACCGCCGGCACGTCCGGCGCGAGCAGCACCTTGAAGTTCCCGCGTCGGTGGGTGTTGTTGAGCAAGGGCGTCACGCCGGCGAGTTTGCCGATCAGCAATTCCGCGAATCGATCCGATTCATTGGCGGTCCGGCGCTGCGCCAGACCATAAAGGATGCCGCCGACTTCGCGATCTGCCGCCCCGATATCGAGGTCGAAGACGTTGTAATTCCCTTTGGCGAGCGCTTCCCGGGCGGAACGCTCGGTGCCCTCATCGGAGAGGGTGTAGACCGAGCCTCCCCTGACCGATTTGTCAGAATGGGCGTCCGCATGCAGGGAGATGAAAAGCTCAGCTTTTGCGTCCCGCGCGATGCGCGAGCGCTCCTCATGGGCGAGCCGCACGTCCTTCGACCGCGTCAGCACGACGTCATAGCGTCCCGTGGCTTTCAGAATATCGGCCAGGGCGAGGGCAGCCGCCAGCGTCGCCGCGCTCTCTTTAGCGCCGTCCTGACCTGCAGCGCCCGGATCGGTCCCGCCGTGACCGGCGTCGATGACGATGACCGGACGGAAAGAGACCGGGGGCAGGCTGGCGACTTCAGCGCCGATCGCCGGTCCGGCCGCGGGCAGAGATGAAACTTCCGGCGTCGCCGGAGGCGCGACAGCGGCGATCACCTCGGTCAGATTATCGAATTTCCGGCCCGGGATGCTGGCGACCAGTTCGCTCACCGGTGCGCTCACGAGATCGACCACCAGGCGATGGTTCGGCGTGCTGGAACTCGGCGCGATAACAAAGGCTTGCTTAATTTTGGCGCTATTGCGCAAGGTCACGGTCACCGCCGGCGGAACATTGCCCGGCGTCGCGACATAACCTGCCGCATGGCCTGCGCCATTTCCTGAAGCGCGCATCTGCGCCGCCAGCGACCCATGTGGAAAAGTAAAGACGAGTACGCCGGCGCCGGAGGCTTTCGCGTCGATCTGGTAGTCGGGCAATCCCTTTGAATCAAAAACCAGCCGCGTCTCAGTCGGCGAGGTCTCGCCAAACCGGATGCCGACGATCTCCGCGGCGATGGAGGGGGAGAAGGTCGAGAAAAACAGTGCCGCCGCCGCCCAAAACAGGTGCAAGCCATTGTTTTTATTTGTAGAAAATTTCAACACGCGTAAAAATCGCCTTCTTCGCCACTGGTATGAAAATCCTTCGGCTCCCTTCGTTAACGCTTGGTTACAGCTTTTTCCATCGAAACAGGGAAGACCGAGTCGGCATTAACCAAAGCTTTTCTTTTTGCCCGTGCTAATGCATTGTCGATTCAGCGTGATTTGCCGGGACGCTCGAAGCTCCCCATATCGCGTCAAGGATTTGGTTTGCGGGCGCGCCCGCAAAGAAAAGATGCAAAAGGCCAGTCGGGTTGACTGGTACACGCAGTGGTGTTGGAGCCCCCCAAAGCGGGTTTTCGCCACAGGGTACGCGCCGAGTGACTTAGCCGGACGCGCCCAAAGAGGAATGTTCCAGGCGCTTCAAGCGTCGGGAATTGGACAAACCGCCGCCCGAATGGGGGGCGGCTAATTTGAAACATGAGCGGTATGGCGCTTGAGAATGCAATTTGCGGATGGAACGCCCTTCACGGGCGGCGCCTCCCCGTTGCGCAGCGACCGCCGCATAGCAATGGAGGCGGCGACGGGAAAACGTACCGGCGCCGCGCAAGAAAACTTAATGACAAAGACGATGCTTATCGACGCGGCAAACTCAGAAGAGATCCGCGTATGCGTTCTTCAAAACGGTAAAGTCGAAGATTTCGACTTTGAATCGGCTAACAGAAAGCCGCTCCGGGGAAATATCTATCTGGCGCGCGTCACACGCGTCGAGCCGTCCCTGCAAGCGGCGTTCGTTGAGTTCGGCGGCAATCGCCACGGCTTTTTGGCCTTCAACGAAATCCATCCGGACTATTATCAGGTCCCGGTTTCTGACCGGCGCCTGATTCAGGAGGCCGAAGCGGAAGAGGCGTCGATCGCCGCCGCGCTCAACCTCACCGACGGCGCGGACGGCGATGACCGCGATCTCGACGAGATCGCCGCCGATATCGGCGAGGAACGCAGCCAGTCTTTCGACTCGCACTCGGAAAGGAACGCTTCGGAAAGAAGCGCCGATCAACCGGACGCCTCCGCCGAGGACGAATCGTCGTCCGGCGCGATCGACGACGAGCGCGACGAAAGCGAAGAGCCCCCGCACGAAGACGGTGGCGTCTCGTCCGAGGACTTTACGGACGAACGGCCCTCGCGCAGTACGCAAGATGAAGAAATCGTCACCGCCGGGTCGGAAGATTTCGACGGCGACGTAGTCGACGAAGATGAAGATGAAAACGCGGACGAGGACGACTCCGACGAGAAAGCCGAAGCGCGCCGGGCGGCGAAAGTAAAATCGCCGCTAGAGGCGGAGCTCGCCAAATTGTCCCGTCCGCAGCTGATCGAGCGTTACAAGGATGCGCGGCGCAAGCGCGCGCGCTTGCTGCGAAACTACAAGATTCAGGAAGTCATCAAACGCCGGCAAATTCTGCTGGTGCAGGCGGTCAAAGAAGAGCGCGGCAACAAGGGCGCGGCACTCACCACCTATCTGTCGCTGGCGGGCCGCTATTGCGTGTTGATGCCGAATACGGCGCGCGGCGGCGGCATTTCCCGCAAGATCCCGGTCGCTGCGGACCGAAAGCGCCTGCGCCGGGTCGTCGATAGTCTCGATGTCCCGAACGGCATGGGTCTCATCATCCGCACGGCCGGCGCCAAGCGGACGAAAGCCGAAATCAAACGCGATTACGATTACCTGATCAGGCTTTGGGAAAACATCCGGACGCTGACGCTGAAATCGATCGCGCCGAGCCTCATTTATGAAGAAGCCAGCCTGATCAAGCGCGCCATTCGCGACCTTTACGATAAAGACATCGGGGCGGTGCAGGTCGAGGGCGACAACGGCTATCGTGAAGCCAAGGACTTCATGAAGATGCTGATGCCGTCGCACGCCAAGAACGTTCAGCCGTACAAGGAAAAAACTCCCCTATTCCTTCGCTACGGCGTCGAAACGCAACTCGACGCGATGTACCGCCCGACCGTCCGGTTGAAATCAGGCGGTTATGTCGTCATCAATCAGACCGAGGCGCTGATCGCGATCGACGTCAATTCAGGCAAATCGACGCGAGAGCGCAATATCGAACAGACCGCGCTGCGCACCAATCTTGAGGCCGCCGACGAAGTCGCGCGCCAATGCCGTCTGCGCGACCTCGCCGGTCTGATCGTCATCGACTTCATCGACATGGAAGAGGGGCGAAACAATCGCGCCGTCGAGAAACGGCTCAAAGACGCCTTGCGGGCTGACCGGGCGCGAATTCAGCTCGGACGGATTTCGGGTTTCGGATTGCTGGAACTGTCGCGCCAGCGCCGGCGTTCCGGCATCGTCGACGGCACCACGCATGTTTGTCCGACCTGCGGCGGCGCCGGCGCTGTACGTTCTCACGAAATGGCTGCGCTGCGCATTCTCCGGTCCGCAGAAAACGAGGCGATCTCGAGCAAGGCTGGAAATCTCCAGATTAAAGCCGCCCTCGATGTCACGCTTTATATTCTCAATCACAAACGGGATTGGCTGCGCCGTATTGAAACCGACTACGGCGTCATGGTCGAATTGACGGCGGACTCTGCGAAGGCCGGCGACAATTTTGAGATCGAAAAAATCGGCGTGCGCCCCGAGAACTTGATGGTTCCAGAGATCGTCCGAGCCGATACGACCGAGACGATCGAACCTGACGTGGAAGAGACCGAACTTCACGCCGCCGACGACGCCCCGGAACGCCACGATTCGGGCGTCGAACAAGCGGACGACGATCAAAACGGCGCGCGCCGCAAGCGCCGTCGGAGACGTCGGCGCCGTGACGGCGAAAAAGACGGCGACGCACAGCGCCCGGAAATTCTCGTCCAGACTTCGGACGACGGCGAACAGCCGGTCGAAGAGCGTTTCTCGACGTCACCTGACGAACAGCCGACCGGAGAAGATGGCGATCGCACGAAAAAGCGTCGGCGTCGCGGTCGTCGCGGCGGCCGCCGCGGCAGACGTCCGGAAGGAGACGGCGCAAGCCCGACTTCCGAATTCGCCGCCAGCGGAGAAAATGAAGGCGATGACGCGGAGCTGACGTCAGAAGCCGAGCATTCCGCGCGCCAGGATTTTATTGAAGCCGATGCGCAGGCGGTCGATGAAGACGCAGGAGCCGACGACTCAAGACCGGTTCAACCGGAAGCGATTGTCGCGGCCGAACCGACATCACCCGAACCGGCGCCCCCGGTCGCCGATACCGTTCCCACGACATCGGGAGAACAGGCTATGCCGGAGCACGCCGCCGAACCGCCAAAACCCGTGCGACGGGGCTGGTGGAACAGGGCTCTCGGGGGCTGACGGGGAGGCATCCGGGTCACATTTTCGCCATTTGCGCGCGGGAGAGTTGCCGGATCGCGCAGTTTCAGATTGAGTTTGCGAATGAGGCGGCCCCTGATCCTCAAGACAATCGCGGCGACGGCCCTGTCGACGGCGCTATGCATCAGCTCCGCCGCCGCGCAAGGTCTGTTGCGCGACGCCGAGATTGAACAATTTCTCGATGACTATTCGCGGCCGGTTTTTAAGGCGGCGGGACTTCCCGCCGATGAAATAAAAATTCTCATTATCGGCGATCAGTCGTTCAACGCCTTTGCTGGCGGCCTCGTCATGGGGGTGAATTCCGGCCTTATCACCCTCTCCGACACGCCCAGTCAGATACAAGGCGTCATCGCGCACGAAGCCGGCCACATCGCCGGCGGCCATAGCGCGCGATCCGATGAGGCAATGGCGTCCGCAACGCGGCCAATGTTGCTGAGCCTCGTACTCGCCGCTGGCGCCATCGCGGCCGGCGCGACGGATGCGGGCGTCGGATTATTGGGTCTTGGCCAGACTGTCGGAATCGCCAACGCCCTCAAATACAGCCGGGGACAAGAATCAAGCGCGGACCAGGCGGCGCTGACCTATCTTCAGGCGATCGGACGCTCTGGCGGCGGGTTGATCGAGTCGTTTGAAAAATTGCGGAACGAACAGCTTATTCACGGCCAGCGCGTCAATCCTTACATGCAGAGCCACCCCCTCGCGGTCCAGCGCGTGACGGCGCTCGAAGAACGGGCGAAGGCTTCGCCATATTTTGACGTCAAGGACTCCCCGGAAGAGATTGAGCGTCTGCGTCTCATTCAGGCCAAGATAAACGGCTTCATGCAGGACGTGAACGTCACCTTGCGTCAGTATCCTTTGACCGATCAGTCCGACGCCGCTCACTACGCGCGCGCGGTCGCTTTTTATCGATCCACGGACATCGATCGCGCATTGAAAGAAATCGGCATTTTGCTCGAAAAGCATCCCGATAACCCCTATTTCAATGAACTGAAGGGCCAGATGCTTTTTGAATTCGGCCGGATCGCTGAATCGATTGAGCCGCACCGCCGGTCGGTTGAGCTGGCGCCTGGCAAGGCGCTCTTGCTGATCAATCTGGCGCGCGCGCTGGCCGCGACCGAAGACACGGACAACATTTCGATAGCCGTCAAGGATCTGAAATCGGCGCTCCTTCTGGAGCCGGACAATTCATTTGGCTGGTTCGAACTGGCGAGGGCTTACGGCACGCTGAACCAAGAACCGCTAGCCGACCTTGCGATGGCCGAATCCCGTTACAATGAGGGTGCGAAGCCCGACGCCGCGAAGTTTGCCATGCGTGCGCGGAACGGATTGAAAAAAGGCTCGCCGGAATGGCGGCAGGCGACCGACATCATCGTCGCCAGTCTCGGATCAGATCCGGTCGAGTCAGCCCGGCCCCGCGGCGACGAAAAATCGCCGCCGCCGGAGCCGAAGCGAAAATCAGGCGAAGTGCCGGACCCCGGTTTAAATCTCGCCCGAGAACTTCATTAACAAATTCACCCCAAACTTGGCGTGCTGAAAAGGAGTCCGGATCGTGAAGCAACGTGCGCTCATCATCGCTTCCATTGCGGGAGCGGCATTTTTCGGCGCCATTGTCGCCAATCTGGTCGCGGCGCAACAATCGAAGCCGCAGGCGCCCGCGAATGTCGATCGCGCCGCCATTGAACAGATCGTCCGGGACACCATCCGGGATGACCCTTCAATCATCGTCGAAGCGCTGAACGATTATTCCGCCAATCACGTCAAGGATACGATCCGCTCAAATCTGCCGGAGCTGCTTTCCCCGGAAAGCGGGTTCGTCAGCGTCAAGAACCCATCCGCGGCGAAAGTCGCCGTCATCGAATTCTTCGATTATCATTGCGGGTTCTGCAAGCGCAGTTCCGGCTTTGTGCAGGATCTCATCAAGAACGATCCGAGCGTCAAACTTTCATTCCGTGAATTTCCGATCCTGCGGGAAGAATCCGATGTGGCGAGCCGCTACGCTTTGGCGGCGCGCGCGCAAGGCAAATATCTCGAATTGCATTTCGCCATGCTCGGCGAGACCGGCGTCATCACCGAAGCAAGGATCAAGGAAATCGCCAAAAAGATCGGTCTCGACGTGAACAAGCTGGAAGCCGATCACAAGAATCCTGAGTTTACGAAATATATCGAAAGCGACCGCCGGGCGGCCCAGGAAATGGGCATCGACGGGACGCCGACGTTCATCGTGGCGTCGCTGGACGGCGAGTTTGTCGATATCATTCCGGGCTTTCGGCCGGAGGACGTGAAATCGGCGATCGCGGAAGCGAAGAAAAAGCGCTAGCCGTCAGATCAGCCCGGCGAGCGGCGACGAGGGATCTGCATAACGCTTTTTCGCCATGCGGCCGGCAAGATAAGCTTCCCGTCCGGCGATCACCGCGTGCTTCATGGCGGACGCCATCAGGATCGGATCCTTCGCTTCGGCGATCGCCGTGTTCATGAGAACGCCGTCGCAGCCGAGCTCCATTGCGACCGCCGCGTCCGAGGCCGTGCCGACGCCAGCGTCGACGATGACCGGCACTTTCGATTGCTCGACGATCAACCGGATCGTCACCGGGTTCAGAATGCCGAGACCCGAGCCGATCAGGGAACCGAGCGGCATGATCGCCGCGCAGCCGGCGTCTTCGAGTTTGCGCGCGTAAACGGGATCATCCGAACAATAGACCATGACGTCGAAGCCGTCCTTGATCAGCAGCTTCGCCGCTCTCAGCGTTTCTTCCATTTCGGGATAAAGCGTCTTCTGGTCGGCGAGCACTTCAAGTTTCACCAGCGACCAGCCGCCCGCTTCCCGGGCGAGACGCAGCGTTCTGACCGCCTCATCCGCCGTGAAGCAGCCCGCGGTATTTGGCAGGTAGGTGTATTTTTTCGGATCGAGGTAATCGACAAGCATCGGCTTGTCGCGATCGGTCAGGTTCACCCGGCGAACCGCGACGGTCACCATCTCGGCGCCGGCGGCTTCAGCGGCCCGCGCGTTCTCCTCATAGGTTTTGTATTTGCCGGTGCCGATGATCAATCGGGACTTGAACTCCCGGCCGGCGATGACGAGCGACGCAGACAAGACCTATCCTCCTCCGACAAAATGCACGATTTCAAGCTGATCGCCCGATGACAGGACAGTCTCGCCATAGGCGGATTTCGGGACGATCGCCCGGTTCAGTTCGACGGCGAGTTTGCGCGGCTCAAGATCGAGCGCCGCGACGAGGTCGCTGACGGTCCGCAGGCCGT
>MEMM01000140.1:11373-24520 GCA_001767925.1 Alphaproteobacteria bacterium RIFCSPHIGHO2_12_FULL_63_12
GCTACGAACGGGATTGTATGTGTAGGGTCCGGCCGGGCGATGCAAGCGTTCGCTGGCGGCGTTTCAGGGTGCTTCTCATGACGGTTTTCGTCCTCAACGGTCCGAACCTCAACCTGCTGGGCGCGCGCGAGCCGGAAATATACGGGCGCACGACGCTGGAGGACATCGGGAAAGCGCTCGCCGCCGCGGCGGCGAAGGCGGGACGGAAGGTCGAGTTCCGCCAGACGAACCACGAAGGGCTGCTCGTCGACTGGGTCCAGGAGGCGGGGGCCAAAGGCAAGGGCCTCATCATCAATCCGGGCGCTTATACCCATACCTCGATCGCAATCCACGATGCGCTGAAGATGCTGGCGATCCCGAAAATCGAATTGCACCTCTCCAATATCCACGCCCGCGAGGCGTTCCGGCGGCTCTCCTATGTCAGCCCGGCGGTCGACGCGGTGATCTGCGGCCTTGGGGCCGCAGGATATCTCACGGCGCTTGACGCCCTGATCCGGCTCATTGACAAGAAACCCTTCGCCTGAATCCGCCGAAAGAGGACCCCCGGCCGAGATGAGCTCTTACAAACCGAATGCGGCGGAAGCCGCGTGGATCCGCGAACTCGCGGCGATCCTTGATCAGACCGGACTTACCGAAATCGAGATCGAAAAATCGGACGTGCGGGTTCGCGTCGCCCGGACCGTCGCCGCCGGTCCCGCGGTCGCCTACGCCGCCGCAGCGCCGGCCCAAGGGGCGAGAGCTCTCGAGCCCCAAAGCTCCGCCGCGCCGTCGCCGGCAAGCGAGGCTCCGCCCGCCGACGCTGTCACCTCGCCGATGGTCGGGACGATTTATCTGTCGCCCTCGCCCGGCGCCGACCCGTTCGTGAAGGCGGGCGACAACGTGGCGCAGGGCCAGACGCTGATGATCGTCGAAGCGATGAAGACGATGAACCCGATCTCCGCGCCGAAAGCTGGCAAAGTCCGGCAAATTCTTGTTCGCGACGCGCAGCCCGTCGAGTTCGGCGAGCCGCTGATCGTAATCGACTAGCGCCACCGTGCGCGCCAACGCTGAGCGCAGATGATGTTCAATAAGGTCCTCATTGCCAACCGCGGCGAGATCGCCTTGCGCATTCATCGCGCCTGCAAGGAACTCGGCATTTCGACCGTCGCCGTTCATTCGACGGCGGACGCCAACGCGCTGCACGTCAAGCTCGCGGATGAAAGCGTCTGCATCGGCCCGCCGCCGCCCAAGGACAGCTATCTCAACATTCCGGCGATCATATCCGCCGCCGAAATCACCAACGCCGACGCCATTCATCCCGGCTACGGTTTTCTGTCCGAGAACGCGCGCTTTGCTGAAATCACCGCCGCGCACAACATCACGTTTATCGGCCCGACCGCCGAGCATATCCGGATGATGGGCGACAAGATTTCGGCGAAAGAAGCCGCCGGCGGCGCCGGCATTCCGCTGGTTCCCGGCAGCAAGGGATCGCTGGCGTCCTACGAAGACGCGCGCGTTTGGGGCGAAAAGATCGGTTTTCCGGTGCTGGTGAAAGCGGCCGCCGGCGGCGGCGGGCGCGGCATGAAGGTCGCGAAAACCCCGGACGCGCTCTCGGAAGCGATGTCGACCGCGAAAGCCGAAGCCAAGGCGGCGTTCGGCGACGACGCAGTCTATCTCGAAAAATATCTCGAACAGCCGCGGCACATTGAAATCCAGATCATCGCCGACAGCCACGGGAATGTCGTCCAGCTCGGCGAGCGGGATTGCTCGCTGCAGCGCCGGCACCAGAAAGTGCTTGAAGAGGCGCTGTCGCCGGCGCTGACGCAAAAAGAGCGCGAGGAGATCGGCGAAATCGCGCGGGCCGCGATCGCCAAACTGGGCTATCTCGGCGTCGGCACGATCGAGTTCCTCTACGAAAACGGGCGCTTCTATTTCATCGAAATGAATACGCGCCTTCAGGTCGAACACCCGATCACCGAACAGGTGACAAGAATAGATCTGGTCCGCGAACAAATCCGCATCGCCGCTGGCATGAAGCTCTCGTTCCGGCAGGATGAAGTCGTCTTCCGCGGGCATGCGATCGAGTGCCGGATCAACGCGGAGAATCCGAAAACCTTTCGCCCCTCCCCCGGCGAAATTTCGTATTTCCATGCGCCGGGCGGGCCGGGCGTGCGCTTCGACAGCGCTGTTTACAGCGGCTATCGAATTCCGCCCTATTACGATTCAATGATCGGCAAACTTATCGTCTTCGCCGATGACCGTGACACCTGCATCAAGCGCCTCCGGCGATGCCTGGACGAAATGCAACTCGTCGGCGTCGAATCGACGATCCCGCTCTTCAAGGACCTGATCGAGGAGCCGGAATTCCAGCGCGGCGAGTACCATATTCACTGGCTGGAGGAATGGTTGGCGCGGGAGAGCGAAGCCGAGGCCTGACCGCTTGCAGCCCCCGACGGCGCACCCAATATTATTTCGGCCATGCCCCGCGACTCAGCATCGAGGATCGATCCCGACGACCTGCTGAAGGCCTATACGCTCGGCTATTTCCCGATGGCGCGGTCGCGAAAAGACGACAACGCGGTCTGGGTCTTGCCGGAATTGCGCGGCGTACTGCCGCTCGACGAGGCGCGGGCGCCGCGACGGCTGCTGCGAACGCTGAAGAGCGAGCCGTTCGACGTAACGGTCGACACCGCCTTCGCCGAGATCATCGGCGCCTGCGCCGCGCGCTCCAAAGCGCGCGCGGACACCTGGATCAATCGCGCCATCGAAGACGCCTATCTCGAATTATTTCAGATGGGATTTGCGCATTCGGTCGAATGCCGGCGCGAGGGGAAGCTCGTCGGCGGCCTCTATGGCGTCGCGATCGGCGGCGTTTTCTGCGGCGAAAGCATGTTCTCGACCGTGCGCGACGCCAGCAAGATCGCGATGCTGCATCTTCTCGCCCGATTGAAGCTCACCGGATTTCGCCTTCTGGACACCCAGTTCCACACCGCGCACCTTGCGCAGTTCGGCGTGAGAGAATGTCCGGATACGGACTATCAGAAAATGCTCGGCGCCCTTTTGGGCGTCCGCGCCGATTTTCGCGCCGCGCCCGATCAATTATCGACGTTGACCGTTTTGCAGTCGATCACCCAGACGTCATAGACCGGATGCTGCACGCCGTTGAGCGCCGGGCTCGACTTGAACATCCAGCCGCTGAACACCATGCCTTCGGGAAGCGCTGATGCTGATGCCGGCGCAGGCGCCGCCGTCTCCGCGACGGGCGCGGGTTCTCCCTCCGCCGGCGCCGCATTCTTGTAGTCAGACTGGTTCTTGGCGCTCTTGTCGACGATTTCAACGAAAGCGGTCGTTTCCGGAAATTCTTCCGGCGGCCGCTTGTCGCAATATCGCGGCGTCAATTCGAGCCCGCCGAATTTCGCGGTCTCGCCGATATTAATGACGAGATCGGAATATTTCGCCGTCACCTTGTTAAGGGCGCGCAGCGTGACCGAAACCGGCTTTCGCGCCTTCACCGCGTCGATGTCGGGAAAATCGGCGTTCGCGCCTTCGGAGAGAATGTCGAGTTCGCTCGGGCCCGCCGCGGGCGCGGCGAGATCGTCGAGCGCGGGATCGCCTTGCTGCGCCGACGCGGCGGCAAAGAGCGACAGGATGCTGAGAGCGATGGCGGCGCGCTTCATGGCGTATCTCCAAGCGGGTCGGACGGCGCGACGGGGTCAGCGGACTCGCTCGATTTGCCGTTATTCGTAAACGCCTGCATGGCGAGACCGAGCAAATCGACGGAGCCTTGCGTGATGGCGATTGAATCGCCTTCGGCGAGCATGACATCGCTGCCGCCCGGCTCGATCGCCACATGCGCCCCGCCGAGGAGGCCATCGGAAACGATCTTGGCGACGGAATCGTCCGGTATCTCGATATCGCTCATCAAGGAAAGCGTGACGCGCGCTTCGAAAGTTTTCGGATCAAGCGCGCTGTTGGAAACGGCGCCGACCTTGACGCCGGCGATGCGGACTTCAGCGCCGGGCGTCACGCCGTCCGCGCGTCCGAAGATGGCGCTGAGCGAATAGGTGCGCGCGGTGAGCGCGCGGCCGCTCGCCTGATAGGCGTAGGTCAAAAAGACGGACGCGACGGCGATCACCAACACGCCGATGACCGATTCAAACAACTGGCCTTTGGACATCGCGCGTTCCTATTGCTCCGGCGACCAGGCTTCATAGTCCCGCGTCGCTTGCGCGCCGCCGGCATGGGCAAGGCTTCCCGGCGGATGATAGGCGAGCGGCGTGCCGGTCATGTTCGGCACATGATCCTTTTCAAACGACCGGCGGCGCAGGGGAGCGAGCGTCGGCGGCTCGTCAAAGGTGTGGTGCATCCAGCCATGCCAGTCGGGGGGAACCCGCGAGCCTTCGACGACGCCGTGATAAATCACCCAGCGCCGCTTGTAGCCGTCGGGGCCGCTGGCGGTCTTTTCCTCGTAATAGCGATTGCCCTGCTCGTCGCGGCCGACCTCTTTGGCGCCGCGACGCTTCAGAGTGAAGGACGTGCCGTATGTCGTTGAATCCCACCAGGCGAAAAGTTGCTTCAGCATGTCCGCTCTTGAACTGTTCGATCGTCGATTTCCGGCGATGACGCCAGATTGAATCGGCCGGAATATGGCGCCGCCCGCCGCTGGCGTCCACCGAACGGCGCCCGGGTCGACGCGCCGCAGGCCCGCGCCTCGAATCCGGCGCCGAAACGGCCAAATTTCTTCGTAAAAACAAGGCTCTTTGCCTCCTTGCGCCGATTCAAGAACATTGTGATGAGGAGGCGCGGCCGCTAGAATGGCGGCGAAGCACGAGGTGAAATCCGTTCGATGCGCTTTGAACGCCGCTTTTCGACTGCCTCCGGCGGCCCCTTCGCGGGCGTCCGCTTTCGCACGACCGACAGCGAAATCCGGTCGGCCGGCGGCGCGGTCCTGCATGAAGCGCGCGACGTCGAAGCGCCAGCCGACTGGAGCCAGACGGCGGTCGACATCCTCGCCCAGAAGTATTTCCGCAAGGGCGGCGTGCCGGCGGCGACCAAAAAGGTTCCCGAAAAAGGCGTTCCGGGGTTTCTCCAGCGCTCGATGCCGGATGTCGCGGCGCTCGCCAAACTGCCTGCCGAACAGCGTTACGGCCCTGAGAAAAGCGCGAGGCAAGTCTTCACGCGCCTCGCCGGCGCCTGGGGTTATTGGGGCTGGAAATCGGGTCTTTTCGTCAGCGCTGACCAGGCGCAGATTTTCGTCGATGAGATGACTGCGATGCTGGCGCGCCAGATCGGCGCGCCGAATTCTCCGCAATGGTTCAACACCGGCCTTTACTGGGCCTATGGCATCGAGGGCGAAGGCCACGGCCATTTCTATGTCGATCCCGACAGCAACACGGTGATCCAGTCCGACACCGCCTATCAGCGGCCGCAGCCGCACGCCTGCTTCATTCAGTCGGTTGACGACAATCTGGTCGGCGACAACGGCATCATGGATTTGTGGGCGCGCGAAGCGAGGCTTTTCAAATTCGGGTCGGGCGCCGGCACGAATTATTCGTCGCTGCGCGGCTCGGGCGAGGCGTTGTCGGGCGGCGGCAAAAGCTCCGGCCTGTTGAGCTTTCTCAAAGTCGGCGACGCTGCGGCCGGCGCGATCAAATCCGGCGGCGTCACGCGACGCGCGGCGAAGATGGTGGTCGTCGACGGCGATCATCCGGACATTGAGGATTTCATCCGCTGGAAAGCGGTCGAGGAGGAAAAAGTCGCGGCGCTGGTCGCCGGCTCCCGCGTTCTCGCCCGGCATCTTCCCAAAGTCGTCGCCGCCTGCTGGGCGATCGACGGCGAGGACCGGACCGATCCGCGACGCAATGAGACGCTGAAGAAAGCAGTTCGCGACGCCAAAAAGGCCGGCGTTCCCGAAGCCTCGATCCGCCGCACCATCGACTATGCGCGCGCGGGCGCGAAATCGCTGGTCGTCGAGCGTTACGATCTCGACTGGGACAGCGAAGCCTATCGCACCGTCGCCGGGCAAAACGCCAACAATTCTGTCCGCCTCAACGACGCGTTCTTCGACGCCCTCAAAGCCAATGGCGACTGGACGCTGACCAGCCGCTCGACCGGCGCACCGGTGAAGACATTGCGCGCGCGCAAGCTGTGGGACCTGATCGCCGAGACGTCCTGGCGCTGCGCCGATCCGGGCTTGCAGTTTCACGACACGACGAACGCCTGGCACACCTGTCCCGCCGGCGGCGAGATCCGGGCCTCCAATCCGTGTTCGGAATATCTCTTTCTTGACGACACGGCGTGCAATCTCGCCTCCGTCAATTTGATGAAATTCAGGGCCGATGACGGGTTTGACGTCGAGGGCTATGAGCACGCCTGTCGCCTGTGGACGATCACCCTCGAAATCTCGGTCGCGATGGCGCAATTCCCGTCGGCGACCATCGCGCGCAAATCTTTCGATTACCGCACGCTCGGCCTCGGCTACGCCAATCTCGGCGCGCTGTGCATGGCGTCCGGCGTTTCCTATGACAGCCCGACGGCGCGCGCGATATGCGCCGCGGCGACCTCGCTGCTGACGGGCGCCGCCTATCGCGCGTCCGCCGAAATGGCCGGCTCGGTCGGCGCCTTTCCTGCCTGGCGCGAAAATCGCGAGGCGATGCTGCGCGTCATCAGAAACCACCGCCGGGCGGCGATCGGCGCGGCGGCGGGCGGCGCGTTTGAAGGACTGAAGCGCGATCCCCGCCCGCTCGACCCCGACGCCTGTCCGTGGCCGGCGCTCGCCAAGCGCGCGCAGTCGGTCTGGAGCGAAGCCTACGAGCTCGGCAGCATCAACGGCTTTCGCAACGCGCAAGTCTCCGCGATTGCGCCGACGGGCACGATCGGCCTGGTCATGGATTGCGACACGACCGGTATCGAACCCGATTACGCGCTGGTCAAATTCAAGAAGCTCGCGGGCGGCGGCCAGATCAAGCTGATCAACGGCTCGGTCCCGGCGGCGCTGACGGCGCTCGGTTATGACGAACGGGAAATCCGGGATATCGTCGATTACGTCGTCGGACACGGCTCGATCGACGGCGCGCCTGGCGTCTACCCGGAAGCGCTGCGCGACGAAGGCTTCGCCGACAAGCATCTGAAGGCGCTCGACGAACGCTTGAAGCTCGCCTTCGATCTGACCTTCGCCTTCACGCCGCAAGCGCTCGGCGAGGATTTCTGCCGCCACATTCTCGGCTTTACTGACGCGCAGATGGAAAATTCCGGATATCAGTCGCTGCGCGATCTCGGCTTTTCGGACGAGGACATCCACCAGGCCAATCTTTACTGCTGCGGCGCAATGACCATCGAAGGCGCGCCGCATCTGAAACTCGAACATTACGCGATCTTCGATTGCGCGACGCCGTGCGGCCGCATCGGCGAGCGGTCGCTGTCGATCGAGGCGCATCTTGAGATGATGGCGGCGGCGCAGCCTTTCGTGTCGGGCGGCATTTCGAAGACGGTCAACCTGCCCAATCGCGCCAATGTCGCCGACTGCGCCGCGACCTATCTCAAGGCCTATGAACTGGGGCTGAAATCGATCGCGCTCTACCGCGACGGCTCGAAATTGTCGCAGCCCCTCGCCTCCGCGCTGCTCTCGGCCGAGGACGAGGAAGAACCCGAAGATCTCGGCGAGACGCTCGCCGCCGCGCCGTCGGCCGAAAAGTCGCGCATCGTCGCCGAGCGCATCGTCGAGCGCATCTTCGAGAGAACGCCCGGCCGCCGTCGCCTGCCCGACCGCCGCAAGGGCTATATCCAGAAAGCGATCGTCGGCGGTCACAAGGTCTATTTGCACACCGGCGAATTCGACGACGGCGAAATCGGCGAGGTCTTCATCGACATGCACAAGGAAGGCGCCGCCTTCCGCAGCCTGATGAACAATTTCGCGATCGCGGTCTCGCTCGGCCTGCAATATGGCGTGCCGCTCGAAGAGTTTGTCGACGCCTATGTCTTCACGCGCTTCGACCCATCCGGTCCGGTGACGGGCAACGACCAGATCAAGCACGCGACCTCGATCCTCGACTATATTTTCCGCGAGCTTGCGATCTCCTATCTCGGCCGCACCGACCTTGCGCATGTCGACCCCTCGGAATCGGCGGTCGACGCCATCGGCCGGGGCGTCACCCGCGAAAAAGCGCAGGAGGACGCATCGCGTCTGATCTCGAAAGGTTTTTCGCGGTCGACCGTCTCGGACAACCTCGTTGTCCTGCGCGGCGGCGAGTTCGATCGCCTCAGAAAACCCGAAGTTGAAATCGAGGCGACCGCCGCGGCGACGACGCCGCCCGAGATCGAGCGCCAGGTCGCGCGCCTCGCCGAGGCGGTCAACCGCAAGGCGCCGCCGGGAAGCCTCGCCGCACCGATCGGCCGCGAGGCGCGGGCCCGGATGAAGGGCTATGAGGGCGACGCCTGCTCCGAATGCGGACAATTCACCCTCGTTCGCACCGGCGCGTGTCTTAGATGCGACAGCTGCGGCGCGAATTCCGGCTGCTCCTGAGCCGCTTTTCTTAATCAATTGGAAAGCAAATTTTAAGCGTCCGGAAGGGCTTGGCGCGCGATAATCCCGCACTTGTGCGAAACCGCGCGGCGGGAGTCTCCGACTATGATGCGCATCGTCCTCCTGATGATCTTGTTCATGATCATGGCGTTCACGCTTGTCGCCAACATCACCTCCAAGAAAACCGGCAGACCGGGCGTCAATGTCGGTCGTGAGATCAACCGCACCTTGAAGCAGACATTTGGCGGCGCCGACCGCCTGGCGCCTGATCTTGGCGACGCCATCGGCCGCATGGACAAGCAATTGAGCCAGCTCGGGAAGCGCGGCGACACGCCTGAACCGATTGAGGGAGTGACCGGCAATCTCAATATTTCCGGCGCCGATTTCTCCGGCGCGCGGGCACCCAACAGCGTCTTCGCCGGCGTCCTGATCAACGCGACGCAATTCGTCGGCGCGCTGCTCGACGGCGCGTCGTTCGAAGGCGCGACGGGCAGCGAGGCGAATTTCAACAAGGCGCGCCTCGCCGGCGCCAATCTTTCCGCCGCGGTCCTTATCGGCTCCGATTTCTCGGCGGCCGACCTCAATCAGGCGGCGATGCGCGCCAGCGATCTCACCGGATCGAATTTCACCGGCGCCAATCTGACCGCCGCCAGCCTTTCGGGATCGACCCTGTCGAAAGCGGTGATCGCAAAGGCGTTCGCACCCGGCGCCGCGTTTGTCGACGCCGTCGCCCAAAGCGTTGATTTCACCGCGACCGATCTTCGCGGCGCGCGCTTCGGCAACGCCGATCTTCGCGATGCGATCTTCGCCGGCGCCGATGTCGCGGGCGCCGATTTCGCCGGCGCGCGCCTCTCGGGCGCTGAACTTTCCGGCGCGCTGAACCTTACCGCCAATCAGCTGGCGGGGGCGTGCGGCGACGCCAGCACCAAAATTCCGCATGGGATGTCGCTTCAGACCTGCGAGTAAATCTACTCGCGATCCTTTGCGCCGAAGATCGACGCCGCGCCGATATCGCGCGGATCGAGCGCCTGAAGCACCGCGAGGACGAGCGGCGACAAGCCCTTCATTTCAAATCCCGGCGTTTGCGGACGCGGCGCGAATGACGCGCGTTCAAGCGGCGGGTTGAAAATCGCGGTCTCGCGCAACAGCGGCGCCAGGCTTTTTTCAATGCGCTCGCCGATGTCGCGAATGGCGCCTTGCGCTTCGCCGATCGTCCGCCGGAAACCGTCGATCACTTCACCGACCGTTCGCGCGCGCGCGCCGTCGTAAAAGACGTGGCGATTGGCCTGAGCCGCCGCCGGAAGCAGCGCGGCGGCGTTTTCCTGCGCGCCCGCGGCGAGCAGTTTTTTCGCGCCGCCGGCGCCGAGGAAATGCGCCGCGTAAAGTTCCGCCGCATCGACCGCCCGGCCGAGCACGCCTTCAAGCGTCGATTTGTTTTCGCGCGCCAGCTCGCCAGCGAGCGCGGCGGCCTTTTCCGGATCGAACCGCAGATCGAGAATTTCCTTGCGTCGCGCCGCGTCGACGACGCGGTATTTCCCGTCGGATCCGGCATGGATGTCGGCGGCGGCGGCGCCAAGGCCGTGTGCCGGTCCGTATTTTTTGACCGCCGTCAGCCAGGTCTGTTCGATGAATTGAAAAAGGCCGGCGGCGCTCGATGTCGACGCCTTGGCGTCGGGGTTTAGCGAACTCTCGCGCATGGCGACGCGGTAGAGATAATCGAAGCCGACGCCGGTCGACTGCGACGCCTTTTTGAGGGCGCCTGAAACCGCCGCCTGCGCGGTCGTTGCGGACAAAATGGCGTCAGTCATGGCGCACCGCCTCAAACTTGAAAAAACGCTCGCAAATCATGGTCAAGAAACTCCTAATTCAGGTGAAACGCGCGGCGGAAAACGCCGCAATCGAGGGCGAAAGGCGCCCCCTTTGGATAAAAGCGGCGACCGCGTCGGCGGTCGCCGGCGCGAGAAGGACGCCGTTGCGATAATGGCCGAGGGCGTAGAAAAGCCCGTCCGGGCCTTCTGGCGCGGGGCCGATGACTGGCGCGCCGTCCTTTGTCGCCGGACGCAGCCCGGCCCAGCGCTCGATTTCCGGCGCGTCTTCAAGCGCCGGAACCGCCGCCATCGCGCAGGCGTGCAAGGCGCCGATCCGGCGCTCGTCCGGATTGAGCGACCAGTCGTCCTTGATTTCGCTCGCGCCGATGACGATCCGTCCGTCCGCCTTCGGGCAGAGATAGGCTTTGCCCGTCCGGATGACGCGTTTTGGCGCGCCGGCGACGCGCGCGATCGCCAGCGCCTCGCCTTTGACCGGAAACACGGCGCCCTTCGGCAGGTTGGCGACGCCGTCGACCCGCGCGCCGGCGGCGATGACGACATGGCGCGCCGAAAGCCGCTCGCCATTGTCGAGAATGACGCCGGCGACATTGCCGACGTATCGGGCGACGCCGGCGACGCGCTTGCCGCGAATGAGGGCGCCGCCGTCATGAATGAGCGCGCGCTCCAGCGCCTTTCGCGCGCGGCGGGGATCGACCTGTCCGTCATTTTTCGCAAACCACGCGGCGCGGACGCTCGATGACAGCGACGGCTCGAACGCCAGCGCCTCGGCGCGATCGAGATAGTCGCCGCCGCCTGCGTCGGCGGCGAAAGCGGCGGCTTCAAAATCATCGAAAGCGACGGCGAGTATGCCGCCCGCGTCGAAGTCGAGATCGACGCCGCTCACTTCCATCAGCTCTGGCGCGATTTCCCGCCAACGGCGGAGGCTTTCCTGACTGAACGCGGCGAGCGCGCCGCCGCCGCCATGCAGCGCATTTTCAAACGACGGCGACAACATGCCCGCCGCCGCCAATGTTGCCGCCGGCGCGCCGGCGTCGATCACGGTGACGCCGACGCCCGCGCGCGCCAGCATCCAACCAGTCATCAGACCGATTATGCCGCCGCCCGCGATGATGACGTCTGGTTTGCGCACCGCCTAGTCCTCCGCTTTTTTCACGCCGGTCAACAGCATGGTCTTTTCGCGCGATCCGGCCGACGACCCGAAGAAATAATTGACGACCGCCGCGGTCATCGTGGCAAGCGCGCCGAGCATGATTGAAAATTCAGTTTCGGCGCCCGCCGGAAGTTTTCGCGCGACCATCACGGCGAGCGTCAGGAAAAATCCGAAGATGATAAGGGCGCCGAGCACGGACGGCGTCCAGTCGCGCATTTTCTGCTGACGCTCGCGCGCGCTGGCGCGGTCGCCGGCGTCGATCCGCTCCTCGTCGAGCGCGGCCGCTCTGAGGGCGATCCGAAACTCGTTTTCCGCGCGTTTCAGCGCGATCAGTTGGTCGGCCCCGGCATGCGGCAGCGCTTCGGCGAGTTCTTCTTCCGTCGCGCCTTCCTTGCCGAAAATCGCCCGCGCGATGGCGCTGACCGCCGCGCCGGCGAGCGGCCCGCCGAGCTGTTCGGCGATTTTCGGGGCGGCCTTGGCGACCGCTTTCTTCAGTCGCCCCCGCGCCTCCTTCGTTGCCGGCTTCTCATTCGTTTCGTCAATCATTCGGCGCCTCCGCTCGCGACCTCAAGGTTCAAAATCCTGAGTGCATGATAAGGCCTGCGCGAAGGAGGGGGATAAGTAGGGGGATAACTCCGACCGAATCTGCTATCTATCTGAAATTATTACATGAATTTCATCCCAGAAACCGTTTGCAGGAATTCGCGGATCAATTCAGAGTTGCATCGCTCTGCGGCGTTGGGCTGAAAAACGCCGCGATGATTTCAATTCGGCGTGGTCAATGGGTTGGCTGGCATTTCTTGCGGCGCTAAGCGCGATTCCGGCCCTTGCCTCGACAAGGATCGCAAGGCGCGCCGCGGCCGCTCCGGGTCTTACCGTCGCCGCCGGCGCGGCGCTCGCCCTGATCGTCGGATTGCTGCATCTGCCGCAGCCGCCGGCTGACTGGATCGCCTTCGCCGCCAAAGCCGGACTTGCGATCCTTGGCTTCGCCTCCGCCGCCCAGCTTCGCGTCAGCCGTCTCGCCCGCCAGTGCCCATCCTCGTTCCGCCTCACCTGCGGCGGCGCGCCGCTCTATCTCGTCGCCTGTTCGCTCGCCGCCTTCATCATGCTGCCGCAGCTGTCGATTCCGTCGGCGATGCTGGTCGGCGGCGCGCTGATGCTGAACGGCGCCGCTTTCGACCGGCGCGCCGTCATCGACACGCCGGCGCCCGCCGCGATCAAGGCCGCAGTCCGCAATGAAAGCGCTGCGATCATCTCGCTCGGAATTCCGGTCGCCGCGCTGCTCGCCGCGAATGCGACCGTATCAACGCCGAACGAACCGACGCTTGGCCCTTTGATGGCCGCGAGTTTTGCGGTGCTGAAAGGCTTTGCCTATGGCGGCGTCGCCGGCCTCGCCGCAAGCTTCGCCGGCGCCTGGTATCGCCGCCGCACCATGCAGCAGCGCGCGCTCGACGGACAATTCGCGATCCTGGCCGGGGTCGCGATGTTTGTGCTGGGCCCGTCGATCGGATGCGATCCGATTGTCGCAGCGACCTCGGTCGGACTGCTTTGGGGGGAACAGACATCGGCATCGTCGACAACCCGGTTGAGGATCCGCCGTTATGTCGATCGCGCGGTGACGCCGCTCGCCTATTTCGGATTTGGCGCGGTGCTGTTGCCGCGCATCTT
>MEMM01000141.1 GCA_001767925.1 Alphaproteobacteria bacterium RIFCSPHIGHO2_12_FULL_63_12
ATGCGTCAAGCCGAAGCTCCGCCGCTTCAAGGACGCTCTCGCGCGTATCGAGTTCGGCTTCGCGCGCATCGAGTTCATCCTTGCGCGCCGAAAGCTGTTCCAGCAGGCGTTCGGACGTGACGCTGGAGGGCGCCGCGCGTTCGGGCAGCGACACGGCGGCAACTTCCTCGGCGCCGGCGGCTGAAAAATTCAGCCACAGCCCCGCCGCCTTCAATGACGCCAGCGCGAAGACCGCCGTCATCAGCACAGGCGTCAGGCGAACTCTGCGCGTTCTGAAAATGTCTCTCACGCGGCCCTCTGCGGTTTGCGCGTCGCGCCGAGCTGGCGCACATCCTTGACCGCGCCTTCAATCCTGTCGGCGATCCGCTCGCCGGCCGAATTCATCACGGAAAGTTCGGCGATCAGCGCTTCGGCGCGCCGCGCCTGCGACTGCAACTCAGATCCCTTGGCGAGCCCGCCGGCTTCAAGGCGCTTTAACGCCAGATCCGCGCGCAACGTCGCCGCATCGAACGCCGTCAGCGCCGCTTTCAGCTCTTCCTGGGCCGCCATCAGACGGCTGAGCCGCCGGCTGATCAGAAAGCCGCCGACGCCGCCCGCCGCCAGCAGGACGATCACGATGATATCAAGCGCGTTCGCCGCGATCATGCCGCATCCTCAATGTCGCTGACCGGCGCATCCTTGTTGACCGCGCCGTCGAGTTTTACCGCGATGATGTCGCCGAGCCGTCCGACGCGCCCGCGCGCCACCGGCGAATTTCCGGCGCGCAATTCAATGCGGGCGTCGCCCGCCGTCGAAAACGTCAATGTGGCGCCGGGCTTCAAGGCGCCAAGCTCGCCGATCGTCATCACGCGGTCCGCGAGCACGGCCTTGAGGTCGACGCCCGCTGAAGAAACGCCCTTGCTGAATTGCTGTTTCCAGAGTTGGTCAGCCGCGCCAGACTCGCCGATGAAATCACGAAGCAGCAATTCGCGAACCGGCTCGATCATCGCATGCGGCGCCAGAATTACGGCTTTCGCCGAGAAGTCTTCGATCCGCACCTTGAATTTCGCCAGCGCGCAAACACTCGCGTCCTGCGCGATTGCGGCGAATCGCGGCGTCGTTTCGATCCGGTCGAGCGTAAATTCCGCCGGCTTCACCGCGGAAAACGCTTCGTTGAAATCTTCGGTCAGCAAAGCGAGCATGCGATTGGCGAGGCCGAGTTCGATCGCCGTCAGCGAACGGGCGTCGAGACCCGCGCTCGACCCGCGTCGCCCGCCGAGCAGCAGATCGACGACGCTGTGAACAAGCGCGCCGTCCGCGGCGACCAGCGCATAGCCGTCAAACGCCTTCGAATGAATGACGCCGATCACGCCGGACTGCGGCTGCGACTGAATGAAGTCGCCAAAACGCATCGACGAGACATTGTCGAGGGTCACTTCGACGTTTTCATTGGTGAGCTGGCGCAGGCTCGTCGACATCAACCGCGCCGTGCGGTCGAAAATGACGTCGAGCATCGGCAGCCGGCGGTGCGACACCAGCGCGGAATTGATGAGCGCCTTCAGGCCCGAGCGGTCCTGCCCTTCCTCGGCGCCGAGATCGAAACCGAGAAGGTCGGACAGGGGCGAGGCTTCGTTCCAGACGACGTCGTCCTGTTCGTTTGCTGATGCTTCCGGTTCCAACGCAGTCCCCTACTGTATGATGATGTCTTCGATAAAGATGTCGGATGCGGCGCCTTCCGAGAGCGGAAGGCTGGCGCGCTTTAGCAATTCGGTCTTGAGGCGCGCCGTCGCCGCGCTGCCCGCGAAATCATCGGCTGACAATTCGCGCAGGAAAAACGAAACGCGCTCGCGGATCATCGGCTGCTTTTCCTTGATCTCGGCGAGCGCGGCGCGGTCTTTGGCGGCAAGTTTCACCGTCAGCTTCAAATAGCCGGATCGGCCCGTCGCATCGGGCGAAAGGTCGATCAAAAATTCCTCGCTCGGCGAATAAAGGGCGGCGGCGCCCTCGCCGATCCCCTGAAGATCGTAAGAGGGAAGTTTTACCTTCCCGGATTGAAGCGCGGTCGTCGACAACGCCAGCATGAACGTCACCGCCAGCGTGAACAGGACAATGTGCTTGCCCGGCGTGCGCACGCGCTTTCGCGGCGGCGAGGCTTCACCAATTTCAGCCGGAGGACTCATCATGTCGCGACGCACTTGCGCTCCTTTGCCTCTCTTTGTCGGAAAACACGGTTAAAGGAGCGTTAGGGCGGCGCTTCTTGCCCGGCAATTTTTTCCGCCGGCGGCGGAGGCGATTCTTCAACCCGTTGAATTTCATGGCGATTCCCATGGCATGCCGATTGCCAATGATAGGGGGACGCTCTTTGTCCGTTAACGGAAGATTAATCGATGGAAAACGCCATCACCGCAGGCCTCTCAAAGCAGATCGTGCTGGCGCGCGCGCTGGAGACGACCGCCAATAACGTCGCCAATCAGACGACTTCCGGCTTCAAGGCCGACCACATCGCCTTTCGCGAATATCTCGCCGCGATCGACGCCCGCACCAGCGGCGACCCCGTCGTCTCGCTTGTCGTCGACCCGGACACCTATACGGATTTCAGCGCCGGCGGGCTTGAGCAGAGCTATCGCGATCTTGATTTCGCCATCGACGGCGACGGATTTTTCGCGGTCGAAACCGCGTCGGGCGTCCGCTACACGCGCGACGGACGGTTCAGCGTCAACGCCTATGGCGAACTCGTCAACCGCTCGGGCGCGCAAGTGCTGGACGCCGGCGGCTCGCCGGTTCTGATCGACCCCGAGGCCGGTCCCGTGCTGTCGACACCCGACGGCAAGCTTCAGCAGAACGCAACGCCGATCGCGCAGCTCGGCGTCTACAAATTCGACGATCTTCGCCAGCTTCGCAAATCCGGCGACAATCTGTTCGCGGCGAGCGATGAGCCCGTGGCCGCCGTCGCCCCGCGCGTTCGTCAGGGTTTTTTCGAATCCTCCAACGTCAATCCGGTCGCCGCGATGACCGACATGATCGAAGTCATGCGCGCCTATGAACAGGCCGCGCGCCTCACCGAAACAGCAAACGACCTTGAACGCCAGGCGATCGAAACGCTCGGCCGGACCAATTAAGCAGGAGCTGCAACATGCAATCCCTTTCAATCGCCGCGACCGGCATGCTCGCACAGCAGCGCAATGTCGAGGTGATCTCAAACAATATCGCCAATCTCAACACCGTCGGCTACAAGCGCCAACGCGCCGAATTTCAGGACCTCCTCTACCAGACGATCGAGCGGGCGGGCGCTCTGTCGTCCGCGACCGGCACCACCGTTCCGAACGGCATCCAGATCGGCGCCGGCGTCAAGACCGGTTCGGTCTATCGCATCACCGAACAAGGCGCCGTCACCTCGACCGGCAATGATTTCGATCTCGCCGTCTCGGGCCGCGGCTATTTCCGCGTTGAACTTCCCGATGGGCGCGAAGCCTATACCCGCGCCGGCAATTTCGCGGTGTCGTCGGACGGGCGCGTCGTCACCGAGGACGGCTATGAAGTGCTTCCTGGCGTCACGCTTCCCGAAGACGTCGTCGATGTGTCGATTTCAAAAGACGGCGTTGTCGAGGCTCGCGTCGCGGGCGACCAGAATTTGAGGGAGATCGGGCGTCTCGATCTCGCGGTCTTCTTCAATGAAAGCGGGCTTGAAGCGATCGGCGACAATTTGCTGCTGGAGACTTCCGCGTCGGGCGAGCCGGTGATCGGCAATCCGGGCGATCCGGGGTTCGGCCAGTTGCTGCAGGGCTATCTTGAAAACGCCAATGTCGATCCGGTTCAGGAGATCACCACGCTCATCGCCGCGCAGCGCGCTTACGAGATGAACGCCCGCGTCATCGAGACCTCCGACCAGATGTTGCAGACCAACGCCAATCTTCGCCGATAGAGGCCGTTAGATGAAATCACTTCGCCCCTCCGGACTTCTCGCCTACGTCGCCATGGCGATGTGGCTGTTGCAGCTCGCCGTCTCGCCGGTGCGCGCAGAAGAAACCGGCGCAACAACGTCGCGCCTTGCCGATCATGTCGCGGAAATCCGCGCCGCGCTGATCGCGCATGGCGCATCTGAAAATGTCAAAGTGACGCTCGCCGCGCCCGACGCGGCTGTCGCCGCGCCCGCTGACGGCGCCCTCAACATCGAGAGCCTCAGCTTCAACCCGGCGACGGGCCGCTTTCTCGCCAGGGCGCAAGGCGCGCCCGGAACGCCGCTGATCGCCGTCACGGGAACGGCGGTAACGGCGGTTCTCATCCCGGTTCCGGCGCGCGCCATCGTCCGCAATGAAGTTCTCGCTGAAAGCGATCTCGACTGGATCGAAATTTCAGACGCGCAAAGCTTGCAATATGTCGCCGACGCCGACGCGATTATCGGCAAAGTCGCCCGACGGCCGCTTGCCGCTGGCGCGCCGCTGCGCGGCTCGGACCTAGCCGCGCCGATCGTCGTGAAGCGCGGGGCGACGGTGACGATTGTCCTTGAGGCGCCGGGCATCCGCCTCACCCAGAACGCCGTCGCGCTGGAAAACGGCGCCCTCGGTCAGCTCATCGGCTTTAAAAACGCCAACAGCAACCGCGACATCAAGGCCGTCGTCGCCGGCGCCGGCCTTGCGACGGCGCCGTTCGTCTCCCGGTCGACTTACGCTTCGCTCTCAACGGAACAGCCATGAAAAACCTTGCGCGTCTCGCCCTTCTTGTCGTCATGATCGCCGCCGCCAATGGCTGCGCGGCCGGAAGCCGCATCAAGAATATCGGCCGCGCGCCGGATTTATCGCCGACCGAAAACCCGGCCGAGCTCTATGGCGGCCGCGCGATTTCAATGCCGATGCCGGCGGCGTCCGTCGAGGTCGCCAACGCCAACTCGCTGTGGAAGGCGGGATCGCGCACTTTTTTCAAGGACCAGCGCGCGCGCCGGCTGGGCGACATCGTGACCGTCGTCATCGACATCAATGATAAAGCGCGGATGAACAACACGACCGAACGCCGCCGCGACAATGGCGAGACGGCGGAAATTCCGGCTTTCGGCGGCTTTGAACAGACCCTGACCGACCTTCTGCCGAACGGCGCCAATCCGGCGCAGCTCGTCGACCTGTCGTCGGGTTCGACCGTCCGGGGCGAAGGCAGCGTCGACCGCCGCGAGGATGTCGATTTGATCGTCGCCGCCGTGGTGACGGAAGTGTTGCCCAACGGCAATCTCGTCGTCGCCGGCAAGCAGGAAGTGCGCGTCAACAACGAAGTGCGCGAGTTGACCGTCACCGGCGTCATCCGCCCGGAGGACATCTCGAACGCCAACCGCATCAATCACACGCAAATCGCCGAGGCGCGCATCTCCTATGGCGGGCGCGGGCAGCTGACCGACGTCCAGCAGGCGCGCTATGGCCAGCAGCTCTACGACATCATCTTTCCGTTCTGATCCTTCTTCCGCTCCCAGCTTGCGAGGGAACAGGCAGCTCTTTCTTCCGCTCCCCCGCCCTCTGCGGGGGAGCGGAAGAGTCGCAATTTCCGGGTGTCGCCGGGCCCGCAACGCGCTAGTCTCTCCGCATGGAGAAATCACGCTTTCATCTCTTCGATACCGCCGTCGGGCGCTGCGCCGTTCTCTGGCGCGGTGACAGGCTGACCGGCGTCGTCCTTCCGTCACCGAACGATGCGGCGACGCGCGACGCCGTCAAACGCCGCGCCGGCGCCGTCATCGACTCACCCCCTCCGGCCTTCGTTCAAAATGCGATCGACGCGATTGTCCGCCTCTGCAACGGCGCGCCCGAGGCGTTCACCGACGCGCCGCTCGACCGCGACGCGATCGAGCCCTTCGCCAACAAGGTCTACGATATCCTGACGCGCGTTCCGTTCGGCGAGACGACGACCTATGGCGCGATCGCGCAAGAGCTTGGCGACAAGGGGCTGTCGCGGGCGGTCGGCGCGGCGCTCGGCGCCAATCCTTTTCCGATCATTATCCCCTGTCACCGCGTCGTCGCCAGCGGCGGCAAGATGGGCGGATTCACCGCGCCGGGCGGAACCGACACCAAACGCCGCCTGCTGGAAATCGAAGGCGCCTTCGCGGCGGAGAAATTGCCGCTGTTCGGACGATAAGGGACGGACAGCCCATTTTTTCACGCCTCGTTAACTTTCGCTCAAAGCATCATCGATAATATCCGGCCCGTGGCGCGCGCAAAGATCTTCTGCATCGGCTTCCAGAAAACCGGCACGACGTCGCTTTACGCGGCGCTGACGACGCTCGGCTATCGGACCGCGGCGGTCGTCGGCCGCGACTGGAGCGCGGAGCGGCTCGCCGCCGAAGGCGCGGCGCTCTGTATCGAGACGATGCGCAACTTCGACGCGGCGCAGGACATGCCGTGGCCGGTGTTCTTTCGCGAGCTGGACGCCGCCTATCCGGGCTCGAAATTCATCCTGACATTGCGCGACGCCGATCGCTGGTTTTCGTCGATCGAAGGCCATTTCGGCGCCAATGCCGGTGAGATGCAGGCTTTCGTCTATGGACGCGACGCGGCGGCCCCCGCTGGCAACCGGCAGCGCTATCTCGACGTTTACGCGCGGCACGAACGCGACGTTCGCGCTTATTTCGCCGACCGCCCCGGCGATCTTCTCGTCATGGATCTGGAGCGCGGCGACGGCTGGGCGGAGCTTTGCGGATTTTTAGGGCTTGCGGTTCCGTCCGAACCGTTCCCGGTGAAGAACCGCTCAAGCGACCGCAAAACGCTTTCCTTCCGTATACGGCGAAAGATCGGCCTGCTGCTCGGCCGCTATTTGGCGCCCGAGCGAATCTGAGGGCGTCACGCGACCGCGAGCGCGATGGCGCCGGCCGCCGCGATGATCGCGAACGCCGCGACAACCCGGACGCCCGTTTTCATCCCGCCGACCGCGCAGGCCATGGTCCCCTTCACCGCGATGTTGGAAGAAATCGCCAGAAGGATCGCCCCGGCGGCGACCCCGGGCGCAAGCGCGCCCGACGCCGCCTGACGCGCGCCCGACAGAGTCATCGCATCGACATCGGCAAGACCCGAAATCGCGCCGACCGCATAAGCGCCGGCGGCGCCGAACACCGACGCCCCATAGGCGGAGGCGAGCGAAATCAGGGCGATCAATGCGGCGAAATAAATCGCCGGCCGTATTTCAAACGGATTGCGAACTTCCACGACGCCGGGTCCGGCGGCGCCCTTCGGCGACGCACGCCACATGATCATCGCGCAGATCACGCCGACGGCGGCGCTGACGCCAAGCGCCGGAAGAAGTTTTTCAAAGACCGGACGCGACAGTGCGACAAGAATGACGCCGACGCGGAACATCATGACGACATTGGCGAGAACGATTCCGGCCGCGACCGCCGCGGGCGCGGAGATTTGTTCTTTCGCCATGCGCGACAGCGAGAGGGTCGTCGCCGTCGATGAGGCAAGGCCGCCGACAAGGCCGGTCAACAGGACGCCGCGGCCTTCGCCCATGATCCGGACCAGCCAATAGCCGATGAAGGACATGCCGCCGATCAGGATGACCATCATCCACAATTCGCGCGGATTTAACGCGCCGAAGGGGCCAAAGCGTTCATCCGGCAATACCGGCAGGACAAGCACCGATACCGCGAGGAAACGCAGCGTCGCGTGAATCTCGCGCTGGTCGAGGGCGTGCGCCCAATGCCTGATCGCCGATTTCAGGCTGAGCACGATCGCGGTTGTCACCGCGCCGGCGGCGGCGAGCAGCAAAAATCCGCGCCCGGCGGCGACGCCGAGCAAGAGCGTCGCGAAAATCGCCATTTCGGTGGTGCCGCCGCGTCCGGGCGTTTCCTTCGCTTCGATCCGGTAGCCGACGATCGTCAGGGCGCCGACGACCAGCAGGGCGGCGGCGGCGATGGTGAGACTGTCGTCCACCATGCCCGCGACGCCGCCGATCAACCCGGTCAGCGTAAACGTTCGGGCCCCGGCGAAAGTGTGTTGCTGTTTTTCGAGCGCCTGCGTCCACTCGCGCTCAAAGCCGATGATGAAGCCCGCCGTCACCGCGATGGCGAGGTTGCGCAAGACCAGAGCGGCGTCCGGGAGGGATTCGAGCGGCGGCGTCAAATGGGTCTCCTTGCCTTGGACCGGCGGGCGCCGACTTCAACACGGCGCGCGCCGGCCTCCAATAGTCGTATGGACGCAGATCACAGGGCTTTAAGATCGCCCCGGAGCCTCCTATCTAAGCGGAACCGAAAAAGGGAGGAGAATTTCATGGCCGAACAGCCGCGCGCCACCGCGCTCCAATATCTCGACCGGGCGCTCGGCGAGCTTAAAGCGCTCGGGTTCGGGTCCGAAGGGGGGAGCCCCGCCCCGATCGTCGCGCTCCTCAATCAGATCGCCGATCTCGACCAGGACCGGGTGGCGGCGATCGCCCGAACGCTCGACCAGGCCTCCCACTTCAATGACGTCGTTCGCGAGCAGGTCGCCAACATCAAGGTCGGCGAGCGCTACAAGGAAATCGCGGGCGCCTTCGATTCGATCCGCGACGACGCCAAATCCCTCGTCGATCAGTACGCCGACGGCAAGATTTCGACGATGGAGCGGGTGGGCAATGTCTGGATGAAAATGACGCGCGGCGACATCGCCGCCCGCTTCGACAAGATTCGCGGCGCCTATCTCGACGTCGCCAAGGAAACCCAAAATCAGGTCGAGCGCGAAACCCGCATCCTTGAGGCGTATCGCGATTTTCGCGGCGCCATGAAACAGTCTGAAATCCTGGCGCTCGATGTCCTCAAAACCGCCGAAGGGAAACTTGCCGGCGCGAAGGCGCTGCTTAAAACCGCCGTCGACAAGGTCGCCGCGTTTTCCGGCGACGACGCCGCCGCGCGCTCGATGCTGGAGCTTGATCGCGACGAAGCGCTGCGCGCCCTGCAGCGGGAAGAAAAGCGCTATCAGGTCGCCAAGGACCTCTCCGACAACATCACCATCGGCTATAACACCTCCGAAGTGATCATGACCCGCCTCGTCCAGACGACGAACGCCAAGGAGCGGGTTTATGCGCAGGCGGTTTCGTTCTTCGGCACCAATGAGACCGTCCTCACCGCGCTGACCGCCACGTTCACCGGGATGCACGGCCTTCATGAATCGACGCAGACGATCGAGGCGATGAAAAAAGGCGTCAATGAAAGCCTCGAAACCTTGTCGGAAATCGGCGGCAAGGTGCAGGAAGCGGCGGTGCGCGCCGGTTACGGCCCGACGGTTTCGGCGGCCGCCGTCAAAAAGCTGGTCGACTCGGTCGTCTCCTATCAAGAGCGCAGTCAGGCGATCGTCGAGGAAATGCGAAAAGCCGCAACCGAAAATTCAAAAGAGATTCGCGACGCGGTCGAGGACGGCAAGAAGCGCCTCGCCAACCTTATCGAATCCGGCGCCAGCGCCGCGCTCGACTGGACCTGACGCTGGATGAGCGCGACGACTGTTTCGGCGCCGGCGCCGCGGCAATCGCTCGACGATGTCATGCTCGCCATGGACATCGTCGACACGCTGCGTCACCGTGAACTCGCGCTTGAAAAAGAGCTTGGCGGCGCCGCGCGCAAGGACGCGCTCGTCGCGCGGCTGAAAGAGATATACGCCGCGCAGGGCATAGAGGTCCCCGATCGCATCCTCGAAGATGGCGTCAAGGCGCTCGATGAACAGCGCTTTGTCTATGCGCCGCCCAAGGACAGCGTCGCAGTAAGGCTCGCCAGATTTTATATCGGGCGCGATCGCTGGATGAAGCCGGTCGCCTTCATCCTCGGCACGGCGATTTTTGTGACCGCCGCTTACGAGTTCGGGTTCGATAATCCGCGCGAGGCGCGGGCCGAACGCGCGCATGTTGAGCTGACGGTCGAACTGCCGAAAGACCTCGCGGCGGCGCGCGATGCGGCGGTCGCGCTCGCTGGGAGTGAACAGGCCAAAGCGCGTATCGACGCCGCCTATCGGGACGGCGTGACGGCGGCGAAGGCTGGCGATGCGCCGGCGGCGCGCGCCGCGATCGGCGAGCTTGAATTCCTCACGGCTGCGCTGGCGCAGGATTTGACCATTCGCGTCGTCTCGCGTCCCGGCGACTATTCCGGCGTGTTCCGCATTCCGGACGACGCGCCGGACGCGCGCAATTATTATCTCATCGTTGAGGCGGTCGACGCCAAGGGCCGCGCGCAGACGATGGAGATTTCCAGCGAGGAAGACCAGAAAACCGCGCGCGTCGAAAAATGGGGCGTGCGCGTGCCGGAGAGCGTCTTTAACGCGATTTCGGCGGACAAGGCGGATGACCAGATCATCCAGCACGCCGATATCGGCGCCAAACCTCATGGCGAATTGACGCCGAGCTATGAGATCGACGCCGGCGGCGCGATTTTGGAGTGGTAAGATGACCTCCGGCCGCGACGCCCTCCATCAAATCGACGCCTCAATCGCCGACGCGCGCGCCCGTCTCATCAACGCCAGCGGCGCGGCGGCGAGTGACGCGCGCACGCTCGCCGAGATCGACCAGCGCGAGATCGCCCTGCTGCACGCGCTCGCGGATGTGCGCCTGATCCACCTCAACGAAGACGGCGCGAACGGCCGCACGCTCGGCGCCGTTGACCGCAAGGCGGCCGAGCTTATCGCCGCCCATGAGCGAACCGTCGCCGACATGGCCGCCGCGCGCGACGCGGCGGCGCGCGATCTTGAACGTCTGGAAACCGCGCGTCGAAACGCCGAGGCCGATGTCGAGGCGGCGCTGGCGCGTCATCAGGAAGCAGCGGCCGCGACGCGCACGCGCCTCGAAAAAGACGATCAGTGGCTCGCCCGCGCCGCCGAGGTCGAAGAACTCGGCGCGATGGCGGCCCGCGCCGAGCAAAAGCTCGCCATTTCGCGCGACGATCGCGCCGTCAAAGGCGCCGCGTTCGAAGCCGATCCGCTGTTTCAATATCTTCGCCGCCGCAAATTCGCGACCCGCGACTATCGCGCCTTCCCGCTTTACGCGGTGCTTGACCGCTGGGTCGCCTCGCTTATTCGCTATCGCGATCATCGCCTCAATTACGAACGCCTGCTCGAAATTCCAGAGCGCTTCGCCGAGCACCTCGTGCGGCTGAAGGGCGAGATGGAGACCGCGCGCGAAGCGCTCGAAGGACTTGAACGGGACGCGCTTGAAAAAGACGGCGTCGGCGGTTTGCGCGATGCGGTCGGCGCCGCGCGAACCCTGGTCGAAACGCTCGACCGGCAGATCGAGGACGCGGAAAAACAGCGCCGCGAGCTTGAGAGCCATCACGCGGCGGCGGCGGCCGGAAAAGCGGGTCCCCTCAGTGAAGCGAGAACCCTCGTCGCCGACGCGCTCGCCGGGATTTCGATCCCCGATCTCAAAGTGCTCGCCGCGGAAACCGCCAGCGTAGAAGACGACAATCTGATCGACGAGCTGATCCGGAACCGCCGCAAAAGAATGGAATTCGAGGAAGCAAGGCGCGCCGCCGTCGGCTCGCTCGACTCGATCGGCCGCCGCCTCGCCGACCTTGAAGATATCCGGCGCCGGTTCAAAGGCGCTCGCTTCGACAGTCCGTATTCGGAGTTTACCGGGAAAGACGTCCTCGTGCTTCTCGTCGCCGAATTTCTCCAGGGCGCCCTATCCCGCGACGATCTCTGGCGGCGCATTGAACGCGGACACCGCACGCGGCGGCGCGACTGGGACAACGACATCGGCGGCGATGAATGGCGCGGGCGTTTTGGGCTTCCCGATCATTGGGGCGGCGGCGCTGGCGACTGGAGCGGCGGGCCGTCGCGCGGCTCGCCCTCGATGCCGCGCGCGCCAAGACCGCCGCGCATGCCGCGACTGCCGTCGGGCGGCGGCTTTCGGACCGGCGGCGGCCGCGGCGGCGGCGGGTTCAAAACCGGCGGCGGTTTTTAGGTCAGAAATACGCCGCCCGCTCAATAGCGGATCAGCGCCGAACCCCAGGCGAGACCGCCGCCAAGCGCCGCGAAAACAAGCAGCTCCCCGCGTTTGATGCGCCCGTCGCGGATCCCCTGGTCGAGCGCCAGCGGTATCGACGCCGACGAAGTGTTGGCGTGCCGGTCGATGGTGACGATGATCTTGTCTTCGGAAAGTTCGAGGCGCTTGGCGCAGGATTCGATGATCCGGATATTCGCCTGATGCGGCACGAACCAGTCGATCTCCTCGCGTTTCACCTTCGCGCGCTCCGTCACTTCAAGGACGGCGTTGGAAATTTCCTGAACGGCGTGGCGGAATACTTCCTTGCCGTTCATCCGCACCTTGCCGACCGTCGCGGTCGAGGCGGGGCCGCCGTCGGCGAAAAGATGTTCGGCGAGCCGTCCGTCTGCGGAGAGATAGGTTGCAAGGACGCCGCGCGGCGGGGCGGCCGCGTGCGACTTGTTGGCCGAGAGGACGACCGCGCCGGCGCCGTCGCCGAAGAGGACGCAGGTTCCGCGATCGTTCCAGTCGAGGAAGCAGGAGAGCTTTTCCGCGCCGATGATGAGGGCGTGCGTCACCTGGCCGGTCGAAATGAAATTATGCGCGATGTTGAGCGCGTAGAGAAATCCCGCGCAGGCCGCCGAGACGTCGAAGGCGATGCCGGGCGGCGCGCCGAGTTTTTGCTGCACATAGACCGCGGTCGACGGAAACGTCTTGTCGGGCGTCACGGTCGCGACGATGATGAGATCGATATCGGTTGCAATGAGGCCCGCCTGATCGAGCGCCCGCCGCGCCGCGGTCGTCGCGTAGTCAGACGTCACTTCATCGTCGCCGGCGATATGCCGCTCGCCGATGCCGCTGCGCGAGCGAATCCACTCGTCCGAGGTGTCGATCTTTTTCGCAAGATCGGCATTGGTCACGACGCGGCCCGGAAGGCATGATCCGACGCCTGAAATCACCGACTCGATGGAAGACATCCGACTTGCCCCTCGCCTTTCAGTTCGCGCCCGACGATGCCGCCGGCGGGCGCCGTTTTTCAAGCATGACTTGGCGCGCGTCGTTGATTTTCGCCGCTAGATAATCGCTGCCGCCCTTGTCGGGATGCAGCTGGCCGATCAGCTTGCGGTGCGCGGCCTTGATGTCGTCGTCGCTGGCGTCGAGCGCGACGCCGA
>MEMM01000142.1:0-1674 GCA_001767925.1 Alphaproteobacteria bacterium RIFCSPHIGHO2_12_FULL_63_12
CCTGCCAGACGACGCCAAGTTCGGTGAGCACCGGCCCTATATTGACCACGTCGAAATTGGTCACCATGCCGCGCGGATTTGAAATCAGCTCTTCGGTCTGGGCGCTCGCGGCGCCGGCCGACACGGCAAGCGCGAGTGCGCCTAGCGACGCGCGCATCATCATCTTCGTCATCATGAAATCCCCAATCCTTGTTCCCGCAACGCCCCTGAGGGCGGGGCGCCCCATCGCCCGCTGCCGGCGATCCTACGAGGGAAACGGGTTTCGGGCAAATGCCGCGTGACATTAAGAGCGGCCCGTGGTTGAAGCCCGCACGATGGACAATCGACGCCCCAACGACGCGAAAAGACCGCCGGCAGATCGCTCGAAAGGCGACCCGCGAAAGCAGGGGCGCCCGGCCAAGCCGCCCCCGCCCCCGCCGCCGGGCCTTCCCCCGCGCCGGGCGGCGCTCGATATCTTGACCCTGGTCGCCGCGGGGCGGACGCTCGATCAGGCGCTGGAGGACTGCCGGTCGTTCAACGCGCTTGAAGGTCCGGACAGGGGCCTTGCCCATGCGCTCGCCGCGACGGTGATGCGCCGGCGCGGCGCCATCGATCACGCGATCGGCCGTCATATCGACCAGCCGATCCCGAAGCGGTCGGCGCGCGCGACCGATATCTTGCGGCTCGCCGCCGCGCAGAGCCTGATCCTGAAGACGCCCGATCACGCGGCGGTCTCGACCGCCGTCGCCCTCGCGCAGGAATTTCGCGAAACCGCCGGGTATGCCGGACTTGTCAACGCGGTCGCCAGAAAGATCGCGGCGGCAGGACCCGACTCGATCGCCGCGCTGCCCGAGCGCACCGACACGCCGGGTTGGATCTGGCGCGGCTGGGAGAGGAATTTCGGCGCCGAGACCGCGCGCGCGATCGCCAGGGCGCATCAAAGCGAAGCCTCGATCGACCTGACGCCGCGCGATCCGGACGACGCCGCGTCGCTCGCCGACACCGTGCACGGGAAACTCCTGCCGACGGGATCGGTGCGGATCGCGGCGGGAACCAAGCTGACCTTGCTCGCCGGCTATGACGACGGCCGCTGGTGGGTGCAGGACGCGGCGGCGGCGATCCCGGCGCGGCTTCTCGGCGATGTCAGGGGCAAGCTCGTCTATGATCTGTGCGCGGCGCCCGGCGGCAAGACCATGCAGCTTGCCGCCGCCGGCGCGGAAGTTCTCGCCGTCGACGCCGAGGGCGGGCGTCTTAAAACCGTCGCCGAAAATCTCGCGCGAACGAAGCTCGCGGCTGAAACGCTGAAGGCCGACATTCTCGACTGGACGCCGCCACGCCTCGCCGACGCCGTGCTGCTCGACGCACCCTGCACCGCGACCGGCACCATCCGCCGTCATCCCGACATCGCGTGGTCGAAAACCGAAGAGCAGCTGAAATCGCTCGCCGCCGTGCAGGCGAAAATGATCGACAAGGCGGTAACGATGCTGAAGCCCGGCGGCCTTCTCGTTTACTGCACCTGCTCGCTGCAGCCCGAGGAGGGCGAGAAACAGGCGGCGGCCGCGCTCGCCCGTCATCCTTCGCTCACCCGTGTGGCGGTGACGCCGGGCGAGGTCGGCGGCCTTGCCGCGATCACCCGCGACGGCGATCTGCGCACCCATCCCGCTTTGCTGGCGGCGGAAGGCGGCATCGACGGCT
>MEMM01000142.1:1755-10447 GCA_001767925.1 Alphaproteobacteria bacterium RIFCSPHIGHO2_12_FULL_63_12
CGCCGCCCGCTTCCGGCTTGATTAACCTTTACTTTCGCCGCGGCGCCCGCCGGCCAGGGTCTTGTAATCGCCCGGCGAAATCCAGATATTGAAGGTCGGTTTTATGCAACCTTCGAAAGAAAGGCTGATTTTCCCATGAACGACACAGGCAGAAATTACGGCGCGACGACGGTCCGGGCCGACGGCCGCGCGATCGACCAGGGCCTGCGCCAGTACATGCTCGGGGTCTACAATTACATGGCGATGGCGGTCGCCGGCACCGGCCTCGTCTCGCTTGCCGTCGCCTCGAACCCGGCAATGGTTCAAACGATCGCCGGCACGCCGCTCAAATGGGTGTTCTTCGCGGCGATCCTCGGCATCGGCTGGTTCGCGCCGCGGGTCATTTTCTCCGGCTCGAAGACCGCCGCGCACGGCCTTTTCTGGATATACGCCGCCGCCTGGGGCGCGATGATCGCGCCGATGCTTTACGCCTTCAACGCGGCGGGCGCGGCGTCCGAAATCTACAAGGCGTTCTTCATCACCGCCTCGGTCTTCGGCGCGACCAGCCTTTACGGCTACACGGCCAAGCGCGATCTGTCGCCGATCGGCACCTTCCTGTTCATGGCCTCGGTCGGGTTGTTGATCGCGATCGTCCTCAACGCGCTCATCTTCCACTCGACGATGATGAGCCTTTTGACCTCGTGCGGCGTTGTCCTGATCTTCTCCGGCGTCACCGCCTATGAGACGCAGATGATCAAGGAAATGTATCGCGACGGCGGCCAGACCAATGATCGCGCGGCGATCTTCGGCGCCTTCGCCCTCTACGGCTCCTTCGTCACGCTGTTCGTGCACATCCTCAATATTCTCGGGATCATGCGCAACAACTAGCGCCCCCGATATTGCAATTGCGAACCCCCGCTTCGGCGGGGGTTTTCATTTCCGCAATGTGAACGGGTGTGACGAGAAATCCGCTGGCGCCGCGCGCCGCGCCATGGTGAATGACTCTGATGAAAGCCGCCGACCTCTCCGGACTGCCGATCTCCAACGCCTGCGCCGAGGCGGCCGCGGGCTATGACGCCTATGCGCGCGAGTTTCTCTCCTATGGATCGGCCTTGCGCGATCTCTTCAAGATCGCCGACGAGACCCCCGGGTCGGCGCTGTTGAACGCCCATGCCGCGGCGCTGCATCTCGCTTTCGAGGGCGCGGAAGGCTGGGCGCACGCCGCGCCGTATCTGACGCGGATGCGACGCGCCGAAGGCTCGGCGACCGACCGCGAGCGGCTGTTCGCCGCCGCCGTCGAAAGCTGGGCCGCACGCGATTACTGGCGCGCGCTCGGCGCGCTCGAGGAATTGACGGTGCGCTGGCCCGCCGATCTGTGCGCGATCAAATGGGGCCAGTATCACGCTTTCAATCTCGGGGACCACCAGGCGCTATTGCGCTTCGGCGAGCGCGCCCGCATCGTTTTCGAGGATCATCCGTATGCGCATGGCATGATCGCCTTCGCGCTGGAGCAGAACCATCGCCTCGACGAGGCCGAGGAAGAGGGCTTGCGGGCCACCGAAATCGCGCTCGATGACGCCTGGGCCCATCACGCAGTCGCGCATGTGATGGAGACGCAAGGGCGCGCGAAGGACGGCGCGCGCTGGCTCGACCACTGTTCGCACACCTGGGACCGCAAGGGCGTCTTCATCCGTGACCACAATTGGTGGCACGCCGCGGTCTTCCGGATCTCGCTCGGCCGGACGGACGAGGCGCTGGCGATCTATGACGCCAAGCTCTGGGGCGCATGGCCGGAATTCCCGCAAGAGCAGATCGGCGCCGTGTCGATGCTGTGGCGGCTCGAAATGCGCGGGCTCGATGTCGGCGCCCGCTGGGCGCCCGTGCTCGAACAGGTGCGCCGCCGCGCCGGCGAGCATATCCTTCCCTTCCACGATCTACATTATCTCTACGCGCTCGCCCGGGCGGGCGCGGCCGGCGAGGCGGCGGCCTTCCTCGCCTCGCTGAACCGCCACGCCGAGGGCGCTGAAGACCCCTATAAAAGCTTCTGGCGCGACACCGGCCTTCCCGCGGCGCGCGCGGTCAACGCCTTCGCCGCCGGAGATTACGAGAAAGCCGCTGAAGGCTTTGGCGCGGCGCTGCCGACGCTGGCGCAGGTCGGCGGCAGCCACGCGCAACGCCACCTCTTCGTTGAAGCCTATGAACGCGCCGCCGCGCAAACCGGCCGCGCCGCGAGGCGTTGATAAAGCCGGTCCAATAGACCAGCGACCAAGCAGAACCCTCCCTTGATCCTTCGAGACGCCGCCTGTCGGCGGCTCCTCAGGATGAGGAGGGAGGGCTTTCGCGCACGTCGCCGCGAAGCGGCGGCGTCCTTGCGCGAAAGGGAGGGTTGGCGCTCGTTCAGCCTGAGCGCCCCCTCAGTCGCCTTCGGCGACAGCTCCCCCGCTGATGCGGGGGAGCAAGGCTCTCCCTTTCTTCTGCTCCCCCGCTTGCGGGGGAGCTGTCATGCGAAGCATGACTGAGGGGGCGCGCTCTCCCCAATAGGTTGATCGTCCGTACAATGAATTTCCGCTGACAGTTGAATTATTGGAATCTTCGCCTACAAAAATTCATGGTTAATTTTCGCGTTAACCACGATTTTTCGAGAAAAAGTCATCGCGTTGATTTCATTGCGCGATTTCGAACCGTCCCCCTACTTATCCCCCTGGTTATCCCCCTAGTTGTCCCCCTGGTTATCCCCCTACTTATCCCCCTCCCTCGGGTAAGCCTTATGCTCATCGCGAAATGATCGCTCATCAACGCGACGAGGAAGGAGGCCATGCGTGATTGAAACAGTTGCAAGCGGAAGCTGCGCGTGCGGCTTTCCGGCTGAATTTCTCAGCCATCGGATTTTTCAAAAAACAGGACAGCGGGACGCGGTCGAGAGCTGCGTCCAAGAATCAGCTGAAGCCCCGCGCGAATGTGGGCGCCTTTTGCGGCTGGCGCCCGCGCCAATGGTCAAAAAACCGCCAGCCCCAGTAGCGCAACAAGCCGCGCCGAATGCGGCGCCGGTTTCAGATCCGCTCCTTGTAGATCGGCTGAATGTCGACGGGGATATCGGTGAGCGACGCGATCACCGCGGTCGCGGGCGCATCGAGCACGGCGTATTTGTTGAGGAATGCCGCCGCCCGGTCGTAATCGCCGTCGCCCTGAACGAAAACGATTTCCGCGGTCAGCGCCGAAATCGCCGCTTCGAGTTTTGGAAAATCGAGACGGTATTTGCCGGTCGTCTCGTCGACGGCGAAAGCGCCCTGCTCCTTCAGGAAGGCGTATTGAAAAGCCGCGCCGCGCCCATGCGCTTCATTGACGCCGAAACGCACGGCGCGAAACAGGCCGACAAAATAGGTGGCGAGGAAATTTTCCTTTTCCGCCGCCGGCATTTCGCCCTTCTCCATCATGTAGAGAATATTATAGGCGCCCATGACGTCGGCCTTGCCTTCCTCGGTCGCCGAATAAAGCTCCTTGAGTTCGGCGCTGACCGTCGTCTCGACGCCGTTTCTGGTGATCGTTCCCGGCCCGAGGCTGTGCGAGAGTTCGTGGAACAGCGTCTCGGCGCCCATATATTTCTGCATCAAGAGCGAAGCTTGTTCGGGAACCAGCACATGGCCGGCCATCGGCGCCAGGATGCGGTCGAATTTCGCCGCCATGACATTGTTGAGAAGGACTTTCTTCGCGCCCTTGGCCTCGCGCACGCGCTCATCATTGGGGAGGTTGAAGGCGATCGTCTGCACGCCGGGGACATTGTCGCCGCCGCCGTGAAGCTGCGCGACGACGGCGATGGGGGATTCAAATCCGCGCCGGAAATTCTTGTATTCGGGCGGCACCGGAAGGTTTCCTTCCATGTCGCGAAGATATTTCTTGTATTTGTCGAGCGCGGCGCTCTCCTGCGGATTTTTCACGGTGACGAAGGCTTCAAACGCGGTTTTGTAGCCGAACAGCCCGTCGGTATAGGTCTCGTAAGGCCCGATCGCGACTTCGATCGGCCCATCAAGATCCATCCACGCCATCTCGCTGTCAAAATAGTCGTCCGTGCCGAAGGCGGCGGCGCGCAGGGCGAGGAATTTCTTCAGCGACGAATTGGTCGTGATTTCCGCCGCCTGGTTCAGCAGCGCCGCCGCGGGCTCCAGCCATTTCTTGTAATAAACCGAATAGGGAATTGCTTTCAGCGCGCCATTCTCATCGCGTCGAATGACGGTGTAGCCGCTCATGAACGCGTCCTTGTCTTCGGGATGCGCTTTGAGATGGGCGTCGAATTCCTCTTTCGTCATGTCGTCAGGATAGAACGCGGCGCCCGCCCTTTTTTCCGTCGTTCCGTAAAAGGGCTTGTCATGATCGAGCGTGTCCCACGGCCCGAAATGCAGATCGAACAAATTGAGAAGGATCTCCTTGTCTGGATTGTCGCCCGCCTCGATCTCGGCGCGCACCGCCGGATTTTGTTCGCTGACCTGCTGGAAATAAATCTTGCTCATCAGGCTCGCCGCCTCGTTGAGGAGATTGACGACGCGCACCTCCTCAACCGTCAGGAAGGAAGTGTCGGGCGCCATGTCGACGATGGCGATCTGGGCGCGCATGGCGTCGAGGTGAGCGCGCGGCGCCGATATCGTCTCGCTGGCGGCGGCGGCGGTCGGTTCGGCCGGCGGCGCGGCGGGCGCGTCCTTTTTGGCGCAGGCGCTGATCAAAACGAGCGCCGAAACGGAAAGGGCGAGGAAATTGCGCATGAGCTGGCTCCTGGGTGTCGGCGCCGGCGGGACAGGGCCGCGACGGCGGATTCGGGCGCGACCATAGGCCATGCGCGCTGCATGATGAAGCCCGCGGGCCGGCGCGCGGTCTCCCGCCCGAAATCGGCCCGAATCGCGCCGCCAATTGGCGCTTGTCGGCGCCGCAAGGTGCGCTTTAAGAGAAGCCGGGCCGGAGCCGAAACCGAGGGGGCCGTTGCGTGAAGAAGCCTGTACGCCTGCACCATCTTATCGCTGTCGCCCTGCTCGGGGCGGGAACGCCCGCACAGGCCGACGAGCCGTCCTTTCATGAATGGCTGAAAAGCTTTCGCGCCGAAGCCGCCGCCGCCGGCGTGCGTCCGGAGGTCATCGATCAGGCGTTCGATGGCGTTGAAATGAACCAGCGCGTTTTTGAGCTGAACGACAATCAGCCGGAATTTTCACGCTCGGTCTGGGATTATCTCGACGGCGCGGTTTCGGAAAAGCGCGTCGCCGACGGCCGTGCGCGCGTCGCTGAAAACAGCGCCCTGCTTGACCGGGTCGAGGCCGAATACGGCGTCGACCGGGAAATCGTCGCGGCGATCTGGGGGCTTGAATCTTCCTATGGCAAGCTGATGGGCGACCATGACGTCATCGGCGCGCTGGCGACGCTCGGCTGGAAGGGCCGGCGCACCGCCTATGGACGCGAACAGCTGATCGGCGCCCTGAAAATCCTGCAAAACGGCTATGCGACCCGGGCGCAGCTGATCGGCTCCTGGGCCGGCGCGATGGGGCAGACGCAATTCATCCCCACGACTTATCTGCGCTACGCCGTCGATCATGGCGGCGACGGCCAGCGCAATATCTGGTCCGATCTCGATGACGTGTTCGCGTCGACCGCGAACTATCTCGCGGCGTCGAACTACGATCATGGCGCGCGCTGGGGCGTTGAAATCGCCCTGCCGGCGGAATTCGACTATTCGCTCGCTGACGCCGATGTGAGAAAAGCCGTGATCGAATGGGCGGGCGCCGGCGTGGCGGCGCGGCGGCTGAACCTCGCGACCGATATCGACCCCAATACGCGCGCCCGGATTTTCCTTCCCGCCGGGGCGAAGGGGCCTGCCTTCCTCGTTTTCGAGAATTTCGAGGCGATTCTCAAATATAACCGCTCGACCTCCTATGCGCTGGCCGTCGGCCTTCTGGCGGACCGTCTCGCCGGCCGGGACGAGCCGGTGATCGCCGAATGGCCGCGCACCGATCGCGCCCTGTCGCTCGCCGAGCGGATGGCCCTGCAACAGGCGCTGAAAGACAAAGGTTTCGATCCCGGACCGATCGACGGGGTGATCGGGGCTGGCACCAAAAAGGCCCTCAGGGCCTGGCAGCAGAGCAAGGGCCTGCCGGTCGACGGCTACGCCTCGCTGGAGACGCTGACCCTGCTTTCCTCATAGATCATCGGGCGCGATTTCTTAATCGCGACCGACGATCAAGCCATTATTTCAGCGCGCCTTTTTGCGCAAAACCGGTTTCCACTTTTGCGCCCGGCGCGCTGGGTCTTGCTGCAGCGCACAAAAGCGCCTATATCGGGTTTATGCTGCGCTGCAACATGGCGTGGCCGACCTGTTGAAACCTGAAAAAGGAGCCAGTCATGGCGACCACGAAAACCGCGCCGGAAGGCGCCGTCCAGATTGCCTTCGGCGATGTCTCGTCTTTCGCCGACGCCGCGCGCGACCATTATGAAACCGCGCTGAAGTCGTTCAACGACAGCGCTGAAAAATTCCGCGTCCAGACCGAAGAAACGATGAGCTCGGCCCGCGAAGGCTTTGAAGTCGCGAGCGAGCGCATGCGTTCGGTCAGCACCGACGCGCTGACCCACGCCCGCGAGGAAATGACCGGGGCGGTCGATTTCGCCAACGAACTGGCGCGCGCCAAGTCGATCAGCGACGCGCTTGAACTTCAGCGCAATTACTGGACGAAGCTTTTCGACGCCCGCGTCGAGCGCGCGCGCGCTTTCACGGAAGCCTCGGTTGAAGCCAGCCGCAGCGCGTTCGAGCCGCTGAACAAGTCGTTCACCTCGGCCTTCGCCTTCGCGCCGGCCTTTGACAAATTCTTTCCGTTCGGAACGAAATAGCCTTTATCTTTCCGCCGATGACCGGCGGAATTGAACACGCGAAAGTGGACTGGGAAGCGGACGCTCCCCGGTCCATCTTTTTTGACGACATCTATTTTTCCGGCGATGGGCCGGCGGAAACGCGCCACGTCTTCATCGACGGCAACGCGCTCGCCGCGCGCTTCGAAACGGCGCGCTGTTTCACCATCGGCGAGCTCGGCTTCGGCTGCGGGCTGAATTTTCTTGTCGCCCTCGATTTATGGCGGCGCACGAAGAAGCCCGCCGGCGCTCGGCTTGAATTCCTCTCATTTGAAAAATACCCGCTCGCCCTGGAACAGCTGTCGCGCGCGCATAAGGCCTGGCCGCAATTCGCCGGCCTCGCCGGCGAACTGGCGGCGGGCCTTCCGCCGATGATCGAAGGCGCGCATCGCGTGACGTTCGGTCCGGATGCGGCGCTGACGCTGGTTCTTGGCGACGCGCGCGACTGGCTGGCGCGCCTCGACGCGCGCGTCGACGCGTGGTTTCTCGACGGCTTTGCGCCCGCCAAGAATCCGGAGCTCTGGACGCCGGAAATTTTTTCCGGACTGGCGAAAATCTCGGCGCCCGGCGCGACGGCCTCGACCTTCACCGTCGCGGGCGTGGTGCGGCGCGGGCTGCAGGCGGCGGGATTTTCGGCCGCCAAACGCCAGGGCTTCGGCGCCAAACGCGAAATGCTCACCGCCCGTCTTGAGGCGCCGCCGGCGGCGACGCGGCGCGCGCCATGGTTCGCGAATTCAAACCTGAAGCCGCTGCCGGCGGGGGCCGCGGTCGCGGTGATCGGCGGCGGCGTCGCTGGAGCGAGCCTTGCTGATGAACTGCGCGGCGCGGGCATGAACCCGACGATCATCGATCCTCAGGGACTGGCGGGGGGCGCCTCCGGCAACCCCGCGGGGCTGATCATGCCGCGGCTCGATTTCGACGACAGTCCCGCCGCGCGTTTCTATCGCGTCGCTTACGCCTATGTGCTCGCGACCATCGCCCGGCTGACGCAGGAGCGCGGCGGATCGTTTTTCAACCCCTGCGGCGTGCATTCGCGGCCGGCCGATGACGAAGACCGCGACCGTCAGGAAAAGATACTGGCGGCGCGGCTGTTGCCGGAGGATTACGCGATCGCGCGCGACGGCGGGATTTTCTTCCCGCAGGCGGGCGTCGTCGATCCGGTCGCCTATTGCGCCGCTCTTGCAGCCGACGCGCAGGTCCTCCGCCTAAGGGCGACGGCGATTTCAAGTACGAATGAAGAAGCGACTGTATCGTTTGACGGCGGCCAACAGAAAAGTTTCGACGCAGCGATCATCGCGAACGGCCGCGACGCGCTGCGCTTTCTCGGCGCAAGGACGCTGCCGATCCACGGCGTCCTCGGGCAGGTCGATCACTTCCCCGATGCGCCGGCGCCCGAGCAGGCGAGCGTCTTTGGACAATATGCGGCCCCGGCCCCCGGCGGCGGCGTCGTCATCGGCGCCACTTATCAACCTATCGGCGCCGACATCGCACCGATTGCAACGGCGCGAGCGACGCTTGAAAATATCGACGCCGTGCGCGGCGCGCTGCCGATCCTCGCCGCCGTGCTGCATCCGCAAGCGTCGCGGCCGCGCGCCGCCATCCGCTGTCAGACCCCTGATCATCTGCCGGTCGCCGGCCCGGCGCCCGACTGGAATTATTACGGCGTCGCGTATGACGATCTGCGCCACGGCCGGCCGCGCGATTATCCGGCGGGCGTCCTTGCGCCGCGCCTTTTCATCCTGACGGGGCTCGGCTCGCGCGGGCTCGTCACCGCGCCCTACGCGGCGTCGGTTATGGTCGCTGAAATGGTCGGCGCGCCGTTTGAGCGGGAGATCGC
>MEMM01000142.1:10455-45969 GCA_001767925.1 Alphaproteobacteria bacterium RIFCSPHIGHO2_12_FULL_63_12
TGCATCCGGCGCGGTTTTTCATTCGCGACCTGAAGCGGGCAAAGCGGATTCTCGCGAAATAGCCGCCCGCCTTGCCGCCGGGCGCGGCATCAGGTTTAAGAAGGCTGATCACGCAGGAGAGGCCGCATGCACGAAACGCCGTTCGGTCCCGTTTACGACAACGTCCTTGAGGGCATCGGCAAGACGCCGATGGTGAAGATCTCGAAGATCGACACCGGGCCTTGCGACCTTTTCCTGAAACTTGAATCGAACAATCCCGGCGGCTCGATCAAGGATCGCATCGGCCTTGCGATGATCGAGGATGCGGAAAGAAGCGGCAAGCTGAAACCCGGCGGCGCGATCGTCGAGGCAACCGCTGGCAATACGGGATTAGCATTGGCGCTTGTCGCCGCGCAGAAAGGCTATCGCCTCACCATCGTCGTTCCCGACAAGATGGCGCAGGAGAAAATCTTTCACCTGAAAGCGCTCGGCGCCGATGTGCGCCTGACGCGCTCCGACGTCGGCAAGGGACACCCGGATTATTACCAGGACGTCGCGCAGAAGATCGCCGACGAGACCGGCGCTTTCTACGTCAACCAGTTCGGCAACAAGGCGAACCCGAAGGCGCACGAGGAAATGACCGGCCCCGAAATCTGGGGCCAGATGGAACACAAGATGGACGCCCTCGTCGCCGGCGTCGGCTCGGGCGGCACGATCTCGGGCCTTGCGCGCTTTTTTGAAACCGCGGCGCCGCACGTCGAGATGATCCTCGCCGACCCCAAGGGTTCGATCCTCACCGAATACGTCAACACCGGCGTCAAGCCGAACGAGGTCGGCTCGTGGCTCGTCGAGGGGATCGGCGAAGACTTCATTCCGGATATCTGCGACCTCTCCCGCGTCAAGAAAGCCTACGGCATCACCGACAAGGAAAGCTTTGAAGCCGCGCGCGACCTGCTGAAGAAGGAAGGCATTCTCGGCGGCTCGTCCTCGGGCACCATCCTCGCCGCTGCGCTCAAATACTGCCGCGAACAGAAAACGAAAAAGCGCGTCGTCGCGTTCGTCTGCGACCGCGGCGACAAATATCTCTCCAAAATGTACAATGACTACTGGATGTACGATCAGGGCTTCATCAAGCGCCCGCCGAAGGGCGATCTGACCGATTTGATTACAAGGAAGCACTCCGAGCGCGCGACCGTCACCGTGAAGCCCGACGACACCCTGATGGTCTCCTACGGCCGGATGAAGCTCTATGATATCTCGCAGCTCCCCGTCCTCAACGAAGACGGCACGCTCGCCGGCATCATCGACGAGGAAGACATTCTCTTCGCCGTCGTAAGGAATCGCGACAAGTTCAAGGACCCGGTGAAATCGGCGATGACCTATCGCGTCGAAACGCTGGACGCCGCGGAAAAGATGGAGGAGCTGCTCCCCGTCTTCGCCAAGGGCTATGTCGCGGTCGTCACCAAAGGCGGGAAGTTCGAAGGCCTCATCACGCGCACGGATCTGCTGAATTATCTGCGGTTGCAGGTAGCTTAGTGGTTCTTGACCGGAGCGCTGCGACCAAGCCGTTTGAGGTCTCGTTTTTCGACATTATCGAAAAGCATGGCTGGCACGTTATGTCGGTCGCGAATACGGAAGGCGAGGAGGGGCCGGTATTCTCCTATTCGACCGGAATTTTTCAGCGCCTGAAGGCGCCCGAGTTGTTAATCATCGGGCTTGGCGCCAAAATTTGTGCGTCGATGATCAATCATTATGGCCGCGAAATTCAGGGGAACGGGAAAATTTTCGAGGCGGGAAAATTCTACTCCGGCTTTCTTGAAGGCTTCGATATTTACATGATGGAGCCTGATGAGCGCGCCCGAAAGGAATACGCCATCTGGGCCGATTGGTATTATGAGCGGCAGCCATTTCCTATTCTCCAATGTGTTTGGCCCGCAACGACGGGTCCATGGCCCTGGGACGAAACGGCAAGCGCATATCTTAAGAAAACGCAGCCGCTTCTGGGAATTGCGCCGGTTGGGAGCAGGCTGAATTGAAAGTCTACGGCCTGAAAAACTGCGATACCTGCCGGAAGGTGCGCAAGGAGCTAGATGCGGCGAAGGTCGCCTATGACTTCCACGACGTTCGCGAGGAGGGTGTGACGAAGGCGCAAATCTCCCGCTGGGCGAAGAAAGCCGGATGGGAGGCGATGTTGAACAAATCCTCGACCACCTGGCGCGCGCTCCCCGACGCCGACAAAGCGGGGCTCACGGAAGCAAAGGCCGTCGCCTTGATGGCGGCCAATCCGGCGCTCATCAAGCGCCCGCTGATCACCCGCGGAGACACTGAGGTTTACGTCGGCTGGACAAGCGATGTCGCGGAGGCGGTGAAGGGATAACGCGCCGACAGACCGTGCGCCTGAACGCGCATCGGTTCCCCGTGTCTGAAGATGCGAGTGAAAGCTTATGGATGGCGCAGGAAAAATAACGAGGAAGGTCGAAGGCCTAATCGCCGACAGGCTGCGACAAACAATCAACTAGAACATCGGGCGCAGGTCTGAATTCGCGCCGATAATTCAGACGCGACGCGTTTCAACCGCGCCTGCGGACGATGACGGTGCGACCGGCGGTTCCGCGGCGTCAGCGGCCGGATCGGCGGACTGACGGTCGAGCTGCGAAGCCCAGCGCGACTTCGCCGCATTTTTGGGTCTTGAGTACAAGGACGCGGCGGCGACTGCAGGAATCGCGACACCGCCCATACGGGACGCATTCGACGACATGGCGTTTCTCCCTTCGCCCGTCTGAGGCGGGCTTCCTACAGATAGGAGCCTATTGCGCGCCTTCAATCCCGGCAATGGCGTCGATCGAATTGATTCAATGCTCATATGGTATGCTGCAGTGCAGCTAAAGACGAATGACATATTCCTTGCGGGTGGTCTCGACGACTTCCCAAACGCCTCTAAAACCGGGGCGGATGATGAAGCTGTCGCCTGCGGTCACGCGCCGACCGGCGCCGCCGTCTTCGGACACGATCGAAACGCCGCTGAGGATCCGGCAATATTCCCACTCGTCATACTGAATTCGCCATTTGCCGGGCGTCGATTCCCACAGGCCCGCGTATAACCCGCCGGGCTGCTCCTCGATATTCCAGGTGCGGAATTTCGGGTCGCCCGAAATCAGGCGGTCCGGCGCCGGCGCGCCGATTTCCGGCTCGATCCCGGACACTGTCATCGACGCCATTTTCATACTGCTCTCCTATTTTGCGTTCGGGCGATTAACCAATCGGCGCAAGGCGATGCTATTAGCCGGCCGACGCCGCCGGCGTCGATTCTCATCCTTGGCGAAACGGTTTATTCCTTGCAACAAGCTGCGCGTTTGGCCTGTTGGCCATGACAAGGGCTTTGGGCGGGGGCTTTGTTGGAATGACAAAGGGTGCCGACTATCGACGCGATATCGACGGCTTGCGCGCCATCGCCGTCCTTAGCGTCTTCTTTTACCATCTCGGCGTTTCGCCGTTCTCGGGCGGGTTTGTCGGCGTCGACGTGTTTTTCGTTATCAGCGGATTCCTGATCACCCGCCTGATCGTCGAACAGAAGACATCGGGAAAATTCACCTTCGCCGAGTTTTATATTCGCCGCGTCCGGCGCTTGTTCCCGGCGCTTGCCTTCACCATCGCGGCGACGCTCGCCGCCGGGGTCTATTTCTTTACAACTGTCGATCTCGCGCGCATCGGCGGCAGCGCCATCGCGGCGATATTGTCCTTCTCCAACATCTACTTCTGGCAGCAGGCCGGTTATTTCGACGCGGCCTCGGTCGTGAAGCCGCTGCTGCACACCTGGTCGCTGAGCGTTGAAGAGCAATTCTACCTGGTGTGGCCGGCGATGCTCGTCATTCTGCTTGGCCGATTTTCCCGCCGCGTGACGCTCATCGCCATAATTCTGATCGGGCTGGCGAGCCTTATCGCCTGCCAGTTAATGATCGAAAGCATCGAAGCAGTTTTTTACCTGTCGCCGTTTCGCGCGGTCGAGTTCGCGGTCGGCGCGGCGCTGGTCTGGGGCGTCGAAAGGCCGGCCAAATCCGCCCTTGCCCGCGAGGTCGCGCTCGCGATCGGCCTTGCGCTGATCGCCTACGCCGTCTTCGCATTTGACGAGGCGACGCCGTTTCCGGGCCTCAACGCGATGATTCCCTGCGTCGGCGCGGCGCTGGCGATTTATGGCGGCGAAGCGCCGATCCTCGGCCGCCTGCTCAGCAACAAAGTCGCGGTCCGCATCGGGCTGATCAGCTATTCGCTTTACCTCGCGCATTGGCCGATCATCGTATTTTACCAATACCAGAAAGGCGTCGATCCGCTTTCGCCGACGGATCAGCTGCTGATCGCCGCGATGACGTTAATCGCTTCGGAGCTGATGTATCGCTACGTCGAAACGCCGTTCCGCGCCTTCAGATCGCCATCCGGCAAAACCCGTCTGTCGAAACCCGCCTTCGGTCTGGTCTGCGCCGGAATTGCAATCGCGCTCATTTCGACCAGCGCGCATATCTGGGCGAGCGGCGGATGGCCGTGGCGGCTGACACCCGAGTCGCGCGCGATCGCTGCGGCCGTCGCCTATCCGCCCGGGCGCAGCACAGGCGCGGGCGAAGGCGCCAAATACCGGATCCTGGTGATCGGCGACAGCCATGCGACCCAGCATCTCGACATGCTCTCCGATTACTTCGCCGCTCATGACGCGAGTCTCGATTACTATCGCACGTGCCTTCCGTTCCCGGGTGCGATCGTCGTCAAGGAGGGCAAGCCCGACAAGGTGTGCGGCCGCGAGGCGCGCGGAATTCTCGAGGAGACGCGCGGCTATGACGCCGTGATCGTCGCCGCCCGCTGGGACACCTATACGGAGACGACCCATAACCCCGGCGAAGCGCGGCTCGCCAATCGCGATTTCTTCCTGTGGCGAAAGCCTGACGCCGGCGAACCGAAAACGCCGGAACATTCCAAGGCGGTGTTTTCACAAGCGCTTGGCGATTTTGTCGCTGAAATGGAAAAAACGGGTATGCCGGTCCTGTTTTTAGGTCAGGTCCCGCCGATGGGCGCTGACTTCTCCCGTTGCGCTGCGCAGCCGATGTGGAGAGCGCCGGAAAAGTGTCGCCCCTATTACACCCGGGATAAGGCGATGGCGCGCGTCGCCTATTCGGACGAGGCGCTGCGAAAAGTCGCGCTGAACTCGCCTCTCGTGCGGCATATTTCGTTTATCGACAGGCTTTGCCCCGACGCCGGGCGCTATTGCAGATACTTGTTGGATGGAGAGTACCTCTACCGCGACGACGATCACGTCAATTTTCTGGGCGCGCGCGTGCTCGGGATTGAGATTCGCCCCTTACTCGACGATTTTTACGCCTTGATGGCCGATCCGGACGGAAATTACTCAACCGCGGCAGAAATCAACTAGATCTTTCGCCGACCTTCCCCAATCGGCTCTACAGCGCCAAAATGTCTAGGACCGCAATCGCGATCAGGCATATTGAGCCGAGCGCGAAAGTCATGAATCTCAGCATCACGCGCTGGACGATGATCTGCATGAAGGAATGAACGACGCGCAAGAAGACATAGGCCCAGGCGAGCGCGATCGTTGCCTCGCCTTCGGCGCCGGCGAGATGCGTGTAAAACGCCAGCGCGTAAAAGATCGTCGGTTGTTCATGCAGATGATTGTAATTGTCGGCGACGACGCGAACATTTGCCGGCAGCGATGAGAGAGAGCCGGGATGAATGGCCGATTGCGGATCGATCTTCGCTTTCCGCATTGCGGGAATTCGCGTTGCATACATCCAGATCCAGACGACAAGGGTCCAGCAGACAAGCGCGAGAACGGGGGTCAGCATAGTGGCGATTCCTCAGGCGTTGTTCGAATGTTTCTTGAACTCGATCCGGGAAATCGACCGGCAGTGAACCTCGTCCGGGCCGTCGGCGAGGCGTAAGGTCCTTATGCCAGCGTAAACCCGGGCAAGACCGAAATCGGAGGTGACGCCGGCGCCGCCATGCGCTTGAATGGCCTCGTCGATGACGCGGAGCGCGACGCGGGGCGCGGCGACCTTGATCATCGCGATTTCGGCCTGCGCCGCCTTGTTGCCGACGGTGTCCATCATCCACGCCGCTTTCAACGTCAACAGGCGCGCCATTTCGATGTCGATGCGGGCCTCCGCGACGCGCTGCTCCCAGATCGAGTGCTTGTAGATCGGCTTTCCGAACGCCTCGCGGGTCAAAATCCTCTTGACCAGTTTTTCAAGCGCGACCTCCGCCGCGCCGATGGTGCGCATGCAATGGTGAATGCGTCCCGGCCCCAGTCTTCCTTGCGCGATTTCGAAGCCGCGCCCGTCGCCCAGAAGCATATTTTCCTTCGGCACCCGGACGTTTTCAAGAACGACCTCCATATGGCCATGCGGCGCGTCGTCATAACCGAAGACCGGAAGGTGCCGGACGATGGTCACGCCCCTGGCGTCCGCGGGAACGAGGATCATCGACTGTTGCAAATGCGTTTCGGCGCGTTTGTCGGTCTTGCCCATGACGATGTAAATTTTGCAGCGCGGGTCGCCGGCGCCCGACGACCACCATTTGCGACCGTTGATGACATAGTCGTCGCCCTCGCGGCGAATGTCCGTCTCGATATTGGTCGCATCGGAGGAAGCGACCGCCGGCTCTGTCATCAAAAACGCCGACCTGATTTTTCCATCAAGCAGCGGCGTTAGCCATTCTTCCTGTTGCGCGGGCGAGCCGTATTTCATCAGCACTTCCATATTGCCGGTGTCCGGCGCCGCGCAGTTGAAAACCTCCGGCGCGATGTGGCAGCGCCCGGTCAGCTCGGCGATCGGCGCATAGTCGGCGTTGGAAAGGCCCGGACCGAATTTCGGATGGGTATGGAACATGTTCCAGAGCCCCTCGGCCTTCGCCTTGGCCTTCAGCTCCTCGATGATCGGCGGGATCTTCCAGCGCCCCTCGCCGAGGCCGAACGCCTGATGCTGGCGCTCGTAGATTTCTTCGCCTTCATAGACGTGACGGTCCATGAACGCGGAAACGCGGGCGAGATAATCCTTGCAGCGGGGCGAATAGGCGAAATCCATGGGGCGCTCCTTTATTCGCGGCCATGATAGCCGACCCTGCCGCCCGCGAAAGGGCGCAGCGCAGCGATCATGAGCGGCTTTCTTTCCCCGCGCGGACGCGCCAGTCTCGGCGGGCGGTGATCGAGACCTGAGGCGGCCGGCCGATCGATGGACGATGCTAGGATGGATGATGCGACGACCCTGGTGCGCCGGCAAATCGAGCGCGAACTCTCCGCCTCCCTGCGCCGGCCGCTGGTGATCGGCGTCAGCGGCGCGCAAGGCTGCGGCAAATCGACGATGGCGCGCAGTCTGGTCAACCAGCTGACGACAGAAGGCGTCAGCGCGGCTCATCTATCGCTGGACGATTTTTACCTTGGCCGCGCCGAGCGACGCAAACTCGCGGCGCGCCTTCATCCGCTCTTCGTGACGCGCGGCCCGCCGGGCACGCATGATGTGGCGGCAGCGCGGGCGCTGCTCGGAAAAATAAAATTCGGCGCGGCGGCGCCTGCCCCGCAATTCGACAAGGGGCGCGATGAACCCCTCGATCTGAAAAGAGAAATTCCGGCGAGGTTGCAGGTCTTCATTTTCGAAGGATGGTGCCTCGGCGCCAAAGCCCAAAACGAACGCGACCTTGCCGCCCCCATCAACATGCTTGAAACCGTCTATGACGCACAAGGGGTCTGGCGCGGCGCTGTCAACGACGCATTGGGCGGCGCCTACCAGCGATTATTCGCCGAGGTCGATCATCTCGTCTATTTGCGGGCGCCGAATTTCGACATTGTCAGCCGCTGGCGCAATGAACAGGAGCGCGCGCTCGCAGACGCATCGCCGCCCGATCAGCGACCTCTGCTGATGAGCGCCGACGAAATTTCCTTCTTCGTGCAGCATTTCGAGCGCGTCACGCGCTCGATGATGACTGATCTACCCGGCCGGGCTGGCCTGACATTGCAACTTGACGAGCGCCGCCGCGTCATTGGCGTCACGACGCCGAAGACCGCCCGCTGAGCCATTGCGAGGACCACGCGGCAGCCGTCGCATCCGCGACGGCAAAGTCGCCCGCTTCAATCGCGGCCAGCAATTCCGGTTCAACCGCGGCGATCGAACGCCTGATCTCGCGGCGCCAGACGGGATCGCCTTTTGCGCGCCTTGCCGCCGCGAGTCCATCGCCGAACAGGCCTTCGCGAGATAGCGACCTGCAGCCGCCGTCGAACGACGCCGGCTTGAACAGCGAAATGCAGGGATGGATCGTGCCGGTGAAAGCGGCCCTCGGCGCGCCGTCTGCCAGCCGCACGACCATGGAGGCGGTTGACGCATGCGGCCGCAGCGGGCCCGACGCATGCAGGCAGACATCGCGATTGGCGCCGCCGTCAAATCCGTCGCCGGCGTCATGCGCGCGCAGCATTCCCGCGAGCGATGACAGCGACATGACGGACGGGGCCGATTGCGCCATTTGAAACGTCGTCCCGCGCCGCGCCGCCGCGCACGCCAGACGCGGCATCACGAATGATTCATGCGCCGCCCTGAAATCTCTTCCGGCGCTCGCCGACGCCCGATCATAATCCGCTCCGATCGTATAAGCGTTCGAAATTGACCAGGCGTCCAATGCCTTCTTCATCGCCCAATCCCGCCCGGCGGTTTCGAGAACGATGATCTCGCGCGCATCGGCGATCAGGAAGGAATTATCGTACCGGAAATTCCGGTCATGGAATCCCGCGCCGCCGCCTTGTCCATGTCGTTCCAGCAGAGAAATCATCACGTCCGCCGCGTCAACGGCGCTGGTTGCGCGCTCTAGTCCCAACCGGACGAGGTCCATGCCAAGCAGCGTCTCGCCTTTTTTGAGGATGCTTCTTGAAAATACCGCTTCATTCCCGATTGCGACGCCCGCGTCATTGACGCCCATTTCGGCGCCCCACATCCATGCGGGGCGCGACAGGATAACGCCGCGGCGCTCAGGCGCCTGATCGATCTCGATATAAGTGCAGCGCAGCTTCCCCGGCGCCGCTTCGCGCGAAGGCGCGTGGATTTCGACTCGCTGGTCTTCCATCGGTTCGCGGTCGGAGTTCTTCGCGAACCAGACCGCGCCGCCGCGTTTGACCGCCAGAGTATCGCACATTGAAAAAGCCCGCCGCCGCAGATGGGACCATCGCGAACGCACCTTACGCGCAAGTCGCCTCGAATTGCGAGCGGCAAACCCTTGCTGCGCGCGACAGGCGGCGAAATCCGTCACGCGCGCCGGCGCATAAATCACGTTGCATCCCGCGGCCTTGGGGCAAGACGGTGACGGCGCGTATCGTCTTGTCCCGCCGCACACAGGCGAAATGGCGGCGCCTCTTCAGCATCCCGCAAGTGTCACCGTTCTGTTAGAAATCTGTCGTGAGGCTGCGATATTCGCCACATAGAAAGCGCGCGGAAACGACGTAATTCGGCGGGAACACGCTTAATGGCGCCGACCCGCCGGAGAATATGCCGGCGGCGTCAGGCGCGCAAAATGCGCTTAACCGTCGCCCTAGATGGCGTGCGCAACGGGGTATGGCGAAGAAACTGCAATCCCACGGCCTTGGGCGATCCTGTCCGCGATGCCGGCATTTCACCGTCATCTTCTCGGGCGTCAGCCAGGAAGCGGTTCACCTTTTGCCGGTGACGGGTAAATTCAAATATCCGTGCGGCAATTGCGGCTGGACGCTTGAATGCGACACGCGATTTCTCGAGTCGGCGCCGCCACCCGAAAAATCCGCGAAGAAATAGAAGTTATTGTTGCGATGAAGTGCGACGCCGACGCCGAAATCGCGTTTGGCGGCGCGACTTTTGTCATTTATTTTTATGCTTCAGCTTTGCGGGGCGCGCATCACTGAATGTCATCACCCTGACAAAAAACAATCACTCAGATGTAATAGTCGTTGACTACGGGGTTCACCGCTGCAGCGCGTGGGGCGCTGCACAATGCGTGTCATCGCAACCAATCAAAGCGGGGACTATTGTTCATGCGCCAGTTGAAATCTCTGAAATTCGCCCTGTTGCTCGCCACTTCCGCGACGATCGCCGCCTGCTCGAATGCGGATGTCGCGTCGCCGGGCGCGCCCAATCCGATTACGCCGATTGTGCTGCCCCCGGGCGGCGGCGGCGGGTCCGGCGGCCTGGCGCAGAATCTGGTGCCGCCGTCCGGTTGCTCGGCCGGCACGACGCAAGTGACGCGTTCGAATTTTCCGGGATCCTCGACGACCTTCGCCGTCTGCTTGCTGAACAATAGCGCGATCGCCGCCGGCCCGGTCAGCGTCTCGCAGGCGTCGCAATATCCGATCCTGATTGAAAATACGGCATTCGTCGGCGCAGACGGCGGCGCCGCGGGCAATCTCACCATCGGCGCGGGCACGGTTTTGTTCGGCAATGACGCCGACGGCGTCGACATTCTCGTCGTAACCCGCGGATCGCAGATCAACGCGAACGGAACAGCGTCGTCGCCGATCGTCATGACCTCGGCCCAGGACCTTCTGGACGATGGACGCTCCAATGGCAGCGCCGGCAGCGGCCAGTGGGGCGGCGTTGTCATCAATGGCCGCGCGCCGATCAATGACTGCACGGTCAATCCCGCCGCCATTCCGGGGTCAGCGAATTGCGAGAAGGACGGCGAAGGCGGTTCGGGCCTCTTCGGCGGCGACCAACCGAACGACAATTCCGGCGTCCTGCGCTATGTGCGCATCCAGCACGCGGGCTTCCAGTTTTCGGCGACCAACGAGCTGAATGGTCTGGCGCTTCAGGGCGTCGGCGACGGCACGACGATCGACTTCCTTCAGGTTCACAACAACGCCGATGACGGCGTCGAGTTTTTCGGCGGCACGGTCCGCGTTCGCCACCTCGTTCTCACCGGCAATGACGACGACGCTTTCGACTGGACCGACGGATGGTCCGGCGACGCGCAATTCGTGCTCGTCGCTCAAACGCAAGGGCGCGGCGACAACGGCATCGAGGGCGACAATCGCGGTTCCGATCCGCTGCTGACCCCGCGCTCCAATCCGCAGATTTCGAACATGACGCTCATCGGCCGCAGCAACGGCTCGGGCAATGAAGGCGTGCAGGTGCGCGCCGGCACGAATGGCAGGCTCGTCAACTTTGTCGTCGCGGGCTTCGGCTCCGGCGTCGAATATGACGAGACGGCCGGCCTTTCCGATCCGGTGCTGCAATCCTTCGCGGTTGGCGGCAATGCGTCGACCGGCGACGCGGAAGGCGTTGCGCTCCTCAATGGCGATGCGACCAACCTGATCTTCGCCGCCAATACGCTGAACGGCGTCATTCCGGGCGTCAACGAGAATTCAGTGACGCCGACCGATCCGGCGACGCTCGGCTCGTTCTTCACGGCGGCGAATTACGCCGGCGCCTTCGCGCCGACGGAAACCAATAGCGCGAACTGGACCAGCGGCTGGGCTATCGCCGTCCCGGGCGCGAGAGCCGCCGGGTGCCCGGCGGGAACAACGGCGACCAACGAAGCGGTTCCGGCCGGCCGGTCGGAATCAGCTGTTTGCCGCCTCAACCGTCCGGTGACGAGCAATGTGACGCTCACCAGCGGCAATCTCTACGAAATTGAAGGGTCGACCTTTGTCGGGGTCGATCTCGGGCCCGACCCCGCCGCCCCGCTCGCCAACGGCGTCGCGGCGTCTCTGACGATCGAACCCGGCGTGACGCTTTTCGCCGAAGGCGGCGCCACCAGCAATCCGCTTCCGGGCGCCGGCGATACCGGACCGGATGATCTGCTGGTTGTTTCACGCGGGTCCCAGCTCATCGTCAACGGCTCGGCCGTGGCGCCGGTCGTGATGACCAGCCGCGAGGAAGTGTTCAACGGCGCCGGCGCTGCGACCAACTGGGGCGGCCTCGTCATCAACGGCCGCGCGCCGATCAACGACTGCACGGTTAATCCGGCGGCGATCCCCGGATCGGTCGGGTGCGAGAAGGACGGCGAGGGCGCATCGGGTCGGTTCGGCGGCGCAACGGCGTCGGACGACTCAGGCAGCATCAGATATCTGCGCGTCGAATTCTCCGGCAAGCAGTTTTCAGCGACCAATGAGCTGAACGGCATTGCGATGCAGGGCGTCGGCAACGGCACCGACATCGACTTCGTGCAAATCTATCAGACCGCGGACGACGGCATTGAATGGTTCGGCGGCACGGCCGACGCCAAGCACGTCATCGTCACCGGACAAGATGATGACGGCCTCGACTGGACGGACGGCTGGGTCGGTCGCCTGCAATATGCGATCGTCAACAAGCTCGCTGGCGGCGATAACGGCGTCGAAGGCGACAACCGCGGATCGAACCCGCTGCTGACGCCGCGCTCCACGCCGCTCTGGTCGAACATCACACTTGTCGGCAACGGCATCGGCGAAGGGCTCCAGGTTCGCGCCGGCACAGACGGCGAGTTCGCCAACATCATCGTCACCGGCTTCGCCGAGGGCATCGATTACACGCTGACCCCCGGCCTTTCCGATCCGAGCGTTGATTCCTTCGCGCTGACCGCCAACACGGCGCAGCTGACCAATGACGCGCCGGCGATCTTCGGCGCGGGCGCCAACAACATCCAGAACGCGGCCTCCACATTGACCGCGCGCGCCGGCGCCTCCGTTGCGCTGGTTCCGGGCGCCAATGAAGCAACGACGGCGATCGATCCGACGACGCTCGATGCGACCTTCTTCGACGCGGCGACCTATGTCGGTGCGGTCAACGGCGCCGGCGACGATTGGTATCTCGGCTGGACGCGCGGCCTTTAATCCAATGAACCCGGGCGGCGGCCTGCGCCGCCGCCCGTCATTTGCCGAAACACAGTTCAAATGCCGGCGGAACGCCGCGCACAGGTGGGGCCTAAAATGAGAGTTCAGAAAAAATTGACCGCGATGCTGCTGGGAACATCATCGCTCGCGCTTTGCAGCGCGGCGTCCGCCCAGGAGATAGATATACCCGCGCCGACCGACGAGATCGTCGTCAGGGGCGTCAACATTCCAGATGAAAAGCGCGCGACGTCGGAAATCTCGGCGTTACTTGATGAAACGTCCTTCGACCGGACAGGCGACAGCGACATCGCTGAGGCGCTGCGGCGGGTCACCGGCATCTCGCTCAGCCAGGGCCGATTCGTCATCGTTCGCGGCCTCAATGAACGCTACTCCAGCGTCACCATCAACGGCTCCCCGTTGCCGAGCCCCGAGCCGCTGCGCCGGGTCGTGCCGCTCGACATCGTGCCGACCTCGATTCTCGCCGGCTCTCTGGTGCAGAAAACCTTCTCTCCGCAATATTCCGGCGAATTCGGCGGCGGCCTTGTGGAGCTGCGCACCAAGGGAATTCCCGACGAACCGTTCTTCGAAATCGGCGGAAACATCGGTCTTGATCTGTCGACCAGCGGCCGCGACGGGCTTATCCATGACGGCGGCAAGCGCGACTGGCTCGGCTTCGATGATGGCACGCGCAATACGCCGTCGCTGATGTTTGGAAACGGGACCATTCCGCCCGCCATTCAAGATCAGGTGGATGTAAGCATCGAAAGCGACAAGACGCTGCTCGCGCTCGAGAACACCATTCCGCCGAATTGGGGCGTCGACACGGCGTTCGGTACGCGGTTTGACCTCTCGAATGATATCAGCTTCGGAGCGACGGTCGCCCTCGGCTATTCAAACGAATGGCAGACACGCGAAGGTCGTCGCGAACAGGGCTTCCGTCAATCGGCGACGATTTTCGACGTCGACGCGTCGCAGGCTTACGATTTCCTTTCGACGACCAACACGATCGAGGCCAACGGCTTTGCGACGTTTGGGCTTCAATTCGGCGACAATCACGAAATCACCTCCACCAATTTCATGTTGCGCTCGACCTCCAAGGACACGCGCCAGTCGATCGGCCTCGACGGCAATGATCCGACGGGTGCGGAATTCCTGCGCACCAATCTTGAATTTTTTGAGAGGCAAGTCTGGCAATCGCAGCTCGCCGGAGACCACGTTTTTCCCGGCCTGAACGACCTTTCGGTGAAGTGGCGCGGCGCCTATGGCGAAGCGTTCCGCGACGCCCCCTATCAGCGCGAATACACCTATATTCGCGATCTTAACGTCGCCGATTCGCCGTTCCTTTATGACGCCAACGGCCAAGTCGGATCGACGCCGCACACGCTCAGCTTTTCGAAGGTCGAGGATACGAATGTCGATGCGGGAATCGACTTCGTTCTGCCGGTGACCCTTGCCGGAACGGAAATCGATCTCAAAACCGGCTACGCCTATACGGATAAGGACCGCGACACGCTGGCGCGAAATTACGAATATGTCTCACAGGTTCCGGTGCCGCAAATCATTCTCGGCAGCCGCGCGGACCAGCTTTTCGCGCCCTCGGTCACGGGAACGGCGATCTTCGATCTGACTTTCGTCGGCGCGGCGATCGATCTCGACAATTCGGTCTCGACCCTGAAGGTGCACGGCGCTTACGCCGGCGCCGACATTCAGCTTGGCTCCTATGTGCGTCTCGCGCTCGGCGGCCGGTATGAAGACGGCGAACAGGTGACAAGCGCCTTTTCGACCCTGACGCCGGCCAATGTGACGCAAACGATCATCGCCGAGGACTATCTTCTGCCGGCCGCCACGATCACCTGGAATCCGGTGAACGATGTTCAGGTGCGCGGCGGCTTCTCGAAGACGATCACCCGTCCTCAATTTCGCGAGCTTACGCCTGCGATCTTCATCGATGACGCGACCGACCTCGCCTATCGCGGTAATCCGTTCCTCCGGAACACTGAGATCGACAATTACGACGCGCGCGCCGAATATTATTTCGGCCGCGGCCGGTTCGTGACGCTCGGCGGGTTTTACAAAACGCTCGACGGGCCGATCGAAGAAGCGATCGATCGCGATCTCGGCGGCTTCGAGTTCGTCTCGTTCATCAATGCGCCGTCGGCGAAAATCTACGGCTTCGAGTTCGAATTCGAGAACACCTGGCCGGTGTCGGATCTCGTCGACTGGAAATTCATGTCGACCAAGGACCTTGTCTTCAAGACCAACTACACTTGGTCGAAATCGAAGGTCAGCAATCAGGGCGATGTTTCGACTTCCGCGCTTAATCCCCTGACGCGGACGGTTGACGAACAAATTCTGCCCGGCTCCTCCGTGTTCGAGGATGGGCGTGCGTTGCAGGGTCAGTCGCGGCATCTGTTCAACCTGCAAATCGGCGTTGAAGATGTCGAAGCGGAATCGAAAGCGACGATCCTCGTCAACTGGGCGTCGAGCCGGATCCGCCAGGTCGAGCTTATCCTCGGCGCTAATGACATGGTCCCGCGGGTCATCGAACAGCCGCCGATCACGCTCGATTTCGTGTGGTCGCGGCGATTTGAGCGCCTCGGCGGCATGTGGCAGATCGGCCTCGAAGTGCGCAATATTCTCGGCGACGACTACGAAGCGACGCAGACATTTTCCGACGGATCGGTCTCCCAATATGACGTGTACGATCTCGGGCGGAAAATTTCAGCGAGCCTGAAGCGGGAATTCTAGCTTCGGCGGACACAAACGCCGAAGCCGGATATAATAGACCAGGACAAACGGCGCCCCTGCGAAGGGGCGCCGTTTTTTCATTTCCATCTGCGACATCCAGATCGACGCGGGCTATTCCCCCTCGCCGAATTTATCGGCGACGAGTTTCACCAGCGTGTCGAGCGCTTCGACGGCCTGCGGACCGTTCGCCTGGATTTGAACGATTGATCCAGCGCCGGCGCCAAGCATCAACAACCCCATGATCGACCGGCCGCCGACCGTGATCTGATCCTTGGTGACGGCGATCCTGGCGTCGAAAGCGCCGGCGACCGCGCAAAAGCGCGCCGAGGCGCGCGCGTGAAGTCCCCGGCGATTGACGATTGTCACCGTCGCCGAAAGCGGTCCGTCGGGCGCTGGCGCGTCGGCGCTCAAGCGCCCTCGCCGCCCAAAACCCAGGACGCGACATTGATATATTTGCGCCCCGCTTCATGCGCCGCCGCGACGGCTTCCTTCAGCGGCTTGTCCGTTCGTATCGACGCCAGCTTGATCAGCATCGGCAGATTGACGCCGGCGATCACTTCCGCATTCGCCTTCTCCATGACCGAAATGGCGAGATTTGACGGCGTTCCGCCGAACATGTCGGTGAGAATGATGACGCCCGCGCCGTCATCGACGCGCTCTGCTGCCGCAACAATATCGCTGCGGCGCTTTTCCATGTCGTCATCGGCGCCGATTGAAACCGTTTCGATCCGCTCCTGGGGGCCGACGACATGCTCCATCGCGGCGAGAAAGTGCTCCGCGAGGCGTCCATGCGTTACTATGACCAGTCCGATCATTCGCCCTCTTAGTCCTGAACGGGGTCCCTATCCTGCGTGCGTTGCGGATTTTGTCCACCCAAAATCGTCGCCATCATCCGGCGCAGCCGGTGGGGGGCGGTCGCCTCGACGCCGGCCCACACGAATGGATAGATCGCTATCGACTCGCCGGTTGCGGCGGCGACAAACCGCTCCAGCGCCGGAACTCGCTCGGTCGGCGCCTCAAGATCGACCGCTAGGGCGAGCGGGACGCTCGCGATGGTCCTCGCTTTCACGGGACCGAACCCTCGAACCTCAATGAGGCCGGCGATGGCCGGCGGCGCGCGCGCCAGGAGCCGCCCGCCGATCGCCTCGACAAGGACCACGTCATCGGCGACAAGCGCCGTCCGCTGGTGGGGGCAGGTCTCGATCAGCGATAAAGCAAGGGCGGATTTTCCCGAGCCAGACCCGCCAAGAATAAGAACGCCCGCCAGCGGCCCATCGGCGTCGACCGCGATCGCCACGGCGGTTGCATGCAACGTTTCGGTCATCCGGCCGGTCACGCGGTTGGAAGTTCGACGACAAAGCGTGCGCCCGCGACGCCGTTGCCTCCGCCGGGGCGATTTTCAGCCCAGATGACGCCGCCATGGCTGACGACGATCTGGCGCGAAATAGCGAGGCCGAGTCCCGAATTATTGCCGAAGGCGGACCCTTGCGGGCGTTTCGTGTAGAACCGCGAAAATATTTTCTCTAGCGCATCGGGCGGAATGCCCGGCCCATCGTCGTCGACAATGATCTGGACGCTTCGGTGCCGGTCGGTCGGCGGCGAGACATAAAGGCGAACTTCGCCGTTCGGCGGCGAGAAGGAGCGCGCATTATCGATCAGGTTACGGAATACCTGCCCTAGCGCGGCGGCGTTGCCGAAGAGGTAGATCGGAGAGCCAGAAGGATCAAAGGTGACGCGCGCCTCATTTTCCTTGCCGGTCATGCGGTAAATATCCGCGATATCGACCAGCAGCTTGCGGACATCGACCGCGTCGCGCGCTTCGCGGGCGAGTTCGGCGTCAAGGCGCGACGCATTCGAGATGTCGGTGATCAGCCGGTCCATGCGCGCGACGTCTTTTTTGATGACGCCCATCAATTTGTCGCGCGCTTCCGGCTTGGTCGCGATTTCAAGCGTTTCCGCCGCGCTGCGGATCGAGGTCAGCGGATTTTTAAGTTCATGCGACACGTCCGCGGCGAAACTTTCAATTGCTTCGATCCGCGCATAAATCGCCTGGGTCATCGATCGCAGCGACGCCGACAGCTCGCCGATTTCGTCCTTGCGGTGCGAGAAATCCGGTATACGCGCGCGCCCGGCGGCGGCGATGCCTTCGCGGACCTTGTCGGCGGCGAACGCCAGCTGGCGGATCGGCTGGGCGATCGCGGTTGTCAGGAGCAATGAGGACAAGATCGCCGCGGCGCAGGCAAGGCCGAAAAACGGAAGGATCGCAAGGCGCGCTTCGGAAACAAGATCCTCGATCCCGCCGATTTCAGCCGTCACGACGCCGTAAATCGCCTGCACGCGGCGGATAGGCACAGAGACCGACGCGACAAGCTCCTCATCCTCGTTGAACCGCACGGAGGTGGCGCCGCGCTCGGCCGCGAAAGGCGACGATGCGAGCGCTTCGTTCAGCTCGTCCTCAATCGTGCGCTGCGCCGCGTCGCGCCGGTAGCCGCCGGTCATGAACCGTTTCAGGAAATTTTCTGCGGTGCGGCCGATGCGCCAAAAAATATTGTCCGCGCTCGCATCATCGACCGGCGCGAGTTGCTCGACGACGATCTGGTCTTCGCGGAGCATGACGTCATCGATCAGCAGCGCGTTCGCGTCGCTGACGACCGCGTCGTCGGTCGATTGCGGCGCATTGAAAATCCTGACCCGGCCTTCGAAGCTGTCCCAAACGCGATTGAAGACCAGGTTCACGTCCGCTTCCGACAGGGTCGGGCGGCAAATGACGGACTCGTCGTTGTCTGAATTGGCCGGCGCGCAATCGGAGCCGCTGACCGCCGCTTGCGCAAGCACATCCGCGAACAGCTGCGCTTGCGCCCGGACGCCTTCAAGTTTCGCCTGGATCAGTCCGTCGCGGTACTGGGTGACGCCCAGCGAGCCGACAAGGAGGATGACGAGACCGATCAGATTGGCGAGCACGATCGTTAGCGTCAGCCGTGAAATGGCGACGCCGGCGCCCGCAGGTCGCGAGCGCTTGCGCGGACGCTTGGCCGCCACCTCTCGCATCGGTCGGGTCAGCTCTCCTTGTATTTGTAACCAACGCCGTAGAGCGTCTCGATGGCGTCGAACTCCTCATCGACCACCCGAAATTTTTTGCGAATTCTCTTGATGTGGCTGTCGATGGTGCGGTCGTCGACATAGACTTGATCGTCATAGGCGGCGTCCATCAGCGAGTCGCGGCTTTTGACAAAGCCCGGGCGCTGCGCGAGCGCTTCCAAAATCAGGAACTCAGTCACCGTCAACGTCACCGGATCGCCCTTCCAAAGACAGGCGTGACGCATCGGGTCGAGCGTAAGGCTCGTCCGGCGGATGATCTGTTTTTCTTCTTCCTTGGTCGGCGTCGGCGCGGCGTTGCGGCGGCGGAGCACCGCTTTCACCCGCTCCAGCAGCAAGCGCTGCGAAAACGGCTTCTTGACGTAATCGTCGGCGCCCATGGTAAGTCCGAGCACTTCGTCGATCTCTTCGTCTTTCGACGTCAGGAAGATGAGCGGCAAATCCGAAGCCTGACGAATTCGGCGCAACAGCTCCATCCCGTCCATCGTCGGCATCTTGATGTCGGAGATGATGAGATCGGGCGGCGACGCCGTGATGTCGGCGAGCGCCGAGGCGCCCTCCTCAAAAGTCTTCACCGTGTGGCCTTCAGCCTCCAGCGCCATCGAGACCGAGGTCAAGATGTTCGCATCGTCGTCAACAAGGGTAATCGTCGCCATATCTTCTCTTCCCGGTCATCCTCATTGGAACCCTAGCGGGCTTTGCCGGGCGCCACAAAGGCGCCGGCGCGGCTTTATTGTGACGCCAGACGATTGATCGCCCCGGCAAGGTCGAAATCGCGCATGGTAAGGCCGCCGGCGTCGTGCGTCGTCAGCCTGATATCCACCCGGTTATAGACGTTGAACCATTCGGGGTGATGATCGGCCTTTTCGGCGGCCATCGCGACCCGCGCCATGAATCCGAAGGCCTCACTGAAATCCGCGAAGGCGAACGAGCGGCTGATTGACCGATGATCGGCGCTTAAAGCCCAGCCCGCGACGCCGCCGAGCAGCGCCGCGCACGCCTCCGGATCGAGTTTCTGCATCATGCCCGGGGGGCTCTACACCACTATTCCGTGCCAAGCCATGCCGCGAGCCGCCTTGCGCCCGGGGACAAAACCGGATGACAGTCCGCTGGAACCGCCAGCGGAGGGCAGAATGAAAGACTTGTTCCGGCGCAAATCGATTGACCAGCTCATCGACCATAATGCGCCGAACCGGTTGCGACCGACCCTTTCGGCTTGGCATCTCGTCCTCCTCGGCGTCGGCGCGATCGTCGGCACCGGGATCTACACGCTGGTCGGGGTCGGGGCGGAGCGCGCCGGTCCCGCCGTCATTCTTTCCTTTGCGATCGCCGGCCTGGTCTGCGCCTTCGCCGCGCTCGCCTACGCCGAACTCGCGACCATGATGCCGGCGTCAGGGAGCGCCTATACCTATTCCTATGCGTCCATGGGCGAGCTGGTCGCATGGATCATCGGCTGGGCGCTGATACTTGAATACTCCGTCGTCTGCTCCGCGGTCGCGGTCGGATGGTCCGGATACGCGGTCGGATTTCTTCATGGCGTCGGCGTCGATCTCCCCGTCGCCCTGTCCGGCGGCCCCGCCAGCGGCGGCCTGATCAATGTTCCGGCGATTCTCATCGTCGCCGCTGTCACCGGCATGCTCCTCATCGGCACGCGCGAGAGCGCCAACGTCAACAGCGTTCTTGTGGCGATCAAGCTGACGGCCCTCGCGATTTTTGTCGCCCTCACCTTGCCGGTATTCAACCTGGAAAATTTCGAGCCCTTCTCACCTTACGGGTTCGCCGCGCATGTCGACGCCGACGGCGCGAACCGGGGCGTGATGTCCGCGGCGGCGATAATTTTCTTCGCCTTTTACGGCTTCGACGCGGTTTCGACCGCGGCGGAAGAAACAAAAGACCCCGGCCGAAGCCTGTCGATCGGCATCATCGGTTCGATGGTGATCTGCACGATCATTTACATGACGGTCGCCGCCGCCGCCGTCGGCGCGATGCCCTTCGGCGATTTCGCCAAAAGCGGCGAGCCGCTCGCCCACATTTTGCGCACGCTCGGCCATGGAAAATCGGCGGCGCTGATCGCCGCCGCCGCGGTCCTCGCGCTGCCGACCGTCATACTCGCCTTCATGTACGGACAAAGCCGCATCTTTTTCGTGATGGCTCGCGACGGCCTGTTGCCGCACCAGCTCGGCCGCGTTCACGAGAAAAGCGGCGCGCCGGTCGCCATGACCATTATCACGGGCGTCGTCTGCGCACTGATCGCCGGCGTATTGCCGCTCGCAACCATCGCAGAGCTCGCCAACGCCGGCACGCTCGCGGCATTCGTCGCAACCGCGGCGGCGCTGATGATCTTGCGCGTGCGCGAGCCGAACCGCGCGCGTCCGTTCAAAGTCCCAGCGCCCTTCATCGTTGGGCCGGCGGCGATCCTTGGCTGCCTCTATCTGTTTTTCAGCCTTCCTTCGGTCACCCAGGTTCGCTTCTTTATCTGGATGGCGATCGGCCTCGTCGTCTATTTCGTCTTCAGCCGGGGATCGAGCCTGCTTTCAAAACAAAAAAGCGCCTGACGGCGCTTTTTCGCCAACGCTTTCAAGCGATCTCAGTCGACAACTTTAAGAAGTTCGACATCGAAAATGAGCGCTTCGTTCGGGCCGATCGGACCGCCGGGCGTGCCGCGCTCGCCATAGCCGAGATTGGGCGGAATGAAGAAGCGGAACTTGTCGCCTTCGCTCATCAGCTGGACGCCTTCGGTCCAGCCGGGAATGACGCTCGCCAGCGGAAATTCAATCGGCTCTCCGCGATCATAGGATGAATCGAACACCGTGCCGTCGACGAGGCGGCCTTCGTAATGGACCGACACCTTGTTGACGTCAGTCGGCTTTCTTCCGCCGGCCGGGCCTTCGGCGAGGACCTGATATTCAAGACCGGAGGCGGTCGTTTTGACGCCCGTCTTACGGCCGTTCTCGTCGAGAAATTTTTTGGCCGCCGCGAGATTGCGCTCGGGGCTGGAAACCTTGACGAGTTCAACATCGAAGATCAGCGCTTCATTCGGACCGATCGGCCCGCCGGGCGTTCCAGTCGCGCCATAGGCAAGTTCAGGCGGAATAAAAAAGCGGTATTTGTCGCCTTCGCTCATCAGCTGGACGCCTTCGGTCCAGCCTGGAATGACCTGATCGAGCGGAAAGCGCGCCGCAGCGCCGCGCTTGATCGAGCTGTCAAATTCCGTTCCGTCGGTCAGCGTACCGACATATTGCACATCGACAATTTCTTCCGCCTTCGGAGAATAGCCGCCCGCGGGACCTTCGGAGAGCACCATGTATTGAAGACCGGACGGGGTCGTCTTGACGCCATCACGCTGCGCATTGTCGGCGAGAAATTTTTCCGCTTTCACTTCATTATCCGCTGCAAGTTTTTCAGGATCAGGTTTCGCCGGTTCCGCGACCGCCGCCGCGGCGCTGTCCGGGGCCGCTGCCCCCGCTTCCTGCGCGTTCTTTTTAGCGCAGGCGGGCGCAACGAGCAGCAGGGCGTATAGCGCCCCTGTCATCAACAATCTTGCCTTCATCCAACTCTCCATTACGGGCGGCCGCTTCTGAACGAGCGGGGCCTTCGCCCTAGCCGGCGGACCCTAAACCAGCCATGGGAGGGAAAACAATCAGAACGGCCAGAAAATCGGGATCACCAGCACCGCGGTGATCGCGCAGATCGTGTTCAGGGGGGCGCCAAGGCGGAGATAATCGGTGAATTTGTAGCCGCCGACCGAATAAACGAGCGTGTTCGTCTGGTAGCCGATCGGCGTCATGAAGCTGGCGCTGGCGGCGAACATGACGGCGACAACGAAGGGGCGCGGATCGACGCCGAGCGTCAGCGCGAGATTGACCGCGATCGGCGTGACGACGATCGCCACCGCATTGTTGGTCACGATCTCAGTCAGCGTCATCGACAGGAGATACACGAGCGCGAGCGCGATCAGCGGCGGCGCGCCGGAGAGCGCCGGCGCGACCGCGTCGACAATGATCTCGACAAGACCCGTCTTCTCCAGCGCGGCGCCGATGCCGAGCATCGCAAGGATCAGGGAAAGGATCCGCCAGTCGACCGCCTCGAACGCCTCGTCCGCCTCGACGCAGCGGGTGATCAAAACGAGGCCGGCGCCGATCGCGGCAAGGCCGGCGATCGGCATGACTCCAATGGTCGCCAGAATGACGACGCCGGCGATCGTTGCAATCGCGATCGGGGCGTGACTCTTTTTGATCGCGCGCTCGCGCGGCATCGCGACATTGACCAAATCGTTATCGTCGCAAAGCCGTTTGAGGTCTTCCGGCGAGCCTTCGATCAGCAACGTGTCGCCGACTTCGAGCGGCGAATATTCAAAACGGTCGGCGAGATTGGCGGCGCGCCGGTGAAGGGCGACCGGGTAGACGCCGTACCGGCGCCGCAGGCGAAGATGGCGCAGCGTCTTGCCGATGAACCGGGCGCCCGGTGCCAGCAGAATTTCAACCAGCACGGACGATCTGGTGCTGAGCGGCTGAAGCCCGCCGTCCGGCGTTTGCATTTCCGGCGCCTGTTTGAAGCCGAGAATGTCGCGGACAGGCGAGCGCAGGACGACGATGTCTCCTTCGGCCAGCACGACCTGGTCCATTTCCCGCCGGAGCGATGCGTCGCCGCGAATGACGTCGACCAGCCGGCTATCGGCTTGATTGAACGCCTTCACCTCGACCGCGCGCTCGCCGATATGCGGGCTCTCGCCCTCAATCGCGATTTCGACCATGTAGCGCTGCGCGCCCTTGTCCGACAGCAGGCTCGCCATCGCGGTTCGTTCAGGAAGGAACCGGCGAAAGATAAAAATGAACGTGACGCCGATGATCGCGTTAATGACGCCGAGCGGCGCGATTTCGAACATGCCGAACGGAGCAAGGCCCTGTTGACGGGCGACGCCGTCGACCAGAATGTTGGTCGACGTGCCGACGAGCGTGATCGTGCCGCCCAATATCGCCGCATAGGAGAGAGGAATCATATGGCGCGATGGGGCTTCATTGACCTGATCCGAAAGCGCAAGCGCGACCGGGATCATCAGCATCACCAGCGGCGTGTTGTTCATGAACGCCGACAGCGCCGCCACGATGACAAGGAATCCGAAAATCGCGAGATTGGGGCGTTTGCCGACGCGCTTGATAAGCGCGCGCGCCAGTTCGTCCAGAACGCCGGTTCGCACCAGCGCCGCCGACATGATGAACATCGCGCCGATCGTCACCGGCGCGGGATTGGCGAGGACTTTGACGAAATCCTCGCTCGAAATGATTCCGAGCGCCAGAAAAACGCCGACCGCGGCGAGCGCGCAAACTTCCGGCGGACGCCACTCTTTTGCGAAAGCGATCAGCAGCGCGACGAGAACCAGAGCGGCGACATAAGGCGCGAATGCGTCAAGGCCGAATATCAAGTCTTGCTCCTCGCCGAAAATGGCGGCGCGACATGAGCATTAGCGCCGATGCCGGTCAATGGCGCAAAGGTAAACGCCCGCGCGCTACCGATCATCATCGCGCCGTTTTCGTCTTTGTACGGGACGCATCCCATCATCATGGCGCCGGTCGCGACATCGGAAAGGGAACGATTCGGTTCGACGCATCGTGGCCGATATCCGCATCGCCATGAAAAGGAACCCCGGCGCGCGCGCACCAATATTGGACGATTTCCTGTTCGGTCTTTTCAAACGGCGGATCGTTCGGCGGTATCTTGCTCATGCGTCCGAGCCTGACGCCGGCCGCGCGCCGGACATTGGCGCTCGACATGACGTGAAACATCGTTCGATCTATGCGGTAATGCTGCTCGTCAATATCCTCGATCATCAAGATCGCGCCGGAGAGATCCGGTTCGGCGCGCGTGCCGAGCATCGAGCTTAAGACCGTCAGATTGAAGGCGAAGGCCGGCTGATCGGCCCGCCAGTGCGGTTCAAGCGCCGTTGAGTCGCGGTCGACCAGCCAGGAAAGAGCGCGCAGCGCCGCCGCTTCGCCGCCCTCCCGGTTGACATCCGTCGGCATCGGTCCGTGTACTGACGTTCCGACGCCTTCGCGGGCGAGCCGCCCGAGAAGCACGCCCATATCGGAATAGCCAAGATAGGTCTTCACGTGGGCCGCGCGATTGAGCTTGCCGAACAGCGCGTCGTCGAGGCGGCAGGCGCCGTAGCCGCCGCGCGCGAACCACACCGCGTCGAAGGCCGGGTCGTTGGCGACGTCGAGAAAGGCGTCCGAGCGTTCCTTGTCGGTTCCCGCAAAATGCCCCGCTGACAGGAAGCATTGGGGATGGAAATGAAGCCGGAGGCGGTCGCTATAGTGCGCCGCGGCGAGCGCGGCGACTTTTTCCGCCGTCTCGGGCGGGAGACGATTGGCCGGCGCGACGACCGCGATCGAATAGGCCGGTTTCTCCATCTGGTTGACGCGCCTCGCGAATAGATAAGAGGTTGTTCGCAAACCTCATTTAGGATGGTCCGACCATGGGTGAAAAGCGTCAATATTTCCTCTGCGGCGTCGGCGGTTCGGGCATGCTGCCGCTCGCGATGATCCTGCGCGCCAGGGGCCATGCGGTTTCGGGCTCGGACCGGGCGCTCGACCAGGGACGCACCGCCCCGAAATTCGAATTCCTCAAGGCGCGGGGCGTCGGCCTTTTTCCCCAGGACGGGTCGGGCCTTGTCAGCCGCGACCAGATCCTCGTCGCCTCGGCCGCCATCGAAGAGACCGTGCCCGACATTCAGGCGGCGATCCGGCTCGGCGCCCGGCGCCTCGGACGGGCCGAGCTGCTCGCCGAGCTGTTCAACGCGGCGGCGACCCCCATCGGCGTCGCCGGCACTTCAGGCAAATCGACGACGACCGCGATGATCGCCTGGTGCCTTCATGAGGCCGGGCGGCGACCGACCGTGATGAACGGCGCGGTGATGAAGAATTTCGTTTCGGATGACGCCCCGTTCGCGAGCGCGCTCGTCGGCGATGGCGACGCCTTTGTCAGCGAGCTGGACGAAAGCGACGGCACGATTGCGCTCTATCAGCCGAAGATCGCCGTCCTCAACAACGTCTCGCTCGATCACAAGTCGATGGAGGAGCTGCGCGCTCTGTTCGGCGACTTTCTCGCCAAGGCCGACACCGCCATCCTCAATCTCGATGACGATGAGACCATGCGCCTTGCGCATCGCGCCAGAAGCATTCTCACCTATTCGATCGATCCGGGCGCCGCCGATTTCAACGCCCTCAATATCGCCCCGCAGCCTTTTGGCGTCTCCTTCATGGCGGTCGACCGGCGCGGCGGCGAGCAAATCGCCGTATCGCTGAAAATACCCGGACGGCACAATGTCTCGAACGCGCTAGCGGCGATCGCCGCGGCGACGGCGGCGGGCGTTCCGTTCGTCGACGCGGCGCGCGCGCTTTCCTCCTTCGCCGGCGTGAAGCGGCGCTTTGAATTTGTCGGCGAGTCGAACGGCGTCACCGTCATCGACGATTTCGGACATAACCCGGACAAGATCGCCGCGACGCTGAAGACGTTGCACGATTTTCCGGGGCGGCTGCTCGTGCTGTTCCAGCCGCATGGGTTTGGCCCGCTGAAGAAAATGAAGGCGGAATTCATCGGGTGTTTTGCAACGCATCTTGCGCCCGGCGATGTCCTGTTGATGCCGGAGCCGGTTTATTTCGGCGGCACCGTCGACCGCAGCGTCGGCAGCCGCGACATCGCCATCGGCGTCACCTTGCGCCATCGGCGCGCGGAAGCGCTGGCGACCAGGGAGGCCTGCGGCGCGCGCCTCGTCGACCTTGCAAAGCCAGGCGACCGCATTGTCGTCATGGGCGCGCGCGATGACACCTTGTCGACCTTTGCGGCGGAGTTGCTGACGCGCCTGTAGCCGGACAGCGTTCGCCTTCCAGGGGAAAAAAGTCCGTACCCTGCGGATTATCCCCGCAACGGATCCGGATTTGAATCCAGCCCCCATGCGGGTCGTCGCGCTTTTGTCCGTATTTTCCGGATTTTTGACTTTCGCCCAATCGGAGAAACGGCTCCGTCGCTGCATCAACCGGCGGAGGAGCGTTAAGGATTGGCGGCGACGCGTCTTACCGGGTCCCCGCCGAATTCACTTGTCAAAGAGCCGCGAGCGCCGCTTTCGCCGCGCCCGGAATATTCAACGGACGAACGCGCCGATTCCGTCGCACCGGAGAGATGTATTTGCGTGAGCGACTTCGCGCGAAACGGGAGAAGGCGCCCAAAGGGGTTTTGATAAGCGATGATTTGCGGCTCACTTCGTGAGTCGATGCTATTCGACCGGAGGAGCCGCCGCTTGGCGAATTTCAAATCCGCCACACTAGTGGATCTGGAACAGCGTCCCGACGCGCATTTCGGCCGCCGAGACGATATCCCGGCCGGCGACCCGGACCGAATGAAGCGGCCCTTCAATCTGGCGCGACCAGAAATCGAGAAAGCGGTTCAGCACCGGATAGCGCGGGGCGATGTCGTAGTCCTGCCAGACATAGGTCTGAAGGAGCCCCGGATGATCCGGCAGGCGGTAGAGGATTTCAGCAGTCGCCAGACGATAGCCCTTCAGTTGGAGGGCGAGAGATGAACCGTTACGCATACAACACCCCTGTTTCCCTGGGCGCCCGAACGAAATTTGCGCCCGTAAGGCAATGTTACCAATTGGATTTTGCCGCGCCCTGAACGCGCCGGCAAGGCTTGGATTGAATTTCTTATAATAAAATCAATGGGTTAGCAGCATTCCGCTTCGACTGCTGACAGCTAGCCCCTTGATCCGCCGGGAAAATTTCGATTCGGAAATTCTTTACAAACCAGTGGAACGTTCTTATGTGCGCGTTTCGTCAATCCCATGGGACCTCTCCGCAAGATTGGCGTCTTGGTTGAAGCTGCTTAGCGAGGTTCCATGAGATGGACAGACACCAGTCTGCGCTTGCGCTGGTCCTAGCGGACCAGCCTGAACTCCCCGTTCATTGCCTGCGCCCGGAAGCCGCCAAAAAGGCGGCGGATTTCTTTGTGCGCACTTTCCCGGGCGACGTTCTTTACGCCGTGAAGGCCAATCCGCATCCGGCGATCATCGACGCGGTTTACGCGGCTGGCGTGCGCGCTTTTGACGTCGCCTCCCTGCCGGAGATTGAACTCGTCGCGTCGCGCTGCCCGGACGCCAAGCTCGCTTTCATGCATCCGGTGAAATCGCGGCTCGCCATCCGCCGGGCCTATTTCGACTTCGGCGTGCGCGTCTTCTCGCTCGACAGCCTCGATGAGCTCGACAAGATCATCAAGGAGACGAACGGCGCGAAGGATCTCCATCTCGTCGTTCGCATCGCGGTCTCGTCCGATTACGCGCAGCACAAACTTAACGGCAAATTCGGCTGCTCGGGCCAGGAGGCCGTGTTGTTGCTGCGTCAGGCGCGCGCCTCGTGCGAAGAGCTTGGCGTTTCGTTCCATGTCGGCTCGCAATGCATGCGGCCGGAGGCGTATCGCGCGGCGATGGAAATCGTCTCCGATCTCATCCGACAGGCGCAGGTGACAATCGATATCGTCGATGTCGGCGGCGGGTTCCCCGTCGCCTATCCGCAGCTTTCGCCGCCGCCGCTGAAATCCTATGTCGAGGAGATCGCTGCGGCGTTCGAATCGATGCCGGTCCTCGAAAACGCTGATTTGTGGTGCGAACCCGGCCGCGCGATCTGCGCCGAGGCCGGCAGCCATATCGTTCGCGTGGAGTTGAGGAAGGGCGACGCGCTTTATCTGAACGACGGCGCTTACGGCGCCTTGTTCGACGCGGCGCATGACGGGCTTGTCTATCCGACGCGCCTCCTGCGCGCAAAAAAAGGTCCGCGCCGCCAGCTGAAAGCGTTCCGCCTCTACGGTCCGACCTGCGACTCGATCGACACGCTGAAGGGGCCGTTCCTGCTGCCCTCGGACGTTCATGAGGGCGACTACATCGAATTCGGCCAGACGGGCGCCTATGGCGCCGCGCTGGCGACCGCCTTTAACGGCTTTGGCCAATATGCCGAGGCGATCGTCGATGACGCCCCGCTGATGTCGATGTACGGCGAAGCGGAGGCGGCGGAAAACGTCGTCAGCCTGCGCGCCTCCAAGGGCTGACGGCGTTTCGGGCGATCACAATTCGATCACTCGCGAAAGTGGAGCCTTTCGCGTTAACTCGCCATTGAGTTTCATCGGCTAATTTCCCCCGCAGCAGAACAAGGGCGTCGCTATTGTCAGGGCGCCCGCGTGAAAGCGGGGGAAGCGACGTGGCTTTGGTAAGGCGCAAATTCGGCGCGCATCTTGACGCCGCCGCAAAGACGACATTGGCGTCGCAGCGCGCCTATCCGTCTGTAGCGGCCATGCGCAATCCGTTGACCCGGTCGATCATACGACGCGTGGCGGAAGGCGACTGGCTCGCAACACTCGATCAGATAGATTTTCACTATTCGATGGAGAATATCTCCATTGGCGGCGTCCCGTGCGTATCCTATCGCGCGCAAGGCGCGAAAGCGGATGCGCCGTTGATCTTGTATCTTCATGGCGGGGGCTTTGTCTGCGGCTCGGCGCGCGTCAACGCCTCAACGGTTTTACCGTCATGCCATCTTTCCGGGTGCGAGGCGATCGCGGTCGATTATTCGCTGACGCCCGAAGCCGTTTATCCGACGCAGCTTGACGAAATTGAAGCAGTCTATCGTGCGCTGCTCGCGGGCGGGCGGTCCGCCGACCAGATCGTCGTCATCGGCGATTCCGCCGGCGGCGCGCTGACGCTCTCGTCCCTCTATCGCTGGCGCGCCGCGGGATTGTCCCTTCCCGCCGGATTCGTCTTGCTTTCTCCGGTTCTCGATTCGCGCGCGGAAAGCGACACTCACCAAACGCTTCGCGGCCGCGATCCCCTGTTTTCGGCGAACAGCGCCGAAAACTGCACGCAATGTTTTCAGCTTTACGCCGGCGACGCCGACATCAACGATCCGCTGGTTTCACCGCTGGCGGGCGATCCGGCGGGATTGCCGCCGGCGCTGCTCCACGCCGGCACCCGCGAGGTGCTGCTCGGCGATTCGGCGCGATTTTCCGAAAAAGCCCGGCTGGCCGGCGTTGACGTCACCTTGCAGGTTTATGACGGCATGTTTCACCTCTTCCACCAGCACTGGCGTCTCTCCCAGGCCAAGTCGGCGCACCGCGATATCGCCGAGTTCATCGCGAGAACGACAGCCGCCTCCGTCGGCGCGATCGCCGACATGCGCCCGACCATCTACCCCGTCGAATTCGCCCGCTTCGGCGGCTGAAGCCGCTTGCCCGCGTCAGCGTCGCGACGGCCGGGTCCGGCGCTGCCGCGGCGGCGCGGGCTATTCGACCCCGGCGCGGCAGGAGGCCTTGTGACGGCGGACAATCCTATTATATAGCGCGCGCATACGGCCCTCCGCGCGTCGATCCTGACGCGGCCCGGATCCGGTTTTTAACTGGAAGGACCGAGTGCGATGACCAAATCCGCCGACAACCGCAAAGCCGAACTCCTCGCGACCCAGGTCGAGCATATCGACATCACGAAATTCGACGCCCGCCCGATCATCGACGCGTGGGGCAAGATGTCGTTCACCTCGCGCGACGCGGCCCGCGCCGCCCAGATCCTCAACATGGCGATCGAGGACGAGAAATGCTCGACCTGGCTCATCATGGCCGGTTCGACCGGCGCCGGCGGCTGCCTTCACGTCTGGCGCGACATGATCGAGTACAACATGATCGACGCGGTCGTCGCGACCGGCGCCTCGATCATCGACATGGATTTCCTCGAAGCGCTCGGTTTCAAACACTATCAGGCGAACGAAATCCCTGACGACAACACGCTGCGCTCGCTTTATATCGACCGCATCTACGACACCTATATCGACGAAGAAGAACTTCAGAACGTCGACCACACCATCTACGAAATCTGCGAGAGCCTTGAGCCGCGCCCCTACACCTCGCGCGAATTCATCCATGAAATCGGCAAATGGCTCGCCGCCGGCAATGCGAAGAAAAAAGACTCGCTGATCCAGCGCGCCTATGAAAAGGGCGTGCCGATCTTCGTGCCCGCCTTCTCCGACTGCTCGGCCGGCTTCGGCGTCGTCAAGCATCAGGTCGAACGGCGCAAGGCGAAGAAGCCCTATGTGACGATCGACTCGGCCGGCGACTTCCGCGAACTGACCGACGTGAAGCTCGCCGCCGGCACGACCGGCCTTTTCATGATTGGCGGCGGCGTGCCGAAGAATTTCGCGCAAGACACCGTCGTCTGCGCCGAAATCCTCGGCCATGACGACGTCGAAATGCACAAATACGCCGTGCAGATCACGGTCGCGGACGTTCGCGACGGCGCATGCTCGTCCTCGACGCTGAAAGAAGCCGCAAGCTGGGGCAAGGTCTCGACCGTCCATGAACAGATGGTCTTCGCCGAAGCGACCAGCGTCGCGCCGCTGATCGTCTCCGACGCCTGGCATCGCGGCGGCTGGAAAAAGCGCCAGCCGCGCCGCTGGGCGAAGCTGTTCGACTAGCGCGCCGGGCGCAAAAGCGGAAACCGGTTTTGCGCAAAAAGGCGCGCTGAAATAATAGCTGGATCATCGGTCGCGATTCAGATTCCGGCAGTCAGTTAGGGGCGCTCGCAAAAGAGCGCCCCATTTTTTTGGCGCGCCGGATACGGAAGATCGCGCAGCCGGCAAGATAGGCGATCGACATTTCAAACAGGCGATTCATGACGAACGCCGTCCACCAGAAGCTCATCTCCGACACCGTCGCCGCCAGATGAAAAAGAATGGAGGCGCCGTTCACCGCGAACAGCGGAACGGTCAATGCCCAGCGCTGCGACATCCGCCAGAAGGCGACGGCCTGAAACAGCGCGATCACCGAATATCCCCAGTTCATGCCCGAAGGCGCGAACTGGAAGTACCAGCCGATCGTCGCCGCCCAACCGATCGTCACTAGGATCGCCGCCTGGCGAATGACTTTATGGCCTGAAAGGAGGCAAAGGCCCTGCGTGACCGCAAGCGCGATCGCGTAAATAGCAATGACTAACCAATTCCAAGCAGTAATCTCACAACCTCCGAAGGCGGGTCTTTGGGCGCCCCGCCGCCGACCGCTTCAAGGATACGGACGCCGGCGTCCGATGCGTTCGACTGAATTGCGGCATGCGCCTGCGTGGTGACGTCGGCGAGATGAACCAGCGCTTCCCGGATATCTTGATAAGCTTTGAGCGTTGCCTCGCCGTTAATCTTGTCGGCGGCAGCGGCGGCGGTCGAGGAACCTGCAGCGACAAATGCCGCGAGTGCGGCCAGTTTTTGTTCAAATTTTAGTAGAACGAGTTGCTCTTTACGAACGTCTTTAGTCATTAGTTAGCTCCGTTCACGTAAAAGGGATTGACGAGGATTAGCGACGACACAACCTTAAGCTGAGTCGTCTCGCGTCCTAGTAGCAATCGGGAGAAAACTCCCCAGTGGACGGGCTCATGTCGGAGTCAGGTGAAGACGCTTACGCCGCCGCCATCGGCCGCAACATGTGGCGGTTGGCGAAACGTCGCGCGATCTCGATGATCGATCCGACGGGGGACGCCGCCAAGCTTACGCGCGCCGCGCTTGGGGCTGCGCCCGAAAATAAAGCGCGGCGGCTTCCTCGCATGTCCGCTGAAGCCGGCGACGCGCCGGTTCCGGCGCCGACAAATCTTCGAGAATTTCTGCGAAGACTGGCTGCAGAGCTTGGATCAGACGCTCCGGGCCGCGACGGGTCGTAACCGTCGACAGCGCCAAATAGGTGTGCGCCGTCGCATCTGCTGCAAGGCGCGGCAAATGTTCGTCCCCGACGCGTCGGGCGCCGCCGATGAGTTTTGGCAGCAAGGTCGCCAAAATCCCGGCCAGGAGGTCGGTGTCGATGTCGGCGGTCTCCCCGGCGAAACGACCGCGAAAGTCGACCACCGTCGCCGCGGCCGGCGTCTGATAAATCAGGTCCGACAGCTGAAGCGCGCCGCCGGTCGCATCGACCATGCGTTGCGCGACGGTGGGATCAACCGCTTCCTCGCCCGACAAAATGCGTTCGAGACGACCAGCGTCAAGCCCGATCAGCCTGGCGAACGCCTTGGGCGTCGTCCGGGTGTCACGAAGAAAGGCGATCAACGCATCCATGGCCTGAGCCTCGCCGATAATCGCTGACAGGGTTTTAACGGCGCCAGGCGCATTGCCGCCGGGAGCTGCGCCTTGTAGAGCGCTCGCGCCATGGCGCCGCCGCTATTAACTCTTGAGGACATCCGCCTCACCTTCGGGGGTGAGCCCCTGCTCGCCGGCGCCGCGCTCGTTGTTGAACCCCAAGCGCGCATCGCCCTTGTCGGCCGCAACGGGTCGGGAAAATCAACTCTGATGAAAATCGCGGCCGGCCTCATCGAGGCTGACAATGGCAAGCGATTCGTCGATCCTTCCGTCACCGTCGCCTATCTCCCGCAGGATCCGGACTTCACCGGGTTCGACACGGTCGCCGGCTTCGTCGAGGCGGGCCTTCCGCCGGCCGGCGCGCCCGGCGATCTCTCGCGTCTCTATGACGAGCTTGGCGTCGATCCGGCCCAGCGCTGCGCGGCGCTGTCGGGCGGAGAAGCGCGGCGGACCGCCCTCGCCCGCATCTTCGCCGCCGACCCGGACGTCCTCCTACTCGATGAGCCGACGAACCATCTCGACTTGCCCGCGATCGAGGCGCTCGAAGCGCGGCTTCTTGCATCGCGCGCCGCCGTCGTCGCCATCAGCCACGACCGCCGCTTCCTTCAAAACGTGACGGCGCGGACCGTGTGGATCGACCGCGGCCAGACGCGCTTCCTCGATCGCGGCTTCAAGGATTTCGAGGCCTGGCGCGACAAGACGCTCGAAGAAGAGGAAACCGCCGCCCACAAGCTCGACCGCAAGATCGTCGCCGAGGAACATTGGGTCCGCTACGGCGTGACCGCGCGACGAAAGCGCAATGTGCGACGGATGCGCGAGCTTGCGGATTTGCGAAAACAGCGGCGCGACCGCAGACGGCCGATTGGAGCCGTGAATTTTTCGGCGAATGAGGGAACCCCGTCAGGCAAGCGCGTCATCCTCGCCGAAAAAATTTCAAAATACTATGGCGGGCGCGCCATCGTCGACGACTTCTCGATCGAAATCGCCCGCAGCGACCGCATCGGCATTGTCGGCCCGAACGGCGCCGGCAAGACAACGCTGCTCAGGATGCTGATCGGCGACCTTGCGCCGGATTCCGGCAAAGTGACCCTGGGCGCCGGGTTGCAGATGATCAATCTCGATCAGCGCCGCGCCTCGCTTCGCGAGGATGACCGCGTCGCCGACGCGATCACCGACGGGCGCGGCGACTTCGTGACGATCGGCGATGAAAAGCGCCACGTCGCCTCCTATCTGAAGGATTTCCTGTTCAAGCCCGAACAGTGGCGGACGCCTGTTTCGGCCCTTTCGGGGGGCGAACGCGGCCGGCTCGCGCTCGCGGCGGCGCTGGTCAAGCCGTCAAACTTGCTCGTGCTCGACGAGCCGACCAACGATCTGGACCTTGAAACGCTCGACCTTCTTGAAGAGCTGATCGCCGACTATCAGGGGACCCTCCTGATCGTCAGCCACGACCGCGATTTTCTCGACAAGACGGTGACGTCGATCATTACGACCGATCCTTCCGGCAAGGAAGGTCAGTGGACGGAGTACGCCGGCGGGTATGACGACATGATCGCGCAGCGTCGCGGCGCGCCGGACGCCCGAAAGCGCGCCATCGCTCCGACGCCGTCGCCGGAGAAAGCGGACAGCGGCGCCCCGGCGCGCGGGCGGGCGGACGCCAAACTCACCTACAAAGAGAAATTCGCGCTTGAAACGCTGCCGGCAAAAATTGAGGCGCTGACCAAGGAGATCGGCGCGCTGAAGGCGGCGCTCGCCGACGCTTCGCTCTTCGCGCGCGACGCGAAGGCGTTCAACGAACAAGCCGCACGCCTTGAAAAAGCGCAAAGCGGCCTCACCGCCGCCGAAGAGGAATGGCTGGCGCTCGAAATGAAGCGGGAAGAGCTCGAAAGCTGAGCGCCGCGTCAGGCGCTGATCATACCGGCGCACATGCGCGCCATCGCTTCCTTCATCGCGTTGGAAATTCTCGGATCGACGCCTTCGTCGTCTATCGCGCGCGACATCGCGTCGATCCATTGCTGCGCGTGGTCCTGATCGATCAGGAATCGCGCATGCAACGACATCACGCAGCCGCCGCCTTTCAGCGGTTGCCAGCTTTCCGGGCCGCCGAGCCAGAATCCGAGATACGAGCTGAGAGACTGCCGCATCGGCGACAGATCGCGCGCATGCATTGACCGAAGACGCTGGAATTCCGGCGCCATGTCGATCAGATCGTAGAAACGATCGACGATGCGGCGGATTTTTTCCTTTCCGCCGATCATTTCATAGGGCGTTGGTCGCGGCGCGGCGGCCGGCGCTCCACTTTCTCGATCTTCGGTCTTCGACATGTCGTACATCCCGACTCGCGGCGACGGCCGCACTCGGCCGCCACGCCACATAACCGGCCGCGGTGGAAGTTTCTTGATCAGGATCAAGGCGGCTCAGGCGAGCTTTGGCGTCAGCAGGTAGCGGCCGTAAACAATCGCGAAGAGAAGGAAAGCCCCGCTCCAGATGAACGAGGCGGCGACGAGCGCCATCGGATAATCCGGGGTCCAGTAGGACGCCGCAACGCGCGCCAGGGCGCCGAGATTAACCAAAGCGTAGATTGCGACGGTCGCGGCGTCGGCCGCGAGCGGGCGCCCCGTATGGCCGCGCGTCGCCCGCGTCATCACCGCGAGAATCATCACGCCCGCCGCGCCCGCGGTGAAGGCGTGCAGCGCGGCCGAGGCGAGAACGGTCGCCGGAAACGCCGCGGACGCGCCG